>NZ_JBFUFS010000003.1:0-379671 GCF_056403335.1 Rhodobacter sp. P2_H5 | reverse complement strand
CGCAGGACCCGCGGCGCCCCCAGCGTGGCGCCCCTTTTTCCCTTCATCCGGACGAAAATATCCCGCGGGAGGTCTGGAGGGCGCGAAGCCCTCCAGCGCCGGGCGCAGGCTCGCGGCCCTAAAGCCGGGCAAGGCGGTATTCGAGGTCGTGCTTCAGGGCCACCCTTTCATCCTCGGTCAGGAAAGCGCCCAATTCGACCTCGCGCCCGTTGCCGGTCAGGGTCAGGTACTGCGGCACCGGGCCCGCGGTCGCATGCAGCGTCAGGCGCACCCAATGGGGGTTGGCCTCCCACGATCGGCTTTGCCGGCGGGGGCCCTTGCGGATCAGGGAGATCCGGGTCGGCGTCAGGGTCAGGACCTCGGTGATCATCCTGTCCTTGTGGTTGCGCGCCAGAGCTGCCCAGACCCCGGCCAGCGCAACCACCAGAAAAGGCAGCAGGACCCAAAGCCCCGGGTGGCCGATCTGGCTGAGGAGCGGCAGCAGAAACATCGCCGCTGTCACGGAAATGAACACCACCAGCCCGCGCGGGCCAAGCGCCTGATGCGGCCAGAGCGTCAGGGTCTGTGCCTCGGGCGAAGGGGATTGAGTCCAGCGATAGGGCATGGGTGCGAGATTAGCCCGCGCCGCCCAAAAGAAAAGGGGCGCCCGCAGTCAGTCTCTTGCCGGAACGGGTCGTGGCGCAGGGCTGACGGGGGCCACGGCTTGCCCCTGTCGCTGCCCTGCCGACCTTGCCCTGAAGCTCAAAAACCCGACCCGCTTGCGGAGGGGGCCGAAGCCGCCCGACCTCAGGCCGCTGCCGGCACCACGGCCAGGACGGTCACCGCCAAGGTGCCGTGTTGGCTGGAGAAGGTCAGCGTCTGACCATCGCCCTGCGCCTGCCCGAAGCCCGAGATATGGTGGCCCGCGGTATCATAGACCGTCACCCGCCCGCCCTGCGCCACGGCAAGACGCTGCTTCTGCGGAAAATAGGCGTAGCGCATGTCGTTTTGCGCGCCCTGGCTGGCCGGATGGCCCAGCTCCTCGGGCCAGTCGGAGGCGCGTGGGGCGAAGAAGGCGGTGGTGGACTCGGCGGTTTTCGCGAAGAGGTGGCCGTCGTGCAGGGCGCTGGCCAGATCGGCGCAAAGCGCGTTCACTTTGGTCTTGAGGTCGGTGTTGAACATGTCGCCCACCATGACCATGCCGCCCTGCCACTGGCCCATGCCGCCCAGCTCGGCGATGTCGAACTGCGCCTGATAGCCGTTGCCGCGCTCCAGCGCCTCCAGCATCTGCCGCGCCGTGGTCTCGGAGACATGGTGGCGAATGGCGGCCTCCGCCACGAGGTGTTGGCCTTCCGCGGTCAATGTGGTCATTTTCGGATCCTCCTCAGCAGGGGCGTGGCGGGCCGGGTTCAGAAAGTGGCGCCGCCGCTCGCTTCTCAACGCCCGGAGGGACGCCTGGTTCCCGCTCCGCGCTTCTGATCGGCGGGAGAGTGTCGCCGGGCGGGCCCTTGAGATCGGGGTGGCAGGAAGGGGTGTGAAAGGGAGGGGATTGCACGCGTGAAATATCGGGTAAAGTATTGAATTTACGTGATTATAGTGGAGCGCGTTAGGGTTTTGTTAA
The DNA here is from genome assembly GCF_056403335.1 of Rhodobacter sp. P2_H5. Lineage (NCBI taxonomy): Bacteria > Pseudomonadati > Pseudomonadota > Alphaproteobacteria > Rhodobacterales > Rhodobacter > Rhodobacter sp. P2_H5. The sequence continues at coordinate 378,071 of NZ_JBFUFS010000003.1, read as the reverse complement.
TTCGCCATGGGAAGGAGACCTGCCCCGAACCAGCCGGCCAGCCCGAGCGGGACCCGTGGCAAAGGGCGGTTGGTTCGGCCAGAGGGCGGAGCCCCAACAGAATCTCCCGCCTTCGCAGGAACGGAGACCGAAGCACCATGACCCGCAAGTGACGGATCCGGTTGCGTGCTGGCGGTGGATGAGAGACCGGAAGGCGGGCTGTCACACTCCCAAGATGCGGCGGGCGACCCTGATCGGGTCAGGGATCACCCACAATCACAACGACTGATGAAGATGGGGTGATCGGCAGGATAGGGCATGTCTGTACGGGTATCGAGGGCGTGGGCCTCAATGGGTTGGATGCTGCGAGGTCGGGGGCAAAGGGCGCCATGCGCCTCGGTCAAACACAAGACTTCGACCAGCCATGTACTCAGGTAGGATGGGCAATTTGCCCATCTTCCCAAACGCAAAGGCCCTCGGCCTAGCCCCTTGCTTGCCCTTGGTTTGGCGCGCGGCTGCGGTGGGCGATCCTGATCGGTTCGAGGATCAGGCGGGGCCACGAGGGCTGATGAGCATGGGGTGATCGGCAGGATCGGGCCTGCCTGTACGGCCAACAAGGGCGTGGGCTGCAATGTGTGGGAGGTAATGAGTCTGGTGGTATAGGGCGCCATGGGCCTTGGGCAGACGCATGACCGCGGCGGGCCATCAGATCGCGTAGGATGGGCAATTTGCCCATCTTCCCGAAAGCAAAAGGCCCCGGTTTCCCGGGGCCTTTTTCGCTTAGTGGGCGTGGGAGTGGTCCCAGTCGCTCTGCTTGGGCAGCTGCTCGAACGTGTGTTCGGGCGGCGGGCAGGGCAGGGTCCATTCCAGCGTGTCGGCGTATTCGCCCCAGTAGTTGTTCACGGTGATCTTCTTGCCATAGCGCAGCGCCCAGAAGATCATGACGATGAAGAACACGAAGGAGGCGAAGCTCAGGAAGGCGCCGTAGGACGAGATCTTGTTCCAGTAGGCAAAGGCTTCCGGATAGTCGATGTAGCGGCGCGGCATGCCCTGACGTCCCAGGAAGTGCTGCGGGAAGAAGGTCAGGTTGGCGCCGATGAACATGGCCCAGAAGTGCAGCTTGCCGGCCCATTCCGGATACTCGCGGCCCGACATCTTGCCGAACCAGAAGTAGATCCCGGCGAAGATGCCGAAGACGGCGCCAAGGCTCATCACATAGTGGAAGTGGGCGATCACGTAATAGGTGTCGTGATACATCCGGTCGACAGGTGCTTGGCTCAGCATGATGCCGGTCACGCCGCCCACGGTGAAGAGGAACAGGAAGCCGAAGGCCCAGAGCATCGGCGTCTTGAACTCGATCGAGCCGCCCCACATCGTGGCGATCCAGGAGAAGATCTTCACGCCGGTCGGAACCGCGATGACCATGGTGGCCATCATGAAGTAGCTTTGCTGGGTCAGCGACATGCCCACGGTGTACATGTGGTGCGCCCAGACGACGAAGCCCAAGACCCCGATGGCGACCATCGCATAGACCATCGGCAGGTAGCCAAACACCGGCTTCTTGGAGAAGGTCGAGATGACATGGCTGACGATGCCGAAAGCCGGGATCACGATGATGTAGACTTCCGGGTGGCCGAAGAACCACAGGATGTGCTGGTAGAGGATCGGGTCGCCGCCGCCGGCCGGGTCAAAGAAGGTCGTCCCGAAGTTGCGGTCGGTCAGGAGCATGGTGATCGCACCGGCCAGAACCGGCAGCGACAGAAGGATCAGCCAGGCGGTGACGAAGATCGACCAGGCGAACAAGGGCACCTTGTGCATGGTCATGCCCGGCGCGCGCATGTTCAGGAAAGTGGTGATCATGTTGATGGCACCCAGGATCGACGAGGCACCCGACAGGTGGACCGCGAAAATCGCGAGGTCCATCGCATAGCCGTCTTCCTTGGACGAGAGCGGCGGGTAAAGCACCCAGCCAACGCCCGCGCCGTGACCACCCTCGCCACCCGGAGCGAAGACCGACAGGACACCCAGCGTGGCGCCCGCGACATACATCCAGTAGGACAGGTTGTTCATCCGCGGGAAGGCCATGTCCGGCGCGCCAACGTGCAGCGGCATGAAATAATTGCCGAAACCGCCGAACAGCGCCGGGATGACCACGAAGAACATCATCAGCACGCCGTGCGCGGTGATGATCACGTTCCACTGGTGGCCGTCCGGCGAACAGGTGGCGGCGGAGGGGATCAGCCGCAGACCCTCGGCGCAGAGGTACTGCACCCCGGGGTTCATCAGCTCCAACCGCATGTAGACGGTGAAGACGACCGAGATGAAACCGACGAGACCGCCGGTGAAAAGGTAGAGAACCCCGATATCCTTGTGGTTCGTCGACATGAACCAGCGGGTAAAGAACCCCTTCTGCTCATGGTCGTGGCCATGGATGGCTGCGTCGGCCATTGGCATCTCCCGTTGTCATTGCCTCATTGGGAACCGGAGTCGCCCCCTGTTCCGCCTAACCGGGTTCTAGTGCCCACAAAGACATTGGGCAATGGTCAATGGAATAAGACCACAGGAAATCAAGACCTCTGGCGTTCACAACACATCAGGTCAGCAAGACTTGACCGATGCCGGAGGAGCCGCCTGTGGCGGCGCTGTGTCGGGGAGGGCGTTTGGGGGGGATCCGCGCGGTTCGGGGGACGTGCCGGGGATGTGGGGCGTGCTGGTCCGGGCGACATTGCGGGGGCGCCAGGGTGGGGAATGCCGCGACGGCATGGCAGCGTGAAGCAGAGGCCTGGCGCAAGGCTTGAAGAAAGGCGTTCGGGTTTTGCTCCGAACGGCCGGGGGGTCTGTTTTGCGGGTCAATCGGGGCCGTGGTCCGGCCCCGATCGCGCTGCCTTACTGCGCCGGTTTGACCGAGGCGAGATAGGCTGCGACATCCTCGCCGCCGGTGGCGAGCTTGAAGCTCATCTTGGAATGGGCGCTGTCCTTGCCGGTCTTGGCCTTCAGCCAGGCGGTGGGGTCTTTCACATAGGCGGCAATCTCGGCCTCGTCCCATTTGGTGCCATCGGCGCCGGCGGCCACCGTGTCCTCGCCGTATTTGAAGCCGGGGAAGCTGCCGATCTGGCGGCCGACCACGCCATAAAGGTTCGGCCCGACGACGCCGCCCTTCTGGATCGCGGTGCCGTCATCGGCGATGATCGAGTGGCAGGCCTTGCATTTCTTGAACGTGTCCTCGCCCAGTTTCGCGTCTCCCGCGAAGGCGGGGGCGGCGAGGCTGAACAGGGCGGCGGTCAGGATCAGTCCGGAAAGCGGCAGTTTCATGGGGTAAACCTTTCGGAAGGGGCCGGGCCGCGCGAGGCTGCGCCCGGCCGGAAGAATGCGGCGCGGTGACGGGCAGAGTTATCCGAACGCCGGCACAAGACAAGGGGACAGAATGTCACCTGCGACCATCGTCTGAGGCGGGAGGGGTCAGCCTTGCGGCGGATCGGGGAAATGCAGGGGAAACTCGGCCAGCAGGGCTGCGTCCAGATCGGCCATCGTCACCGGCAGGCCGAGATCGACCAGGCTGGTGACGCCATGGGCGCGGATGCCACAGGGCACGATGCCGGAGAAATGCGAAAGGTCGGGCTCCACATTGATCGAGATGCCGTGGAAGCTGACCCATTTGCGCAGCTTGACCCCGATCGCCGCGATCTTGTCCTCGCGCAGGGTGCCGTCGGGGTTGGGCGCCTTGTCGGGCCGCGTCACCCAGACGCCGACCCGGCCTTCGCGCCGCTCGCCCGTGACGTTGAATCGGGCGAGGGTGCCGATCACCCAATCCTCCAGCGCGCGCACGAAAAGCCGCACGTCGCGGCCCCGGGTGTTGAGGTCGAGCATGACATAGGCCACGCGCTGGCCCGGCCCGTGGTAGGTATATTGCCCGCCGCGCCCGGCCGTGAACACGGGAAAGCGGGACGGATCGGTCAGGTCCTCGATCTTCGACGAGGTGCCGGCGGTGTAAAGCGGCGGATGCTCCAAGAGCCAGATCGCCTCGGGCGCGGTGCCGGCAGAGATTGCCGCCGCCCGCGCCTCCATGGCGGCCAGGGTTTCGGCATAGGGGGCGAGACCGGGGAGGTGGCTGAGTTCGGGCATGGGCGATATTTAGGGCCTGCGGCAGGGCGGGGCAAGCTGCTGTGGGGGCCCTCAGCTGGGCGGCTTGTCCAGAAGGCGGGGGCCGGGGCCGTCGCGGCCCTTCACGTCCTGCGGGTTGTAGAGCGCGCAGCGGTCCAGCGACAGGCAGCCGCAGCCGATGCAGCCGTCGAGAAGATCGCCGAGCCGGGTCAGGGCGGCGATCTTCGCGGTGATCTCGGCGCGAAAGCCGGTGGCGATGCGGGTCCAGTCGGCCCGATCAGGCGCGCGGTCGGCGGGCAGGCGCGCCAGGTGGCCGGCAATCGTGGCCAGGGGAAAGCCCAGGCGCTGTGCCGCCATGGCAAAGGACAGCCGCCGCAGGTCGGCCCGGCTGTAGCGCCGATGCCCGCCCGCGTTGCGCCCGGGGGCGAGGATGCCGTGCGTCTCGTAAAACCGGATCGCCGAGACGGCGAGGCCGGTGCGCGCCGCAAGATCGCCGATGGTCAGGGATTTGGCAGGTTGCGGCTTGGCAGGTGTTTCGGGGTGCATTTTGTGCTTGATCTCAAGTTAACTTGAGGAATTAGACAGGGTGTCGCCGCATGAAACAAGGAGAAGATCATGACGCGACTGGAACATGTGAACGTGACGGTGAGGGATTCGGTGGCCACCGCCGGGGTGCTGTGCGACTTGTTCGGCTGGCACATCCGCTGGCAGGGCAAGGCCAAGAACGGCGGCCATACCGTGCATGTGGGCTCGGACGAGGATTATCTGGCGCTTTATACGCCCGTGGATGCGCCGGTGCCTGCGCCGGACGCGGGTGGGATTCTCTCCGGTCTCAACCATATCGGCCTTGTGGTGCAGGATCTGGACGCCGCCGAGGCGCGGATCAGGGCGGCAGGATATGTCACGGAAAACCATGCCGATTACGAACCGGGCCGCCGTTTCTACTTTACCGAAGCGAACGGGGTGGAGATTGAGGTGATCTCTTATGCCCAGGTGTAAATTGCCCCTTTCCTTCCGCTTTGGGCTTCGCTAATAACCCCGCACCCAGGCCGGATCAGTGCGGATGTGGCGGAATTGGTAGACGCGCAGCGTTGAGGTCGCTGTTCCTTAACCGGAGTGAAAGTTCGAGTCTTTTCATCCGCACCAATCCGGCCCGGGTGGCCTTCACGGCCAGAGGCGCAGCAGGCAGATCAAGCCGGGCACAGCGCCAGACACCCCCCTCGAAAATCTTGCGACGGTGACAGAGGGTGCGATCACCTTTGCTGTGCCATCGCTAAAATACCTATAAAATCCGTGATTTAACCGCGCATTAGCGGTTTGTGCGGCATCTTGCGCTTTCCGGTATGGGGCCGGTCGGGTGTGAGGGTGTGATGGGGAAAGCGATGTCAGGCTGCGCCGGTTCGGCGCGGATTTCAAAGCCTTTGTCCGCAGGGCAATTTTCGTCTGCAATGGCCGGATCTGCGGCCCGGATGCGCTGTGCGCTGTTCGGGGAGGCCTGAGTCATGGCCACAACCTTCAACTGGATCTACCTCGGCACCTCGGCCACCCAGCTTGACCCGCTGGAGCTGAACGGCACGGCAGAGAACGTAGGCTCGCTGGTCGGCAAGACCTATGGGGCGGTGGGCGATCCGCTCTATCACCATGTGACCTCGGTCACGGTCAACGATCTTTCGGGAAGCTTCGGGTCGCTCGACGCCGACAATGCCCTGACCTGGGACAGTTTCACCACCAACATCGGCAGCGGCACCAACACCTATACTTTCGACACGATGGTCGTGGTCGACGGGACGATCACCTATGCCGATGGCACCACGGCGACGGGGTCGTTCAAGGTCGTGCAGGATGCCACGGGCAAGCTGTTCCTCGCGCCGGACACCGGGACCGGCACCCTGACCACCCTGCTGGAGGCCAAGCCGATCGTCTCGCTGTCGATCACCGCCGCCCCGGACTCGACGGCCTACAACATGACGGATGACCGCTATGTGACCGGTTTCGACGATGGCTATGTCGACGGCACGGCCGGCGGCGATCTGATCAACGCGGGCTATGTCGAGCCGGTCGTCGGCGGCACCGACAAGGTGGACAACAATGATGCCGGGCTCGGCGCGGTCGGCAATGACGACATCATCCGCGCCGCGGCGGGGAATGACAGCGTTTATGCCGGGATGGGCAACGACTCGGTCTTTGGTGGCGATGGCAACGATCTGGTCTATGGCGGCGCCGGGGATGATTCGATCCTGGGTGAGCTTGGTGACGACACGCTTAATGGCGATGCCGGCAATGACACGCTTTATGGCGGGGCGGGCAACGATCTGCTGGATGGCGGCGCCAATGACGACCTTCTCTTCGGCGACGACGGCAATGACACGCTCTACGGAGGCGCGGGCAACAACACGCTGTTCGGGGGCCTGGGCAATGACAGCCTGAGCGGGGGAGACGGCAACGACAGTCTCAGCGGCGACGATGGCAACGACACGATCTATGGCGGGCTTGGCAACGACAGCATCGCGGGCGGGATCGGCAGCGACAGCCTGATGGGCGATGCGGGCAACGACACGATCTATTTCGGCGCGGGCAACGATTCGGTCTTTGGCGGCACCGGCGACGACCTGATCGACGACCAGAACGGTGCGATCCTGACCGGCGAGACCTATATCGACGCGGGCGACGGCAATGACACGGTTTGGGTGGGCGATGGCAATGGCGTGCTTTATGCCGGGCTGGGCAATGACCTGCTCTATGCCGAGGGAGGCATCGACAGTGTCTACGGCGGCGGTGGCAATGACGAGATCTATGGCGGCAAGGGCAATGATGTCATCTATGCCGGCGCCGGCGATGACGCGGTGCACGGCTATGCCTTCGAATCCTCGGTCACCGGCAATGCCGACAACGACCTGATCTTTGGCGAGGCGGGCAATGACGCCCTGGCCGGGGACGAGGGCGACGATACGCTCTACGGCGGGGTGGACAATGACCAGCTTTGGGGCTGGTACGGCAATGACAGCCTGAGCGGCGACGAAGGCAATGACGCGCTTTACGGCGAGGCGGGCAATGACACGCTGTCGGGTGGGCTGGGCAACGACCAGCTTTACGCGGGCGACGGTAACGATTCGCTGAGCGGCGGCGACGCGGCCGATCTGCTGGCCGGCGGCAATGGCAATGACGCACTGTACGGTGATGCCGGCAATGACCAGCTTTATGGCGATGCGGGCGACGACCAGCTTTATGGCGGCGACGGCAATGACAGCCTGACCGGCGGGACGGGGAACGACCAGCTTTCAGGCAAGAACGATGCCGACCTGATGGATGGCGCCACCGGCGACGACCAGCTTTGGGGCGATGATGGCAATGACACGCTGTCGGGCGGGCTCGGCAATGACATGGTGCAGGGCGGCGGCGATTCCGACCTGATCTATGTCACCGCGGGCGATGGGACGGACCAGCTGTTCGGCGGCGAAAGCGGGCTTGATTCCGACACGATCTCGTTTTGGGACGGCGGGACGGGGCAGGGGGTCAATGTCACCTTCAACGGCTGGGAATATGGCACCTATACGCTGGCCGGCGGCGGCTCCGGTCAGTTCTGGGAGATCGAGGCGATCTCGGGCACCAATTCCGCCGATACGATCACCGGCGCAGGCGGTGGCGCGCTGACGCTGCTGGGCGGGGCGGGCAATGATCAGGTCACCGGCGGCGACGGCAACGACCTGATCTATGGCGGCACCGGCGAGGATACGCTGGCCGGCGGCCTTGGCGACGACAGCCTGCTGGCGGGCGATGGCAATGACAGCCTGACCGGCGGCAGCGGCAACGACTATCTGGCGGGCGAGGCGGGCAATGACACGCTGATCGGCGGCGCGGGCGCCGACCTTCTGGACGGCGGCACGGGCATCGACCTTGCCGACTATTCGGCCTCGGGGGCGGGGGTGACGGTCAACCTGACCACGGGCACCGGCGCGGGCGGCGATGCGGCGGGCGACACGCTGACCGGGGTCGAGAACATCACCGGCTCGGCCTATAACGATGTGCTGACCGGCGATGGGGCGGCCAACCTGATCACCGGTGGCGCCGGGGTGGACCAGATCTATGGCGCCGTGGGTGATGATCAGCTGAGCGGCGATGCGGGCAACGACCAGCTCTGGGGCGGCGACGGCAACGATTCGCTTTATGGCGGGGCCGACAATGACAACTTGAGCGGCGATGCCGGCAATGACCTGCTTTATGGCGGTGACGGCAAGGACACGCTCTCGGGCGGGGCTGGCAGCGACAGCGGCTATGGCGGGCTGGGCGACGATGCCGTGATCGGCGGCGGCGGCAACGACCTGCTGGCCGGCGGCGACGGCAATGATGCCCTCTCGGGCAGCACGGGCGATGACAGTCTTTATGGCGATCTGGGCGATGACGACCTCTCTGGCGGGGCGGGCAACGACCTGATCTTCGGCGGCAGCGGCAATGACACGATCAGCGCCGGCACCGGCAATGACACGCTGGGCGGCGGCGACGGCAACGACCTGTTCCGCTTTACCGCGCTGGGCGGAGCGAACCAGATCAGCGACTTCGGCATGGGCTTGACCAATGGCCATACCGCCGACCAGCTGGATGTCTCGGGCCTGACCAAGGCCGATGGTTCGCCGCTCAAGACCTATGACATCACGGTGTCGGACGACGGCCACGGCAACGCGCTTCTGACCTTTCCCGATGGCCAGACCCTTGTGCTCGCGGGCGTCAGCCCGGCTTCGGTCGCAAGCCCGGGGATGCTGCATGCGATGGGGGTGCCGTGCTTTGCCAGCGGCACGCGGATCGCCACGCCGCAAGGCCCCCGCCTGGTCGAGGATCTGGCGCCCGGCGATCTGGTGCTGACCCAGGACGGCGAAGCCCCGGTCCTGTGGCACGGCCAGCGCCGTCTTGCGGCGGCTGATCTCGTCGCGCGCCCCGAATTGCGCCCGATCCGGCTGAAGGCGGGGCATTTCGGGCTGGAGCGCGACCTGATCCTGTCACCGCAGCACGGCGTCCGGCTGGGCGATGTGCTGATCCGCGCCCGCCACCTGGCGGAAGCGGGCCGCGGCGCCCATGTCGCGCGCGGCATCCGCTGCGTGACCTATCACCACATCCTCTTGCCGCGCCACGCGCTGGTCCGGGCCGAGGGCGGATGGAGCGAAAGCTTCTACCCCGGGTCCGAGGCCTTGCGCGCCCTGCGCTGGTCCGACCGCATCGCGCTGGCCCGGGTGATCCATGCCAGCGCCGGCAGGCAGGGCCGCGCGCTGGCCGCCGACCTGCTGGCCAGCTACGGCCCGCGCTGCCTGCCGCTCTTGACCGGGCGGGAGGCACGGATGGCGCTGCAACTGGAGGAGGTGTCGCTTTTGACAATACATGTCCCGATTCCACCCCGTTTGATCGGACAGATTCGGGCCGTGCAGCCGGCGTGACGGGCAAAATCGCAGGCGCAAAACGCCACTTTTATGCTCGCCTTGTCGTTTCTTTGGCCAATTCCGGCGGAAAATCCCGCATTCTCTTCGGTTTGCCGCGCCTAAACTTGTCCCTCAAGAAGGCAATTGCAATCAACTCGGGCAACGGCTTAAGTCTTGAGCAACAAGGTCGGCGAACGACCAGATAAAAACGGGGAGAACGGCTTGGCATCCATTGGGGCATCCACTGGCGCAGCGGCAAGCATTGGCAAGGTCGCAAACGACGCATTCGTCGTCTTCGATCACGTCCAGAAAAGCTATGACGGCGTCGCTTTGGTCGTCAAAGACCTGAACCTCAACATCGGCAAGGGCGAATTTCTGACCATGCTCGGGCCGTCGGGGTCGGGCAAGACCACCTGCCTGATGATGCTGGCCGGGTTCGAGACGGCGACCCATGGCGAGATCACGCTGGACGGGCGTCCGATCAACCAGGTGCCGCCGCACAAGCGCGGCATCGGCATGGTGTTCCAGAACTACGCGCTCTTTCCGCATATGACGGTGGGCGAGAACCTGTCCTTCCCGCTGGAAGTGCGCGGCATGGGCAAGGATCAGCGCGAGGCCAAGGTGAAGCGCGCCCTCGACATGGTGCAGATGGGCGCCTTCATCAACCGCCGTCCGGCCCAGCTTTCGGGCGGCCAGCAACAGCGGATCGCCCTGGCCCGCGCCCTGGTCTTCGATCCGGCGCTGGTTCTGATGGACGAACCCTTGGGCGCGCTCGACAAACAGCTGCGCGAGCATATGCAGTTTGAAATCAAGCACCTGCACGAAAACCTCGGGATCACCGTGGTCTATGTGACCCATGACCAGGGCGAGGCCCTGACCATGTCGGACCGCGTCGCCGTCTTCAACGATGGCCGCATCCAGCAATTGGCCAGCCCACAGGATCTGTACGAACGCCCGGAAAACAGCTTCGTCGCCCAGTTCATCGGCGAGAACAACAAGCTGCGCGGCAAGATCGAGGCCATCTCGGGCAATACCTGCAAGGTGCGGCTCAAGACCGGCGAGCTGATCGACGCGACCCCGGTCAATGTGACCACCACCGGGGCCGAGACCGTCGTCTCGATCCGGCCGGAACGGGTGGAGTTCAAGACCGAGCTTCTGCCGCCGGGCGCCACGATGATCGACGCCACCGTGCGCGAGGTCATCTACATGGGCGACCTGCTGCGCACCGTCCTCTCAGTCGCCGGCGCCGATGATTTCGTGATGAAATCGCGCAACTCGCAAGGTCAGCAGGTGCTGAAGCCGGGCGAGAAGATCAGGATTGGTTGGGCGCCCGCCGACGCGCGCGCGCTTGATCTGTAGGATCCCCGGGGCAAACCGGGGTACCGCGTCATGCGGTTCAGGCCATGAAAATCGCCACAAGAAACCAACACAAGAATACAACAACGGGAGACGTCTCTATGAAGAAGCTTCTTATCCTCTCGACCGCTTTGTCGGTGGCCGGCTTTGCTGCCCGCGCTGACATCACGGTCGTGTCCTGGGGTGGTGCCTACACCAAGAGCCAGGTCGAGGCCTATCACAAGCCCTTCACCGCCGCGACCGGCATCAATGTGATCTCGGTTGACGCCGACAACCCGGCGCCGATGGTCAAGACCCAGGAAGAAGCCGGCAACGTCTCGGTCGATGTGGCCGACGTCGAATATTCCGACGCCGTGCGCCTGTGCGACGAAGGCATGCTGGAGCCGATCGGCATGGACGCGCTGCCGGCTGGTGCCGATGGCACTGCCGCCAAGGACGACTTCCTGCCCGGCGCCGTGACCGATTGCGCTGTGGCGACCATCGTGTTCTCGACCGTGTTCGGCTATGACACCAGCAAGTTCACCGGCGAAAAGCCCACGACCATTGCCGACTTCTTCGACACCACCAAGTTCCCCGGCAAGCGCGGCATGCGCAAGGGCGCCAAGGCCAACCTCGAAATGGCGCTGATGGCGGATGGCGTGCCGGCAGCGGACGTCTACAAGACCCTCGGCACCCCGGAAGGCGTCGACCGCGCGTTCAAGAAGCTCGACACCATCAAGAAGGATGCTGTCTGGTGGGAAGCCGGCTCCCAGGCGCCCCAGCTTCTGGCTGACGGCGAAGTTGCCATGACCACCGCCTACAACGGCCGCCTCTTCTCGGCAGCCATCGCCGACGGCAAGCCCTTCGCCACCGTCTGGGATGGCCAGGTCTATGAATACGACCTCTTCGTGGTTCCGAAAGGCGCCCCGCACAAGGAAGACGCGATCAACTTCGTGAAGTTCGCGACCTCCACCAAGGCGCTGGCCGATCAAGCCGCCTGGATCTCCTATGGTCCGGCCCGCAAGTCGTCCTCGGCTCTGGTTGGCAAGTTCAACGACGGCAAGACCGACATGGCCCCCTACATGCCGACCAACCCCGACAACATGAAAAACGCCGTGGCTTCGTCCTATGAATTCTGGGTCGACCATGACGCGGAACTGAACGATCGCTTCAACGCCTGGCTGGCCGCGAACTGATTTTCCCGGCGGGCGCCCTACAGCGCCCGCCCTTTTTCTGTCTGATGAAGGTATGATGATGGCTGTGACCGAGGCTTCAAGCGTTCAGGTGCTGACCACCGCAGACGGCCGCCCTTTGAAAGAGGCGCTGGCCTCGGCCCAACGCCGCGCGAAATGGCGGGCTTTCCTATTGGTGCTGCCGCTTCTGGCCTTCATCCTGGTCACCTTCGTCTCGCCGATCGTGCAGGTTCTGCAGCAATCGGTCTACAATCCGCGCTTTGCCGACAACATGCCGGGCATGGTGAAATGGTTCGCCGAGAACCCGGTCGGCACAGCGCCCGACGAGGCCGCCTACACCGTGCTGGTCGACGACCTCAAGGCCGCCGCCGCCGCCAAGACCGTGGCCGTCGCGGGTGAACGGGTGAACTATGCCCTGCCGGGCACGCGGTCGCTGTTCACCAAGGCCGGACGCGAGGCCAAGAACCTGGTCCCGCCGTTCAAGGAGGCGCTGATCGCCGTTGACCCGCAATGGGGCAGCCCCGAGCTTTGGGGCGCGATGCGGCAGGTCTCGCATGCCTATACCGCCGATTTCTTCCTGAACGCAGTCGACCTGAAACGCGATCCGAACGGTGCCATCGTGCAGGCCCCGCCCGAGGAACGCGTCTATCTGACCCTTTTCGTGCGCACCTTCGCCATGTCGGCGCTGATCACCGTGCTGTGCCTGATCCTGGGCTATCCGGTGGCGCATCTTTTGGCCGTGCTGCCGATCCGCACCTCCAACCTTCTGATGATCCTGGTGCTGCTGCCGTTCTGGACCTCGCTTCTGGTGCGGACCACGGCCTGGATGGTGCTGTTGCAGGGCGGCGGGGTGGTCAACTCGATCCTGGTAGCGCTTGGCGTGATCACCGAGGATGGAAGGCTGGAGATGATCAACAACCGGATGGGCACCACGATTGCGATGACCCATATCCTTTTGCCCTTCATGATCCTGCCGCTTTATTCGGTGATGAAGCCGATCCCGCCGTCTTATGTGCGCGCGGCGCGCAGCCTGGGCGCCAGCTCCTGGACCGCCTTCCGCCGGGTCTATTTCCCGCAGACGGTGCCGGGCATCGGGGCGGGAACGCTGTTGGTCTTCATCCTGTCGGTCGGCTATTATATCACGCCGGCCCTGGTCGGCGGTTCGACCGGCACGCTGATCTCCAACATGATCGCTTTCCATGTGAACAAATCGAACAACTGGTCGCTGGCGGCGGCGCTGGCCACCATCCTGCTGGTGGCGATCATGCTGCTGTACTGGCTTTATGACCGCATCGTCGGCATCGACAAGATGAAGCTCGGGTAAGGGGAACATCCATGGCACTTCCGATCTATGCCTCGCCCCTCGAACGGGTCTGGTACTATACGTTCCGCGGCATCTGCGCGGCGATCTTCCTGTTCCTGATCGCGCCGATCCTGGTGGTGATCCCGCTCAGCTTCAACGCCGACAGCTTCTTCACCTTCACCAAGGGCATGCTGGAGTTCGACCCGGCGGCCTATTCGCTGAAATGGTACGACCTGATCCTGACCTTCCCCGACGTTCCGACCGATGTGCCGCGCGATGCTTCCTGGTGGGGCATCGTCTGGCAGAAGGCGGCCTGGGTGCTGGCGGCGAAGAACTCGGTCATCATCGGCTTCTTCGCAACGATCATCGCGACCTTCCTCGGCACGCTGGCCGCGCTTGGCCTGTCGCGCCCCGAGATGCCGTATCGCAAGGCGATCATGGCCGTGCTGATCTCGCCGATGATCGTGCCGGTGATCATCATCACGCTGGGCCTGTTCTTCTTCTACTCGGATATCGAGGTCAACAAATGGGGCGTGCCCTATCTGGGCGTCATCCTCGCCCATGCGACCCTGGGCATTCCCTTTGTCATCATCACGGTGACGGCGACGCTTCTGGGCTTTGACCATTCGCTGACCCGGGCTGCGGCCAGCCTCGGCGCTTCGCCGTCCACGACCTTCTTCAAGGTCATCATGCCGCTGATCACCCCCGGCATGATCTCGGGCGCGCTGTTCGCCTTTGTCACCTCGTTTGACGAGGTGGTGGTGGTGCTGTTCGTCGGGCGCAATGACGAGCAGACCATCCCGCGCCAGATGTGGAACGGCATCCGCGAGCAGATCAGCCCGGCGATCCTGTCGGTGGCGACGATCCTCGTGGTGATCTCGATAGCACTTCTGGCGACGATCGAGCTGTTGCGCCGCCGCTCGGAACGCCTGCGCGGCATGAGCCCGCAGTAAGATGGCCAATTCCTACGACAGCGGCCGCCTGAACCTGCCCTTCGTCGGCATCGCGACCTTTGGCAAAAGGCCCTATGTCGAGGATTGGTCGGCGATTGCGGCCGATGTCGCCGTGATGGGCGCGCCCTTCGACTTCGGCACCCAGTTCCGGGCAGGCGCCCGCTTCGGCCCGCGTTCGGTGCGCGAGGCCTCGACGCTGTTTTCCTTCGGCCATGCCGGGGCCTATGACCACGAGGATGACGCGACCTACCTGCCGCAATCGGTGCGCATCGTGGATATCGGTGACGCGGACATCGTCCACACCGATACGGCCAAAAGCCATGCCAATATCCGGACAGGGGTTGAGGCGATCCTGAAGGCCGGGGCGCTGCCGGTGGTGATCGGCGGCGACCATTCGGTGAACATCCCCTGCATCGAGGCTTTCGCGGGGCAGGGCGATATCCATATCCTGCAGATCGACGCCCATCTCGATTTCGTCGATGAACGCCACGGCGTGCGCAATGGGCACGGCTCCCCCATGCGGCGTGCGGCGGAAAAGCCCTATGTCACGGGGCTGACCCAGGTCGGCATCCGCAACGTCTCCTCCACCGCGAAGGACGGCTATGACGCCGCCCGTGCCATGGGCTCCGATATCCTCTCGGTCCGCCAGTTCCGCGCCTTGGGGCCGGAACAAGTCGTCGCCCGCATCCCCAAAGGCGCCCGGGTCTATGTGACGCTCGACATCGACGGCTTCTGCCCCTCGATCGCCCCCGGCACCGGCACGCCAAGCCACGGCGGCTTCCTCTACTACGAGGTCCTCGAACTCCTGCAGGCCGTGGCCCAAAGCCATGAGGTGGTCGGCATGGATCTGGTGGAGGTCGCCCCCGACTACGACCACAGCCAATCCACCGCGATCCTCGCAGCTCAGATCCTGCTGAACTTCCTAGGCTTCATCTTCCACGCCAAGGGCCGGCGTTAAAACCCGCGCCCCCCCTTTCATTGGTCCATAAATATCCCACGGGTGCGCAGCAGTTTGGTGCGAAGCACCGAAGAAACTGCGGAGTGGCGGGGGGTGTGAAACCCCCCGCTTCCCCAGAGGCAAAGGGCGTTCAGGGCAGCACTTGCAGCCAGAACCAGGCCGTCACCACCGACAAAGCCGTGGCGATCAGCACCGCCGAGGCATTGGCCCGCCGACCCACTGCGTAAAGATGCGCAAAGAGATAGGCATTGGCGCCGGGCGGCATGGCGGCCGTCACTGTGGCCGAGCGCAGCGCCGCGACGTCCAGCTGCAAAAGCCGCCCCAGCCCATAGGTCGCGACCGGGTGCAGGAACAGCGACACGCCGACGATCAGCGCGATTAGCCCCTTGTCGCCCTCGGGCCGGTAGCGGAACAGGACACCGCCGAGGCCGAAGAGCGCGGTGGGCAAGCCCGCCTTGCCCAGCATGTCGGTCGCCGCATCCAGCGCCTCGGGCATCGGGAAATGCACGATGTTGATGATGAAGCCCAGGGTGATCGCCAGCACCAGCGACTGCGAGAAGATGGCCTTCACCACCTTGCGGCTCAAAGCCCCGGCGCTCAGGCCCTTGCCGTGGTTGCGCACCATCTCCATCAGGGCGATCCCGCAGGCATAGAACATCGGCGAATGCATCGCGATGATCGCGTAATTGCCCGCCAGCGCCGCCGTGCCATAGGCGCGCTCGGTGATCGACAGGCCCATGAGGAGGGAGTTCGAGAACATGCAGGCGAAACCGGTCGTCACCGCCTCTTCCAGCGGGCGCTTGAACAGCTTCCAGGCGCCGAAGAAGCCGGCGGCGAAGCACAGGAAAGCCCCGGCGTAAAAGCTGATCAGAAGGCCGGGGTCAAAGCTGGTCTTCAGATCCAGCTGGGCGATCTGGCGGAACAGAAGGCAGGGCACCGCGATGCCTTGCGAGAATTGCATCAGCGCGTCCACCGCGCCTTCGCCCATGCCACCCCAGCGCGCCAGCGCATAGCCCGCCCCGATCACCAGAAAGACCGGGAGGATGACGTCCAGCAGAATTCCCATGGGGCAGGTCCGTTTCTTGGCAGGGGCCCGGTGGTCTGGGCAGGTCTCAGGCTTGGTTCTCGAAGGTGAGAACCATGCCGTCATAGGCGGGGTCGATCCCCTTGGGCAGTTCGGCGCGCAGGGTCTCGTAATCCATGTCGAGGTGCATGTTGGTCAGGACGGCACGCTCGGGCCGGGCGCGGGCGATCCAGCCGAGGGTCATGTCGAGATGGGCATGGGTCGGATGCGGCTTGCGGCGCAGCGCGTCGACGACCCAGACGCCGAGGCCGTCGAGCAGCGCCCAGGCCGTCTCGGGCAGGGCCACGGCATCGGGCAGGTAGGCGAGGGGGCCAATGCGGAAGCCAAGCGCGTCAATCGCACCATGGTCGGCAACAAAGGGCGTGAAGCTGATGGCGCCAGCGGGCCCCGGCACCGCGAAGGGGCCATGGCCGATGCTGCGCAGTTCCAGGATCGGCGGATAGGGCGAATCCTCGGGCTGGACGAAAGCATAGCCAAAGCGGGCGATCAGCGCGTCTTCGGTTGGGCCATCGGCCCAGACCGGCAGGCGCTGGCGGGTGTTGAAGACGATCTGGCGCAGATCGTCGATGCCATGGGTGTGGTCGGCATGGGCATGGGTGAAGACCACCCCGTCCAGCGTGCCGATCCCGGCATCGAGCAACTGCTCGCGCATGTCGGGCGAGGTGTCGATCAGGACGCGGGTCCGCTTGTCGCCCACGATCCGTTCAACCAGCATCGAACAGCGGCGGCGGCGGTTCTTGGCGTTGGTGGGGTCACACTCGCCCCAGTCGCCGCCGAGGCGCGGCACGCCGCCCGAGGAGCCACAGCCGAGGATGGTAAAGCGCAAGGTCGCCATCACGCCCCCGTCACGCTGCTTGGGCAGCACGGGCCGCCTTGGTGAAGAGACGGTCGAAATTGGCGGAGGTGGCGGCGGCGAACTCCGCCTCGGTCACGCCGAAGACCTGCGCGCCGGTTTTGGCGGTGAAAGCGGTATAGGCGGGCTCGTTCCTTTTGCCGCGATGGGGGATCGGAGCGAGATAGGGGCTGTCGGTTTCCACGAGGATCCGGTTGAGCGGCGCTGCGGCGAAGATGTCGCGGAGATCCGAGGATTTCGGGAAGGTCGCGATGCCCGACATCGACAGGTAAAACCCCATCTCCAGCGCCGCCTGAGCCAGGCGGGGACCAGAGGAAAAGCAATGCAGAACACAAGGATAGGGGGCGATCTTCATGCCCTCTGTCAGGATTGCCTCGATATCCTCATCCGCCGCGCGGGCGTGGATGATCAGCGGCAGCTGGGTCTCCTGCGCCGCCTCGATATGGAGGCGGAGCGAGGCTTTTTGGATCTCGGCGCTGTCGGCGGTGTAGTGGTAGTCGAGGCCGGTTTCGCCCAAGCCCACGAATTTCGGGTGTTTGGCATAGGCCACAAGCTGTTCGACGGTCACGGCAGGTTCGGTTGCCGCACTCATCGGGTGGATGCCCGCGGCGTAGTAGACGCCCTCGTAAGCCTCCGCAATCGCGCGGACCTCGGGTTCCTTGTGCAGCTTGGTGCAGATCGTCACCATGCGGGTGACGCCGGCGGCGCGGGCGCGGGCGATCAGGGCATCCAGCTCGCCGTCGAAATCGGGAAAGTCGAGGTGGCAATGGCTGTCGACCAGTTCGAAGGGGGCGACACGTTCAATCGGGGTATTCATCTGTCACCTTTGGGCGACCATTGCCGCCGTCTCGTCGACCTTCAGGACCATATCCATGAGAAGGGCGGCAGGGTCAAGATTGACCGCCTTGCCTTTGCGCGCCCTGAGGCCCAAATGCTGCGCGAGATCGGCCCAGAGCCCGGCGGCGCCCGGAAATGCGGCAAGCCGTTCGATCAGAGCGGCCTCGCCCTTGGCAGCCTCTGGCGGCAGGGCGCGGATGGCTGCGGCGCGGGCAAGGCGGGCGAGGAAGGCATCCATCAGGGTGACGGTCAGGTCAAAGGCCTCGGGCGTCTTGCGGTTGGCTCCGGCCTCGGCCAGAAGGCGCGCCAAGGGGCGGTCCATCTGCGGCACGGTGGAGAACAGGCGCACGATGGCGGCGTAAAGCTTCAGCCCGTCGAGGTTGGAGAGCTTGAAGGCCGCGCCGACCGAACCGCCCGCCAGTTGGGCCAGCGCCTCGCGGTCGTCAGGGGCAATCTCGGCCCCGGCTTGGGCCAGCGCCTCGGCCAGATCGGGCGGGGAGAGCGGGGCCAGCCGCAGATCGCGGCAGCGCGAGCGGATCGTGGGCAGAAGGTCGGCGGGCTGGTGGCTGATGATCAGGAAGGTGACCTTGGCCGGGGGTTCCTCCAGCAGTTTCAGGATGCCGTTGGCGGCGGAGCGGTTCATCTCGTCGGCGGAATCGATGATCACCACGCGGCGCCCGCCATCGGCGGCCGAAAGGCCGAGGAAATTGCGCAGGGCCCGCGTCTCGTCCACCGTGATATCGGCGCGCAGGCGGTCGGCCTTTTCATCATAGGGGCGACGGAGGAGGAACAGGCGCGGCTCGGACATGGCGAGCATCCGGTGGGCCACCGGGTCGCTGTCGGGGATGTCGAGGGTTTCGGGCTTCGGCGCCGCGAAAAAGCCTCCGTCGCCTTCCGGCGTGGCCAGCAGGAACCGCGCGAGACGCCAGGCCAGGGTGGCCTTGCCGACCCCCTTGGCGCCAGAAATCAGCCAGGCGTGGTGCAGACGGTCGGAATTGAAGGCGGCGAGGAAGGTCGCCTCGGCGCTCCGATGGCCGAAAAGGTGACGGGTCTCGCGCGGATGGGGGGCGCCCTCCAGCCGGTCGGGTTCGGGAATATCGCTCATCCCAGATGCGAAAGGGCGAGGGTTTCGATGACCTTGGCGATCTCGTCCAGCGGGCGGGTGCCGTCGATCACCTGAAAACGCGGCGCCTTGGCCAGCATCAGGAAGCCGTCGCGCATCTGGGCTTGCAAGGCCAACCCCATGTCTTCAAAGCGCATCTCGGTCCCGGCGCGGCTTTGCGCACGGGCTAGGCCGAGTTCAGCGGGCAGGTCGATTAGGAAGGTCAGGTCGGGTTCGACGCCGATCATCAGGGCATGCAGGCGGTCCACCACCTCGGCAAGATCGCCGCGCGAGATGCCCTGATACATCCGCGTGCTGTCGGCGAAGCGGTCGGTGATCACCACGGCGCCCCGCGCGAGGGCGGGGCGGATGGTCTTTTCCAGATGGTCGCGGCGGGCGGCGGTGAAGAGCAGGATCTCGGTCTCGGCCGACCAGCGGTCGGCGGCACCCTCCAGCACAAGACGGCGGATCTCCTCGGCGCCGGGCGAGCCGCCGGGCTCGCGGGTCAGGACGACCTCGTGGCCCGCCGCCCGCAGGTTTGCGGCCAGAAGCCGGGCTTGGGTGGATTTGCCGGAACCGTCGATGCCTTCGAAGGAAATGAACCTGCCGCCCATCCCGTCACACGCCGTAGCGGCTGCGCAGCTGGGTCAGGGCCACCATGACGCGGTCCATGAAACCCGCCGGCCCGATATCGGCGCTGGCCAGAAGATCGACATGGTGATCGGGCATCTCGGGCAGGTGGATGACCAGATCGGCCAGCTTGGTGCCCTTGGCGATCGGCGCCTTGATCGGCCCGGTATAGACCACATCGGCCGAGACGCCATCAGCGGCCCCCGCCGGGATCAGGAGCTTCAGATCTGCCGCCGGAACCAACCCGACCGTGTCAGCATTGCCCAGAAACACCTGCGCCTGCGCCACTTCGGTGCCGGCCTTGACCACGGTCTTCAGCGCGAACTGGCGAAAAGCCCAGTTGGCGATCCGCTCCGCCTCTTGCGCGCGGTCCTTGTCCGAGGTGACGCCGTTGAAGGCGAAAACGATGCGCCGGTCGCCCTGCTTGACCGAACCCACCATGCCGTAACCGGCCTCTTCGGTATGGCCGGTTTTCAGCCCGTCGGCGCCAATCCCCAGCTTCAGCAAGGGGTTGCGGTTGTTGGCATTGGCGGGCGAGCGGTTCTTGTAGTTGTAGTCGGTTTCCGAAAAGGTCGGGTAAAGCTCGGGGTAGGTCGTGATGATATGGACCGAGAGCATGCCAAGGTCGTGCATGCTCATCCGCTGACCGGGGTCGGGCCAGCCCGAGGAATTGGCGAAGCTGGACTGGTTCAGCCCGAGGGTCTTGGCCCGCTCGGTCATCTTGCGGGCGAATTCCTCCTCCGAGCCTTCCAGCCCCTCGGCCACCACGGTGCAGGCGTCGTTGCCGGAATTCACGATCATGCCCTGGATCAGTTCCTGCACCGTGGGCCGGTCGCCTTGCTGCAGATACATGGTCGAACCGCCAAGCGCGGTAAAGCTGACCGCCTTGGCCGAGACGCCGAAGGTCGTGTCCATCTGGACCCGGCCATCCTGCAGCGCCTCGAACAGCATCTCGACCGTCATCAGCTTGGACATCGAGGCGGGCGGAACCGCCTCGTCGCCGTTCTTGTCCAGAAGCACGGTGTTGGTGGTCATGTCATAGACCCAGGCATGGGTCGCGGCGGTTTCAAACGCGCGGGCCGGGCCGGTTGCCAGCACGGCAAAGGCCACAAGGCAGGTGAAGCGACGGAAGAAGGTCATGGGTAAAGTCCTTTCAACGTTTCAGGACATAGGCATCCGCAAAGCCCGCGCCCTTGATCTTGGCCAGCATGGCCGCGTCGCCGCGGACGGTGACGCTCCACAGCGGTTTGCCATGGCTGACCTCTTGCGAGGTGGCGCCCGTGATCCCGGCCTTGGCCAGAACCGAGGCCGCCCGCTTGGCATTGGCCTCGACCGAGAAGATGCCGACCTGGATCAGGCTGCCCCCCGAGGCTGCGGCTGCGGCTGCGGCTGCGGCGGCCGGTTTGGCGGGTGCGCTGGCGGCGGTGGTTGCGGTCATCAGCGGATCGGTGGCGGGCTTTTGCCCGGTCTTTGCGCCCGCTTTTGTCGGCTTGGCCGCGGCGGCGTCGATGGCGCCGGAGGCGGTGGCCACCACATCGCCAGCGCCGGGCTGAACGGCCTCATTGGCATCGAGCAAAGGTTTCGTGGCGTCGGGCGCCTTGGAGGAGGCCTCCTCGCGGCGCAGCGCCGTCACGCTGATCGCGGCGGGCTGGCCCGCCAGCAGACCCAGCGCTTCGGCGGCATCCGAGGACAGCTGCAATTTCGGACCCGGCAGCGAGGCATCGCGCTGGAACAGCCCGCCGATGACGAATTTGCCATTGGCCGGGTTGCGCATGATGACCCGCTCGGGGTTTTTCGCACTGGGCGAGGCGACCCAGACCCCGCCGAGCGAGGGGCGGCCATCCCAAAGCGCCTTGTCGGTGGCCTGAAACACCTCGGGCGCCTCGACATCGCGGTCGACCAGACGAACCGAGGTGGCAGAGCTTGCAGCCCCCGTCCCGATGTCTTCGGTCACCGGCGTGTTTCCGCTGCCCAGCGCGCAGGCCGCAAGCCCGCAAACGGCCGCACCCGCCACGATCCAAGATTTCAGCATCATTCCTGCCATTCCAAGCCCCATGCTCTCGCGCGGTCTGTCGCCGCGCTTACCTGCCACACCACTCGTCCAAGCCAGATCTGGTTGGCAGATCAAGGCCTTGCGCCCGTCACCGCCGATAGCCCACCCGGTCTGCCCAAGGCCATTCCCGCCCCGGACCCCCGACAAGACCCCCACCCCCGCGATCCGGGCCGCTGTTCAGGCGCCCGCGCTGCGCCGCCTGGTTCCTGCGCCATCATAGCGGCAGAAACATCAGCAGGGAAGGGCGGCTCTGTGCCGGGCCCAAGGCCGGGCGGAAATCACCCGCAGCCGACCGATGGCCCGTTTTGCCCAGGGGGATGCCCCGCGCGGCACTGCGCCCGCAAGCGCCGATCGGGGCCAGAACTGCCCCTTTCAGAATCGCGGCGGCTTCGTTATGCCGCTCAAGCCTGCCAAGGGACCGGAGAAAGCGCCAAGCGAGGGAAGCCCCTCGGGCCAGCCGCCCCTTCAGGCAGACAGCGACCAGGCGGTGACGGGCCCCGGCCCCAAACCCCTCCGGAAGGGTGGCAGAGTGGTCGATTGCTCCGGTCTTGAAAACCGGCGATGCGCAAGCATCCGTGGGTTCGAATCCCACCCCTTCCGCCATCGCCCAAATATCGATTTGGCAGGGACGTGGGAACTTCTGGATTGGCTTGTTGAACCCGATGTTGGGTTTTCGTCATCGCTGACCTTGTGCCCGACTTTTCCTCAGCAGGAGCGTGGACTGCCCCCATTGAGTGGTCCGGGTTGAATGTTAGTGCATGGTCGGCCTCGGGTCGATCGGGACGGGGCACGGGGCACTGCTCTTCCCGCCAGGTCCAGAACGGGCGCTTGTGATTGACCGCGCGGCCGCATGCAGCCGCCGAGAGCCGAACCTTTGCCGCACGGGGTTAACCTGGGGGGCACCTCATAGCGCATGGCCGTCCGGCTCCAGCCGATCACGCGGCACGTCCGCCGCTCGGTCATCCGGTGACCCGCCACCAGATGCGCGACCGCTGGCTGCTTGGCGGCGGGACTTATCGTCGTCAAGGCCCTGCAGCCGCTTGGCCGCGCTGACATCCAGCCCGCTTGCCTCTCCCGCCACTTGCAGACGGTCGCATCGCTGACGCCATGCTTTCGGCACGGATCGGCGACGGAAACCCCCGCCTCATGCTCTTTCAGAATGCCGATGATCTGGCCTTCGGTGAGCCTGCTGCGCTTCCTCTCTGGTCTTTTCGGTTGGGCCAGAATCTGCTTCGAACTGGATCGGCCGCGGGGGGCAACGTCAGCGTTCGAAGGGGCACGTCAGCTTTTGTGAACGACTTCAAAGGAATATCCGTCGGGATCGATCACGTCGGCGGCGTAGTAGCCGGGATAATATTCCATCCGCGCCCGAGGCGAGATATTGTCCTTGGCACCGGCCGCGATGGCAACCTCGTAGAATGTGTCGACGAGGGCATTGCTCTCGGCCATGAAGCCCCAATGGATCGCGTCAGGGTTCGGCGTTCCTTGCTTCAGCCAGAAGATGGCGCGCTGGCCGTCGCCGAAACCCCAGAGGTCCGGATGGCCGTTTTCTCCCTTGTAGGGCAGGAAGAAGCCGATGTTCAGCGGTTTGAGTGCTGCCTCATAAAAGGCGAGCGATCTGTCGATGTTGCTGACGGTCAGGATGATGTGGTCAAGCATGGGACTCTCCGATCTTCTGGTTTCAGGCGCAAAGCAGCCCTTCGCCTCTCAACCAGACGATGGAGAGGTCGGCATATGGGTCGCGCTGTTTTGGCTAATGTTTCGTAAGTGACTTCTATATCGTGAGTTTATTTGCGACAAGAACGCACGTAGATGTCGGCTGCTAACAGGGATGTAAGCATGAGCAAAACAGCCGCCAAACGTCAGCTGGAGCCCGGACTCCTGTGCCGGAATGAAGATCCGATCATGTTTCGCGAACTGCTGACGAAAGTCGGCGACAAATGGAGCATTTTCACCATGCTTGCGCTCTCCATGCTGCCGGGAGAGCGTGCCCGATTTTCCGAGCTGAACAGATCGATCCCCACAATATCCGAGCGGATGCTGGCATTGACCCTGCGCAACCTGGAGCGCGATGGACTTGTCACGCGGGAGCTTTTCCCGGAGATTCCGCCCAGGGTCGAATACGAACTTACCGCCATGGGGCAGGGCCTGTTGCCGGCACTGCAAGGTCTGGTGGACTGGGTTGCCGAGAATTCCGACAAGGTCAAAAACGCCCGCAACACGTTCGATTCCAGATAGGCGCGCGTGGTTTGGACAGGCCTGATCGAGCAGTGGGACCTGAGGCCGAATAACTTCGGCAACTGCGCATTGATCCCCGCGACCAAGGCTCCTTCCGCCACAGCCGCTTCAAGGCTCGTCGGACGGCAGCGCGGGCCAGTTCTGGCGGACCGCTTTGAGACGGGTCCGCTCATGCCCCCGGGAACGCCGCTTTCATGAACCGCCCCGGCGGCTGGCCGGTGTGGCGGCTGAAGGCGGTGCTGAAGGTGCTGGCGGAGCCGTAGCCAACGCGCGCCGCGACTTCCTCCAGCGCAAAGCCACCGCGGCGCAACAGGTCGCGGGCCACGGCCATCCGCCAGGTCGTCAGATATTCCATCGGACGGCTGCCGACCAGGCGGGTGAACCGCGCGAAGAAGGCCGATCTCGACATGCCTGCCGCCCCTGCCAGATCAGGGACCGTCCAGGCACGGGTAATGTCCCCATGCAGGCTGCGCAGGGCGCCGGAGATGCGGGGATCGGAGAGGCCGCGCAACAGACCGGGCGCCGGGGCTTCGGTCGGCGCGGCCCGCAAAGCCTCGATCAGCAGGATCTCGACCAGACGCGTCAGGATGAGGTCGCGGCCTGCATCGTCCCGCGCGGCCTCCTCGCCCAGCATATGCACCAACTGCGTCAGCCGCGGGATGCCGCGCAGATGGATCATCCGGGGCAGCAAGGCTACCATCAGATCGGCGTCGGGCGCGGCGAAGGTGAACCAGCCGCCGAACTGCCGCATATCGGGCGGGCCGTCCTGCCGTCCGTGGCGGACCTCATGCTGCGGCGGTTCGGTTCGGGCGTCGATCCGGCGCAGCGGCCCGGGGTCCAGGCTGGACATCGCGAAACGCGGCGTGGCGGGCAACAGCACAAAATCGCCGGCCTCGACAATCAACGGGTCCTGCCCCGCGATGCTGAGGCGGCACCTTCCCAAGGTCATCGCCGCAAAGGCGGGGCGTCCAAATTCGGTATATTCCACCGCCCATGCACCAGCGGCGCTGATCCCTTTGGAAAAGACGGCCTGCGGGCGCAGGAGTTCGATCACCTGGGCCAGAGGGTCAGCCGTGCCCATATCCGTATTCTGGACTTTCACGAAAGCAATCAGGACTCTTGATTGATGATAGTCCTGATCATGCCCGCTATGTACCTCCTGTCAACCGCGAATACAGGAGAACGCAATGCACACTGTCCTCATCACGGGCGCGTCGTCGGGATACGGGCTGGAAACCGCCCGCCACTTTAACGCCCAAGGCTGGCAGGTCATCGCCACCATGCGCAACCCGCGCGCGGGCCTTCTACCCGATGAGATCCGCCTCCTGCCGCTGGATGTCACCGATCCGGCCAGCATCGCCGCCGCCATCGCGACCGCCGGCCCAATCGACGTACTGGTGAACAACGCCGGCATCGGCCTTGTCGGCGCCTTCGAGGTCGCGCCGATGGACTACGTCCGCAAGATGTTCGAGACCAACACCTTCGGCACCATGGCCATGGTCCAGGCCGTGATCCCCCAGATGCGCGCGCGGCGCTCGGGCGTCATCATCAACGTGACCTCCAGCGTCACGCTGGCGCCAATGCCGCTGGCCGCCGCCTATACCGCCAGCAAGCAGGCCATCGAGGGTTTCACCGGATCCCTGGCGCATGAACTGGGCGCGTTTGGCATCCGCGCCCGGCTGGTCGAGCCCGGATATGCGCCGACCACGCGCTTTGCGCAGAACATCGACTTTGCCATCGCGGACATGATCCCCCCGGCCTATGCCGATTTCGCCGGTCCCATCTTTGCCGCCTTCGCCAACCCGCCATTGACCACGAAGGAGACCGATGTGGCCGAGCAAGTGTTTCTGGCCGCGACCGACGGCTCTGGCCGCCTGCGCTACCCCGCCGGGCCGGATGCCGTGGCGCTGTCCAGGATGTAAGGCACCTTGGCAGTGGGCAGAGCGCGCGACTTGGGTCTGTCTTGTCTGGATCTGGCGGGGCGCCTTTGTTGCTGCAGCGTCCCGCCGGCGCCTGAACGCGACATGCCACCTCATGCTTCGAGCGGTCGCATTCGAGGGCGCCGCATCAAGGAGGCCAGGGCGCATTGGCGCTCAGGAGGGTGGTGCGCGCCAATGCGGGGCCTTCGCGGCGGAGCTGGCGCCGCCACAGGTCCGGCCTCGCCTGAAGGCGCTCAAGAACGATGACCGGGGCACCGAGGGCAATGCAGAAGCCGCGATCCGACCGGGCAAGAGCATGCCAGCCAAGACGGGAGGGCAACATGGCTTGCAAGCGATCCACCCGGCGCGGGGGCGACTTCGGCGGGATTGGACAAACACCGGACTCTGCGCGTGAAAGAGAGACGGATCAACGACCGGATCGGCGTCCTGCAAGTCTGTGGGCGGACATGGCCTCACGGTGGCGATGAGCACACCGAACGCTGGCCGGGATCACCCGCGCTGGATCTTCTTGATGTGCCGCAGGTCCTTCGCCCAGCGAACGACCTGCCATTCCACATCGCCGAAGGCGGGATGTGCCAACTTGACCAGACGGCGGCGATGCAGCAGGGCGCCCAATCGGGTCTCTTCGACTCCGGGAAAATCGCCAAGACCGACGTGGCGCGCCATCCTCGCCTGAACCTCCAGACCGAGGCGGAACTTGGCTGAGCGGCATTTGCCGAGGATCCATGCCCAGTCAAGGGGGGCCACAGGGTTTCCGGCAAGGCTCGTCAGTTCGAGCAGGTATCCCAGATGGACAGATCCGCTTGCCAGGGCCTGATCGTGCAGCATCTCGTGCCCGAGATTGATGACGAATTGCAGGCTGGCATCGGGAACCCGCAGGACATTATCGCCCAACGATACGGTCTCGTTATGCAGTGCAAGCTCCTCCGGTGGCACCAAATGGGCGAAGAGCGCCGGCAGGCGCAGATGCACATCCACCGAACCCACATCACCGGGACGGAAATAGCACCCGGCTGAATGGGTGCCCGGATCCTCCGGGAAGGTGTCGTAGCCCAGAGCGCGGAGGACCGCATCGGTGCGGGCGGCCTCGTCGGCCCGGACCATGACATCCAGATCCCGCAGCATCCGCGGCGAAGCCCCCTGCGGTCTGCTTCGCACGAGTTCGGCGGCACCCTTGAGGATGGTCAGTGTAACGCCCGCCGCTGCCGATGCCTGCGTGAATTCGGCCAGCTGGGCAAGCAGGCGCGCGTTGCGCTCGCTATTGGCAGCGTCGAGGCTGGCAAGGTAGTCCATTGCCTCCGGGTCGGCCCTTTCGGCCCCGGCGGAGGCGGCGATGCTGCGATAGAGGCGCGGGCCAAGCAGATGTTCGTTCGCCAGCCGGATGACCTGATCCCAATCAAGGGTATCCGGCAATTCTCCTCTGAGGCAGGCTGCCAATTCCCGAAGCTGGGTAGAGCTCTTGCGGGATTGGATATAAGTCATTCTGGCGTCGCCCGAATGGAGGCTTCTGCACGGCACCAGGCGGCTTTGGCCAGCGAGATGCCTTCGGCAAGAGTGTTGTAGGTCATGCGATAGAAGCTGGCTCCGCTTGCGCAAGCGACAAGCGCGCCGAAATCCTGCGGGGCCAGTTTCCCGGTGGCAGACCAGGCGCCGGCCAGAAGTGCGGCGATGGAATCTTGCAGGCCAAGTGGCGTGAGCGCGGGTGGTGCGGCGTCTGTCCTTTCGACACAAAGCACGGTGCGGACGCGCCGGGCCAGCCTGACGCCGGGGTCCAGCCCCAGGTAACGCACGCTCTGGTCATCGGGCCGCTTATAGGCGCGCCGCAGCGCAAGGTCGGAGCGGTAGGGTGTCAGAAGGCCCCAGGCACCGTCCTTGACCGTGGCGGGAAACGGCAGGGCCATGACACGCCCATCCCGTTGCAGGTCCGCGATGTCGTCGCCTTCCAGCCGGAAACCCGCCGCAGCCAGCGCCACCGCCAGCGTTGACTTGCCCGCCCCGGGTTCACCGACGAGCAGCATGTGCTCCTCCCCCTCGGACAGGGTCGCCACATGCAAAGCGATGCCGTCAATCGCTTCAAGCGCCAGATCCGTCAACGCCATCTTCAGCGCCGGAGCCGCCTGTTCCCAAGGGTACCACGCGATCTTCTGGCCGCTTCGCGCGATCCCGATCTCGCCTGGCAATCCGACGATCAGCAGATGCCGGTCGCAAGCGCCTTCTGCCATGTCGAGATGCGCAACCATGTCGCGGAGGGGCGCGAAGTCGGCGGAGCCACAGAAATTCACGCTGACGGTGACGCTGCCCAGATCGATCCTGAGCCGCGCTGACACCGGCCTGATCCCGCCTTGCGCCGCGATATATTCGATCGCGCCCGCCTCACGCAGATCGGCGAGCATGGTCCTTCCGTCCCTGTGGATCGCCTCGGCGGCGGCAAGGAATTCCGCGACCGACATGCCAGCCTGAAGTCGCCGCCAACAGCCTGCCACGAAAGGATCAACTTCGAACAGGCCATCACGACCGGGTACGAAAAGCAGCGCTACGCCTTTTGAGACCGCCAGGCACACGCCCTCTGCAGCATTGATGATGGTTTCACTGTCGCTTGGGGTCGTGGCCTCGTCACGGAAATTCCAACTGTGGAATTCCCGGGTTCGATCCGCCAGAAGCCGCCCCCGAAGAAGCCAGCCCTGCATCAAAGTGAGGTCAGCCATCCGAGCAGGCCACGCTTCTTGCCAGGTCCCTTGCCACGACCGGAGCGCGCCACAGCCTCCGAGGCGAGGGACGTCGAAAGGAGGAAAACGACAGCAGGCGGCGTGACGGCCGCAAACCGGCCTGTCTTCTTGAGGAATGCGCGCCGCTCAGGTGATTCAGGTGGGGAACTGTGGATCCCGGACGATTTCATGCTTTCACCATTCCTATGACAATTGTTAAATGACTTGGATCAAGGTCCCGCTTCGGACCGGATGCGTCAATTGTCCATTCGGATGAGACAGGGTGCGTCGTGGGCTTACTGAAGGGCCAGATCATTCCCCGTCGCACGACAGTGAGAGCTGCTCCCCGCGTGCTGAACAGATGTCGGGCCGCGTATCACTGCATGAGAAGCAAGGTGATGGGCGTGGCGATGCCGGCCAGTGCGATGGACAGCCCCATCGGAAGCTTGTTGGTGCCGTCGAAGGATTTCCAGCCCCAGGCCCGGCTGGAGGGAATGCGCCGAAGTCCGAAAATCAGCACGATTCCCATGAGGAGTGCCGCCGAAAAGATATTTGCGAATAGAAGCAGGGCACTGGTCGGAATGAACAGCATGAGGGCCGACAGGAATTTGACATCACCGCCGCCGATCATGCGGAAGGCAAAGGCCAGAAACCCAGCGGCCAATACCGCAAAGGCGCCAACCAGGCGGATCGGCAGGTCAGAGGGTGGAAAGGCAAGGGCGCAAACCAAAAACAGGGCAAGGGCAATCAGGCTGACCAGATTGGGAATCCGCATGAAGCGCAAATCAAAATAGGCCACCGCCAAAAGGACTGGGGCGAGGAGGAAAAGCGGCAAGAGGGCCATGGCATCCTCCCCCCGGGGTCACGCGAAGCGGACGGATGGGCTGTCCTGCCGGGTGTTGCTTTCCATCAGCTGAAAGACCAGTTCGGCCAGCGAACCGCAGGAGACCTTGGCATAGATGTTGCGCAGATGGGTGCGGATCGTCGGCTCGGACAGGCCCAGTTCGCGGACCACGGCTTGAATGACCAGACCCTGGCTCAACAGCAGACAGACCCGAAATTCTGCCCGGCTCAGCCGCAGGGGGTTATCCGATCCGAGGATCCTGACCCGTGTCGCGTGGCGAAACTCCCACTGGTCATTGCTGCGGTGGTTGAGCATGGTGCGCGTGATCAGGCCGACCTTGCGGCTGGACCAGACCCGCGCCATGTCGGGCAGCATCGCCTGAAGCAGGGCCTCGGCCTCCGGGGCCAGCGGGTCGCGAAAATGCAGCTCGATATGGTCGCGCGTGTTCGGCCCCGCGGCCATGATCAGCACCAGAAACTCTTTCAGACGGCGCGCGGCCTGCCATTCCTGCAGCGATGGATCGCCGGTCGCATCGTCGAGATGGGCGCTTGCCACCCACATCGACGCAGCGCGGGCATGCAGGATCGGAGCGCCGAAGAACGCATCGGCAAAGCTTCGGCGCAGGGGCCGCCTTCCCGCCGCATCCTTGGCGAGATCGCAGGCCGCAATGCGGACCGGCTTCTGGTCGGAAAGTTGTGTGCGCACGATGGTTGCGACCTCGGCCCCGAGGCCGGTGGCAAGGTCGACCAAGGCCTCCTGCAGGGAGATCTTGCCGTTCAGCGCTTCGGACCAGGTGACGATGGCATGAATGATGGAGGAATTGTTGATCCCGCGCCCGAAGTGGCTCCCGCCGTCACATTCAATCTCGCGACGCCCCATTCAAACCTCCCCTCAAGCAATTCGACCAACTACATGAAAGTCCACCAGGAATAGGAGTGCTCTTCAGTGGCACTTCAGGATTCAAAGTGTTTCACAAGCGCCAATTTAGTCAAGGAATTGACTCATTTATGCCCTCTTCCGTTCAAATTTACAATTTAGAGGTGAATTTGCGCGGGATCAGTGGCGCACGACTATCGACGGCACCCCGGCTGCTGTCGGTTTGTTTCCAAACTGGAAAAAATCCCGCCAGGTGCCGCGCGGTCAGCGGTGCATGAAATGGATGAAGCGAATCACGATCGGGCCAAGGGCGAGCATCAGAAGCGCCGGCAGCATCAGCGTGGCCATCACCGCCGACATCTTGACCGGCAGCTTGTTGGCCATTTCCTGCGCCCGCAATTCCCGCCATTGCCGCATTTCCTCGGAATAGACGGTCAGGGCATCGGAAATGCTGCTGCCGTAATTGAGCGATTGCAGCACCACATTGGCGAAGGAATTGACCTGAGCGACCCCGGTGCGGGCTGCCATGTCCAGCAGCGCCTTGTCGCGGCTGCGCCCGGCCTGGATCTCGCGCTGGGTGATGGTGAACTCCTCCGAGATGGCGGGGGCGCTGACGGCGGTCTCGTTGGCGACCCGGATCATCGCGGCATCAAGGCCAAGCCCGCTTTCCACCGAGATCTGCAGCAGGTCGAGGATATTGGGAAAGGCCTCTTCAATGGCGCGCTGGCGGGCGGCCACCTTGCCGCGCAGCCAGTAGACCGGGCCGAAAAAACCCAAGGCCACAAGGGCGCAGAGGATCTGCAGCAGGAAAAGCTGGCTCATCCCGCCGAACTGCCGGGCCAGGGGCGCGGGCAGGGTGACAAGGCTGGCGCGCGAGGCGGCGATCAGGGCGAACAGCGCGCAGGGCAGCACGATGCCGATGCAGAGCCGGACAAGGTAGAAATTGCGCACCGCATGCGGCCCGTTGATCCCCGCATCGGCCAACTGGCGCTGGACCTGGCTGCGCTCGTTGCGGTCAACCGGGATCAGGCTGCGCATCAGGCCTGTGGGATCGGCGTCCGAAGGGCGCAGCAGGCCGGCCTCGAAGGCCGAACCCGGGCGCTGGACCGCCTGACGGGACAGACGGCTGAGTACGGGGTTCCTGGCCGCGAAGGTGCCGGCGATCCCATAAAGGGCCAGCAAGACGCCCAGACCGATGCCGGTGACCATGATCGTCTGGACGGAAAGGCCGTAGCCGGACAGGAGGGACTGCAATGACATGAGCATGGGCGTCTTCCCTAGATCCGGAATGCCACAAGGCGGCGCATGGCGAGGTAATTGCCGACCACCAGCACAACGACGGCAATCGCGATGGGGCGGAACAACGGATCTTCGCTGACCCCCATGTAATAGGTCGGCGAGGTGATCGAGGTCATGCCGAAGATGAACACCGGCAAGAGCGACATGAAGACCGCCGTCATCCGCCCCTCAGAGGAAATCGCAAGGATGCGCTTGCGCATCGTGATCCGGCCGCGGATGACCTTGGCCAGTGTGCCGAGGATCCGCGCCAGATCGCCGCCGGTGCCGTTCTGGATCGCCACGCCGGTCGCAAGATAGGCCACATCCTCCACCCCGATGCGGTCGGCAAAGTCACGAAAGGCGCTGACCAGATCGTCACCGTAAGCGATCTGATCCTCCATGATGCCAAATTCCGAGGCGACCGGGTCGATCATGTCGCGCGCCACCGCCGAGATCGTGGCATTGAGCGGATGGCCGACGCGTAGACCGCGCGCCATGAGGTCCAGCGCATCGGGCAATTGGGCGACCAGTGTCTTGAGGCGCTTGTCGCGCTTCCGGCGCACGACGAAGACCGGCAGCACCAGCCCCAGGAACAGTGCGATCGCAACGGCCAGGGTCGGGTTGAGCCGCAGCGACAGGACCAGCCCCGATGCCAGCGTCAGGCCGATGCAAAGGGTCAGCAAATGGCCCGGCTTCATCAGAAGCCCGGCGCGGCGCATGTCCGAGGGCAGGGTGCCGATCAGGGGCAGGGCGTGAAAGACCCAGGTCGCCTCCTTCGGCTTGAGGATCTGCAGCACCTGTTCGGTCGTGGCGCCGCCGGCGATCAGGCGCAGGCGGCGGTTGCGCGCCTCGGCCCGCGCCTCGCTGCGAAACAGCGTCTGCCAAAGACCTTCGAAGACCAGAAGCACGCCGAGGAAAACGCCGACATAGATGATCGACCCGATGCCGAATTGCGGGATGGAAAGCTGCGGGAAACTGATCATGGCTTTTGCCGTCCCTTGGTGAACATGTCGTCGTTGAGGTCGACCCCGGCCTGCAGCAAGGCCTCGGTACAGCGCGGGCGGATGCCAGTGGCGATGAACTCGCCCAGAACGGTGCCATCCGCCGCCCGCCCGGATTTGCGGAACAGGAAGATATCCTGCATCGTGATGATGTTGCCCTCCATCCCCACCAGTTCGGAGACCGAGGTGACGCGGCGGCTGCCGTCGCTGTGGCGGTTGAGCTGGACCACCACATGGATGCCCGAGGCGATCTGCTGGCGGATCGCCGAGATCGGGAAATCCATCCCGATCATCGTGACCATCTGCTCGATCCGGCTCAGGGCGTCGCGGGCGGTGTTGGCGTGGACCGTGGTCATCGACCCGTCATGCCCGGTGTTCATCGCCTGCAGCATGTCGAAAGCCTCCGCCCCGCGCACCTCGCCGACGATGATGCGGTCGGGCCGCATCCGGAGTGCATTGCGCACGAGGTCGCGCTGGGTGACCGCCCCGGTGCCCGAGGGCGAGGGGGGGCGGGTCTCCAGCCGCACCACATGGGCCTGCTGCAATTGCAGTTCGGCCGCGTCCTCGATGGTGACGATCCGCTCGCGCGCGCCGATGAAAGACGAGATCGCGTTCAGCATCGTGGTCTTGCCCGACCCGGTCCCGCCCGAGATCAGGACGTTCAGCCGCGCCTCGACCAGACCTTTCAGCAAGGCCGCCGCCGGGGCCGACAGGGCTTCCAGCTCCACAAGCCGCGCCATGGTCAGCGGCGTGGCCGAGAATTTGCGGATCGAGACCGAGGGGCCGTCGATGGCGCAGGGCCGGATGATTGCATTGACCCGGCTGCCATCCTCCAGCCGCGCATCGACCCAGGGCTGGGATTCGTCGACCCGGCGCCCGACGCGCGATACCATCTTGTCGATGATGCGCAACAGGTGGCGTTCGTCGCGAAAGCGCACCTTGGTCCGTTCCAGAACCCCGTGGCGTTCGACAAAGACCGAACTGTGCGAGTTGACCAGAATGTCGTTGATCGAAGGGTCGGCCAGCAAGGGCTCCAGCGGGCCGAGGCCAAGCACCTCATCCAAGAGTTCATCAACCAGGCGCTTGAACTCCTCGCTCCGCATCGCGGTGTTTTCCTGGGCCAGGACCTGCGTCACCAGACCCGCCACCTCGCGGCACAGATCCTCGCGGTTGACCTTGTCGATGGCCGACAGGTTCAGCCGGTCCAGAAGCACGTCGTGCAGCCGGCTTTTGAGGTCGAGCCGGGCGATGAGTTCGGCTTCGGCGATGCCGGCGGCCTTGGTGGCAATCGCCGGGTCCGGGGCCGGGGTCTTGCCAATCTCGACTACATTGTCTGCCGGCGCTTTGCTGGGCCGGGTGAATTGTCCGAACATGGTTATTTCTCCAGCTTTCCGGTGGCGGCAGTGTGGGAGGTGGATTTGTGGGAAGTGGATCTGAGGAAGGCGGCTGTGGGCGAGGTGGCCGTGGCAGAGGCGGCCGGGAAGGCGCTCAGGGTGTCGCGGGCCAGTCGGGCGATCGCTTTGCCGAGGCCCGAGCGCGGGGCGACCATGGCCAGCGGCTGGCCACGGTCGGCGCTGGCCCGGGCCGCAACCGGGTCATGCGGCAACCAGTGCTCGAGCTTGCGGTTCAGTGCCTTCTGGATCTCTTTCTGCGCGCCGGTGTGCAACAGCGCGCGCTTTTCGTGGTTGATCACGATCCGCACCGGCAGATCGGGGTTGTCGGCGGTGAAGAATTCGATCAGGCGGCGGCAATGGCGCACTGATGGCACCGCCGTATCGCTGACGATGATCAGCTCGTCGGCCCGGTGCAGCACCGGCTCCATCCAGCGGCCGAGGGCATGCGGCAGGTCGACCACGACGAAGTCATTGTCTGCCCGCAGGGTATCGAGGATGGCGCCGATCTGGCGCGGTTGCAGTGAATCCAGCGGCATGAATTTCGACGGGGCGGCCAGCACCGTCAGTCCGTTGGGCAGCTTCACCATGGTCGAGGACAGATAGGTGGCATCCGGGATCGTGCCATCGAGCGCCAGCTGGTGCAGGGCATTCTGCTCGCCCAGGTCCAGGAGGGTGCCGACCGAGCCGAATTGCAGGTCCAGATCGACCAGCGCCACCGCGTTCGGCTCGATCCGGCGCAGAAACCGGCTGCGGCCGACCAGATCATGCGCCAGGTTGACCGCCACCGTCGTGGCCCCCACGCCCCCGCGGGCCTGCGCCACGGCAAGGATCCGCCCGCGCCGCAGCGGCGCCGCGGCCTTGGCCACCGCCAGCCGGGTGCGGTAATGTGCGGCCACCCGCATCTCGATCTCGGCCCCGGCACCCTCCTTGGGCAGCACATCGTCGACCCCGGCCTGACTGAGCGCGCGCATCCGGCTCAGCGTCATTTCGCCATCGGCCAGGGCCAGAAGCAGCGTCCCCGCCTTGCGGTTCGCCTTCAGGGCCCGGATCGAGGCGATGTCGGCATTGGCATCGTCGCTGGTCTCGAAGATGATGACATCCTTGTCGGCGGCCATGATCACAGCCTTGCCGTTCAGCGCGGCCAACCGCGATGGTTCGGTGCGCAGGTTCACCCCGTCCATCCCCGCCAGCGAGACGCCGATTTCGTCGGTCACCGCCGCATCGGGGGTGATCAGGAGGATCGATTTGTCCGTCGCGGTCATGTCAGGCTCTTCCTTGAATAAGCAGGTGCGGTAAGGGGCGCCATCATCCGGCCTCGCCCAAGGCGAGGTCTTCCGCCGGCAGGGAGACGCTCAGGGCCGGGAAGGGCAGGCTGGTGGGCAGGTCATTGCCCACCGCCCCGGCCAGCGTGGCCAGGGCGCCGAGGGGGGTGATGAACTCGAAGCTCAGGTTCTGGATCGAGACGGTGACCATCGGCTCGTAAGGTCCGCCCAGAAAACCGAGGTCGGAATTGTAGGCATAGCTGAAGCGCAGGTTCGCCGCCGTCGCATCATTGGGCAGAAGGACCGCAATGACCGGCCAGATCTCGGCCACCGTCGCGTTGCCCATGCTGCCGGCGCAAGTGACCGTGCCGGGATCGGCGCAGACCGTGGCACCGGACCGGCAGTTGCTGCCGAAATAGGGCGGAACCTCCCCCGCCACCACGGCGCCGCGCAGATTGGTCTGGGCCACGCCGGGGCAGGCCGGGGGGCGCGTCACGGCGGTGCGGGCGGCCATCTGCATCGCCTTGTTGGCCATGACATATTCAAAACCCAGCCGGCCAAAGTCGATCAGGCCGAAGAACAGCAGCAGGAAGATCGGCAGGACGACGGCGAATTCGACCAGCGTCGTGCCGTCCTCGCGCTGCAGAAAGCTCTGCCCGGCGGCGATGGCCTTGCGGCGAAGGGGCGCGAGGGCTTTCATGATCCGAACACCCGCGCCTGATTGCTGACCTCTGTCGTCAGGTCGGGGCGGCTGGCCCCTGCAAGGGTGAAGAGGCCTGCGAAAGGAAAGCGGATGGTGATTTGCACCGACACTTCCGCGATGGCCACCGGGCTGGCCCGGTAGGTGCCAGTGACGCAGCGGTAGCTCGGGGTCACGGTGCCCACCACCACATCCTCGGGAAAGACCGAATAGGCGGTGGCCCCTTGCACGATCAGGGTCCGCAGCCGCGTGGCATAACCGCTGACCGAGCCGCCTGTGGTGCAGATGTCGGGGGCGACAGTGCGTGCCAGATAGCGGGCGGCGTCGCGCGTGCCGATGATGGTGCTTTGATAGGACAGCATCATCCGGCTGCCTTCGATGATGACGGCGAAGACCAGAAGCATCATCGGCAGCACCAGCGCGAATTCGACCAGCGCCACACCGCTTTCGTCGCGCCAGAAGGTGGCGAGGCGGCGGGACAGGGGCTCAGCGGTAAAGCTGGACGACATCATGGAAGATCCCTCCTGTGCCGCTGCTTCCGGTTTCGGCAGAGCCCACCACCTCGACATAGATGTCGAAGGAATTGCCCGCCGCGTCCGCGACCGGCTGGGTCAGGAACAGCCGGACGAATTCATTGACCGGCACGTTGCTCGCACGGCCATTGATCGGGTGGGCGGTGCAGTCGATGCCGGCGGCGATCACCACGCGGCGCTCGGGGTTGGAGGACTGCTTGTTGGTGCATTGCGGCCTGCCGGTTTCGTCCTTGCCGGCCGGCAGGATCGCCGCTGTCGAGGCGCCGCCGCCAGCCGCTGCGATTTCGGCCAGGTAGTACTGATATCGGGTTGTGGCCGTGGGGTGCGGATCGGCGACACCCGTGCCGTAATTCTTGGTCACGTAATTGGGCCGCCCGGTCGTGGCATTCGACCAGACGCCATTGCCGAACCGGTTGCCATTGGCGCAGCTGGCGCTGGCAAAGCAATCGTCCCTCGGCAAGGCCACGGTGGCGGCGACCTTCGGATTGTTGCCGATGCAGGTGGCGCCGGCGCCGTTCGGTTTGATGCCCTTGATGACATTGGGTGCTGCCGGATAATTGGCGTCATTCTTCTTCGAACTCATCCCGCCGGCAAAGATGTCGAAGCGGACGTTGTAGCCGGAGTTCTCGATGCCGACCTTCTGGCCTGGCTCGGTATCGACGCCGCGCTGCGAAAAGCACTGCGTCAGGGCGCCTTGGGCGCCGATCAGGCAGCGGGTCTGCTGCGCCCCGTTCAGCCCGGCGCAGGGACCGGCCGAATCCAGCCCCGTCGACGCCAGGTCCAGAAAGCCGAAATCGCCCGGCCCCCAGGCGGCCCCCTGACCGCCCGACCGCAAGAGGATCATCTTGCCGATATTGTCCTTGGCCTTGAAAGAGGACGAGGGGATGCAGAACATCAGGGGCGTGATGTCGCAGGCATATTGCGTGAAGCCCGCCACCGCCGCGGCGCCAAGTGCGGGATTGGCCGTCGTGCCGCCACGCAGGGCGTCAAAGGCCGCGAGGAACATGGGGGGCACGGTCCGGGGCGTCATCATCACGCGCGCATAGCTCGCCTTGGCCGGGTCGGTGGTCTCCCCGGCCGCCAGGCTGGCGGTGTCGCTGGCCGGCAGGCTCTTGTAAAACGTCAGCGTGTAATCCGAGGCGGAGTCCAGCGCTCGGGTTCCGGTCGCGAAAGTCTGCTGGTCTTCGATCAGGGCCGCTGCCGCCGCCGTGGCGCGGGTGATCGCGTCGGACTTGCCGTCAAGCTCGCCCGCTGCGGCGAGTGCCACCTGATCGGCATGCGACTGCAGCTCGGATTGGGTCGCGGCCCTTTGCCCGAAATCGAAGGACAGCGCGACGATCCCCAGCACCGCCACCAGGGCAAATGCCCAGAAGACGAGGATCGCTCCCTCCTCCTCCCGCATGGCGTGCCCGATGTTGCGCAAGTCTCGCATGATGCTTTCCCGGTTGGATGCCCGTCTCAGCCGCGCAGAGGCGGCGTGCGGCTGCCACAAGGGCGGCTCGCCTCAGTTGTTGACTTCGACCACTTCGGTCGTGGTGCCGCGCCGCACGGTGATGGTCCGCTTGGGCGCATTCACCGGCACCGGGCTCTTGTCCTGCATCAGGTCATGCAGGCTGGTGTAATCCAGTTGCTTGTCGCTGACCCCGTCGAGCGTGCGCAAGGTCAGGCTCAGCGTTCCGGCCTTCTGCGCGAGGGCGAGCTTCTGGCTGTCCTCGGGCGAGACCTCGACGGTGACGGTGCGTGCGGTGCCGGTGGGCTTGTCCTTCTGCATGTCGCTGTCCTGATCGACACCCAGCACCCGGATCGCCTGCAAGATCGTGACCGAGCGGAGGTCGTCATTGGCGCCTTGGGTCAAAAGGATGTCGACCTTGTCGCCGGGGGTGACAAAGCCGCCCACCGCCGTCACCGCATCGACCTTGATCGCCATGGCGCGGGCATTGGGGCCAAGGTTCTGCACCAGCGTGACCTTGTCGCCAAAGCCCGAGACCTCCGAAGCCAGCACCAAGGCGCCGCTCGCCAGCGGGAATTTCATCCGGCGCGGATCGCCGCCCGCCTTGGGCAGCAGGTCGTCCATCTTCGTGAAGGCCCCCGGCGGCACAGCCGCCCGCGGCCAGGGCTGGTAATGCAGCATCTGCGCCTCGACCAGTTGGCCATAGCCGATGTCCTGCGAGGCCACGACGACATTGACCAGTTCCATCGCCGGATTGGGCTGGGCCGCATTGGCGGAGGCAATCGCCGATTGCTGTGCCAGATATTGCCGGGCGCCAAAGGCCGAACCCCCGGCAATTGCGAGGCCAAGCACGGAGACAAGGAAGGATCGGAGATTCATGGTGCGTCTCCCTGTGACGGGTCCGATATTGCAGACTCGCCCCGAGGCTTGAAATCTCAAGCTTCTGGTGGAAATTGCCGGGGCGCAGAAACGCGCCCCGGCATTCAGTGAAAGGTCGAAATTGACCGAACGTCACAGCGTGCAATTTCCAATTTGGCATTCGGCGCGGTCATGCGCAGCATGCTCCGAATAAGTTTTGGCTTTCGCCAAAATTCCACTCGCCGCTTTGGGGCGTGGTGTTGCCGGCGAGTGGGGATTTCCGATCATTGATCGATCAACCACCGGCAGCGGTGACCGAAGCATCCATCTGGCCGCTGGCGGTGCCCATGATGGATCCGACGCTGCCGGACAGGGTGATCAGGGCGCCGGTGCCCAGAGTAACGGCAAGAACGAGGGCAATGCCGTATTCAACGAGGGTGACGCCCTCTTCGTCGCGATGGAAGCGGGACACGAGGTTGCGGACTTTAGTGAACATTTCCAAATCTCCATGATGCCGTTTTAATGGATGAACCGGAAAAATTCGCCGGGCGCCGAACCCAAAGGGCAGTCTCGCGGTTCCCCTTTACCTTTTATCAATTTCATCGGTCGCGCATCGTCGAAACAGATGAGAAATTCCCTTTCAGGTTGATTTATCGTCGCGACCCGCGGGTCTTTCAGATGGGAAACGCCAAAGTTGCACTAAGTCGAATCAAGCGGTGCAGGGAGGCCTGGATTTCGCGGACAAGACGCCGCCCCATTTCAAAGCTTCGAGGCGCCCCTCGATATCAATCACCCGCCGGCAACATGAATAACATGGCCTCCGCAAACGCCTGAGCGGATGCTTTTGACATTGGCCCCGTGTTTCCTTCGGCGGGAGCGAGCGTTCGGGGCTGAGGTTTGCCCCTCTGGTCGGCATCGGCATCGGGGGCTGTTGCGGGTAACGCGCTGCCAGGTCGTGTTGCGGGGCGAAGGTTCGGGTGAAGGTGGCGGGGGCTGCCACCTGGCTGGAAATGCATGAGCCGTGTGCTGCGGGGCCGCCAATGTCCCTCTGGTCAATAGGCGCGGGTACGCTCCACCAGGCCGGGCAGGGGTTGGCCGCGCTGATGGGCCTGCAGGACGTTGATCGCGTGGCGCGCCAGGCTTTCGGGGCGGGTCTGGCAGGCGACATGGGGTGTCACGATCACACGCGGATGCTGCCACAGCGGGTCGCCGGGGGTCAGGGGTTCGGGGTTGGTCACGTCAAGCATGGCGCTGGAGAGGTGGCCCGTGTCCAGCGCGTGGCGCAAGGCGGTCGGGTCAAGCTGTGCGCCGCGTCCGACATGGACGAGGGAGGCGCCCCTGGGCAGCCTGGCAAAGAGATCGGCGTTCAGGATGCCTCGCGTCTCGGCCGTCAGGGGCAGGAGGCAGACCAGAATGTCCGTCTCGCGCAGGATCGTCTCCAGTCCCGATGGCCCGGACAGGCAGCGCAGGCCGGGCACCGTGCGGGCGGAGCGGCTCCATGCGGAAAGCGGGAAGCCGAAGCTTGCCAGCGCAGAGGTCACCGCAAGCCCCAGATGCCCCAGCCCCAGCACGCCCACGCGCCGCTCGGCGGCGAGGCGAACCGGAAGTTCCTGCCACAGCTCGGCGCGCTGCTGTCCGACATATTCGGGCAGATTGCGGTGGCAGGCCAGGACCGCCATGCAGGCATAATCCCGCATCATCGAGGCGAAATCCGCATCGACCAGCCGCACCGGCCTGACTTGGGGCGGGAAGGCGGAAAGGTCGAATTGATCCACCCCGGCGCCGAGAGACAGGACCAGTTCCAGATTGGGATAGCGGGTGAAGAGGTCGGGCGGCGCCTGCCAGGTTACCAGATAGCGCACCTCGGGGCCGGCCACGCTGTCAGCGCCGATCCGCACCGGGATCTCGGGACAGGCTGCGCCCAAGAGCTCGGCAAAGATCGCCCCGCGCGCGGGATCGGAGTTAAAGAGGAGGGTCATCGCTTGCCCCTTGTTCAGGACGGCTGGTTTCACGGGCGGTCGTGCGACCGCCCGCAACGGGCTGCGCGGTCACGCCGAGGTTTCGACCTTGCGCTGGGTTTTGCGGTCCTGCCAGGCATACCAGGCAAAGACCGCCGGAATGAACCAGGGCTTGCCACGGTAAAGCGGGACCGCGGGCGGGGCTTCGAGGTCAAAGGCGCTGCGGGCGCCCTCGGCATCGTTCAGGACCGCCCTTGCGGCCTTCTTGCCCAGCCAGCGCGCCCAGACCACGCCCGAGCCGCAATAGCCCGTGGCATAGACCCGGCCCGCGCGGCGGAACAGTTTCGGGATCATGTGCCGGTTCATCGCGACATTGCCGAACCAGCTATGGGTGATGGCGACCTCGGCCAGTTCGGGGAAGATCCGGGCCAGCTCGCGGCGCAGGTGCAGGGTCGGCGCCATCGGGTCGCCCACCGTGGTGCCGTCACGCCCGCCAAACAGGATGCGCTGACCGTCGGGCGAGGGGCGGTAGTAATAGCTCAGCTTGCGCATGTCGCCGTACATCATCCGTTTCGGCATCAGGCGGGCCATCACCTCGGGCGCAAGCGGTTCGGTCGCGATGATCCGGCTGCGCACCGGGACCAGACGGCGGCGCAGCCAAGGGTCGGCCGCGTCGGTATAGCCATTGGTGCACTGGATGACCTGACCCGCTGTCACCTTGCCCCGGTCAAGGCGCAGGCGGAAGCCCTTGCCCTCGGCCTCGATCGACTGCACGGCGGTCTCTTCGTGCAGGGCGGCACCCAAAGACAGGGCATGCGCCACCATGCCGGCGAAGAGCCGGGCCGGGTCGAGCCCGCCGATATCGGGCCGGACCATGCCGCTGCGATAGAACGCGGTGCCGATCACGTCCGATACCGCGCCCTTTGGCAAGGCATAGGCTTCGACCCCCAGCACCCGGTTCAGCAGCTCGGCCTTGCGGTCCAGCGTGTCCTGTTCGGCCTGGGTCAGGGCCCCGTCGAAATGGCCGCTCAGGTGAAAGCCGCAGTCGATCTTCGCTTCCGCGAGATAGCGCCACAGATCCTCGCGCGCGGATTTGCCCTCGTGCAGGATGGCAAGGGCGCGGGCCTCGCCATAGGTCTTGGTCAGGGCGGCATGGCTCGGGCGGATCGAGCCGCTGGTCATGCCGCCGTTGCGGGTCGAGGCGCCTTCGCCCAAGCGCGCCTTGTCAAAGACCGCGACCGAGCGGCCGGCGGCGGCCAGTTCGATGGCGGCGGCGATGCCGGTATAGCCGCCGCCCACAATCGCCACATCCACGCTTTGCGCCAGCGGCGTCTGGCCGATTGCCGGCAGGGGGGTGGCATCCCACCAATAGGGCGTGTTCCTCGGGCTGTCCTGTGTCATCGCCCTCAATCCTTGGAGACCCAGAGCTTGCGCGTGGTCTCGATCACCCGCCAGGTGCCGACAAAGCCGGGGTTCATCACGAAACTGTCGCCCGGCCCGATGCGGCGCGGCGGCTGGCCGTCCTCGATCAGCTCGGAGATGCCCGAAAGGATGGTGCAGAACTCCCAAGTCACGCCCTTGATCGAGCGGTAGGCGCCCGGCGTCGCCTCCCAAATGCCGGCGGTCACGGTGCCGTCGGCGTTCTGCGCCAGATCCCAGGTGCGGAACTTGGGCGCGCCTTCGACCAGACGGTCGGGCAGGGGGGCGCCGTGGCGCGGTTCGGGCAGGTCGGCTTCGAGGGGGAAGAAGGTCAGAAGGCTCATGTCAGGGTCCCGTTATGTTAACGCATGCCGCGGGTCGTCTGGCGTTCCAGAAGGTAGAACAGCCCAAGGCACAGCAGGTTGATGGCAAGGTAAAGCAGCGAGGCGATGGCGAAGATTTCAAAGATCGCGAAGGTCTGGCTCATCAGGCGCTTGGCCTGACCGGTGATCTCCAGCACGGTGATGGTGGAGGCGAGGCTGGTCTCCTTCACCACCGTGATGGCTTCGGAGGCATAGACCGGCAAAGCGTTGCGAAAGGCGAGCGGCAGGCGGATGCGGCGCAGAAGTGTCGTCGGGCTCATCCCCATGGCGAGGGCGGCCTCGATCTGGCCGGAGGGTATGGCCTGAAAGGCGGTGCGGAAGATTTCGGACGTATAGGCCACGGTGTTCAGCACCACCGCC
Organism: Rhodobacter sp. P2_H5; assembly: GCF_056403335.1. Taxonomy (NCBI): domain Bacteria; kingdom Pseudomonadati; phylum Pseudomonadota; class Alphaproteobacteria; order Rhodobacterales; genus Rhodobacter; species Rhodobacter sp. P2_H5. Next base: position 335,086 of record NZ_JBFUFS010000003.1, on the reverse strand, counting down.
AGTTCGGCGCAGAAGAGCGCGTCGCGGAAGAACCACCAGAGCGCCGGGGTCTGGCGGATGAAGGCGATCTCGCCAAAGCCGTAGTAGATGATGAAAAGCTGCACCAGCATCGGCGTGCCGCGGAAGAGCCCGGCATAGCCATCGGCCAGGCGCGAGACCAGCCGATGCGGATGCAGCCGCAACAGCGCCATGCCCAGACCCAATGGCAGGCCAAATGCGATGCCGACGAGGGCGATCTTGACGGTGACCACGGCGCCGGTGGCCAGAAGCGGCAGGGCCATCGCGATGAGGGCGGTGTCGATGATCATGACCGGCCTCCGAAACCAAGGTTCAAGGCGCGTTCGGCGCGACCGAACAGAAACTGGCTGACCACGGTGATCAGCAGATAGAGGAGGGCCGCGAGGATGTAGAAGACCAAAGCGCTGCGGGTGATGCCGGCGGCGATGGCGGCGACCCGCATCATCTCTTGCAAGCCCACGACCGAGACGAGCGAGGTGTCCTTGACCGTCATCTGCCAGACATTGTTCAACCCTCCGATGGCCGTGCGCAGGGCGAGGGGCGCGATGATCCGGTGAAAGGCCACCCAGCCCGACATGCCAACCGCCTCTGCCGCCTCGATCTGGCCATGGGGGATGGCCTGCAACGCCGCCCGGAACACCTCGATCGAATAGGAGCAGGAGATCACGCCGATCGCGATGACCCCCATCAGGAAGGGCACGAGGCTGCCGTCGCCGCCCAGACGCAGGGCATTCAGGACCGCCTCCACCGTCTGGATCGAGCCGAAGAAGATCAGATAGATCACCAGAAGCCCCGGCACCCCCCGGACAAGGGCAGAATAAAGCGCCACCAGCGGCGACAGCACCGGCACCTTGCGCCAGCGCAGGATGGCCAGGGGAAATCCCATCACGATCCCCAGCGCGGTGCCGAGCAGGGCGGCCACGATGGTGATGGCCGCCCCCTTGAGCAGGGCAAGGGCCCAACCCTGTGCGATCAACAGGGTCAACAGGTCAGTTCGCATCAGGGGTACTCCGGGGCGGGGCGCGACGGTCACCCGTCGCGCCGTCGTTCAGGCAGGGTTACTTGGTGCAGGGCAGCGAATAGTCTTCCCCGAACCACTTTTTGCTCGACGCGGCAATGCTGCCATCCGTGATCAGGTCACAGACCGCAGTATCCAGCTTGGCCTGCAGTTCGGTATTGCCCTTTTTCAGGCCGACGCCCATGCCGTAGCCCAGGGTTTCATGGTCGGCGGTCGGCAGGATGCGGACGTCGATCTTGGTGAAACCGGCACTTTCCGGCGTCTTGAAGAAGTCGACCCAGGTCGGCGAGTCGCTCAGGGCCGCATCCACCCGGCCTGCGGCCAGATCGGCCAGCTGCTGGGTCGTGGCCTCATAGGTGTTCAAGGTGGCCTCCGGCGCCATCTTGGCGACAAAGCGCGAATAGGTCGTGCCGTTGACGACGCCGACGGTCTTGCCCTTCAGCCCGGCGAGGATCGTGGCAAGGTCGGGGGCCGAGGCGAGCGGCGAATCCTTGGCGACCACGAAATACTGCGGGGTCGAGGCATAGGGGATCGAATAGTCGATCTTCTCGCGCCGTGCATCGGTGATGCCAAGGCCGGAAATGATCACGTCAAAGCGATCGGAATCCATCGAGGGCACCAGTGTGCTGAAGGACTGGACGACGAACTTGCAGGTCATATCCAGTTTCTTGCAGATCGCATTGGCGACATCGGCGTCAAAGCCGGTCACATTGCCGCTGGCATCGGCCATCGAGAAGTTGGGCGCATCGCCCTCGGTCCCGATCCGCAAGACGCCGTTGTCGGCCAAGGCCATGCTGCCAACCGAAAGCGCGGCTGCGGCCAGAAGTGTGGTGAAGAAGGTCTTTTTCATGATTTTCCCTGTGTTTTTTGCGTGGATCTGACGTTTGCTGGCCTAGTGGCTGCCAGAGAGGAACCGCCTGACGGCTTCGTCGGCGGGATTGCGGAAAAGCTCTTCGGGGGCGGCGTCCTGCAGGATCTTGCCCCGGTGCAGGAACACCATCCGGTCCGAGACTTCGCGCGCATAGCGCATCTCATGGGTGACCTGCAGGATCGTGTTGCCCTCTTCGGCCAGAAGCCGCAGCACCTTGAGCACCTCGCCGACAAGTTCGGGGTCAAGCGCCGAGGTCGCCTCGTCAAACAGCATGACGCGCGGCCGCATGGCCAGAACGCGGGCGATGGCAACGCGCTGCTGCTGGCCTCCCGAGAGCTGAGAGGGATAGCGGGAGGCAAGCGATGCCATGCCGACTTTCTCCAGCGCGGCAAGGCCCGCCTCGCGGGCCTCGGCCTTGGATTGACCGAGGACATGGATCAGCGCCTCGGTCACGTTGCCAAGCGCCGTGCGGTGCGGCCAGAGGTTGAAGTTCTGGAACACCATGCCGACGATCTGGCGGATCTCGCGGATCTGCCGCCGGTTGACGACCGACAGCGCGCCATTGCTGTCCTTGGCGATGGATACGCCCTTGTCAAAAACCTCGACCGTGCCGAAGTCGGGCATTTCCAGAAAGTTGATGCAGCGCAGGATCGTGCTTTTGCCCGACCCCGATGCCCCGATGAGCGAGACGACCTGGCCCGGCGCCATGGCGAGGTCAATGCCGTCAAAGACCGTGACCGGGCCGAAGGACTTGCGCAGGTTCAATACCCTCAGGGCGTGTTGCATCGGTTTGGCGTCCTTCGGTCAGCGGGCGGGCAGGCTGTCGGTGACGGAGGCCACGGCGGCGATGGTGATCTCCATCATCTCGTCGATCTCGGCCCGGGTGATGACCAGAGGCGGCGCGAAGCCCAGGATGTCGCCGTGCGGCATCGCCCGTGCGATCAACCCGCGTTCGCGGCATGCGGCCGAAATCTTGGCCCCAATGGTCAGGGCCGGATCAAAGCCACGCCTGGTCTCTCGGTCGGCCACAAACTCGATGGCGGCCATGAGGCCAACCCCGCGTACTTCGCCCACGAAGGGGTTCTGGGCGAAAGCCTCCTTCAGCCGCTTGTTGAGGTAAGCGCCGTTTTCAGCCGAGCGGAGGGGCAGGTTTTCCGCCTCGACGATATCGAGCACCGCATTGGCCGCCGCAGCGCCGATCGGATGGCCCGAATAGGTATAACCGTGGGAGAAGCTGCCAACCTTGGCGGTGCCTTCGGCCATGACCGCAAAGACCTTTTCGCTGACCAGACAGGCCGAAAGCGGCACATAGGCCGAGGTCAGGCCCTTGGCCACGGTGATCAGGTCCGGCTCGATCCCGTAAAGGTCCGATCCGAACATGGCGCCGGTGCGCCCAAAGCCGGTGATCACCTCGTCGGCGATGAGCAGGATGTCGTAGCGGCGCAGCACGGCCTGGATGGCGGCCCAATAGCCAGCGGGCGGCGGCACCAGACCGCCGGTGCCCAGAACAGGCTCGGCGATGAAGGCGCCCACGGTGTCGGGGCCTTCGCGCAGGATCATCTCCTCCAGCTCACGCGCGCGGCGGGTCGAGAAATCGGCCTCGCTTTCGCCCGCTTCCGCGCCGCGCCAGTAATGCGGCACGCCGGTGCGCAGGATGCCGCTGACCGGCAGATCCATATGGTCGTGATAGAAGCTGAGGCCGGTCATCGACCCCGCCACCACCGAGCAGCCGTGATAGCCACGGTCGCGCGAGATGATCTTCTTCTTCTGCGGCAGGCCGCGCAGGTTATTGTAATACCAGACGATCTTGGCCTGGGTCTCGTTGGCGTCAGACCCCGACATGCCGTAAAACACCTTGGACATCTTGCCCGGCGCCATGCGCACCAGCCGGTCCGACAGCCGGGCCAGCGCCTCGGTCGTGTGGCCGGCATAGCTGTGGTAATAGGCCAGCTGATAGGCCTGCCGGGCGATGGCCTCGGCCACTTCGGTGCGGCCATAGCCGACGTTCACGCAATACAGCCCGGCGAACCCGTCGATATATTCGCGCCCCCGGGCGTCGGTGATCCGCACGCCCTTGCCGGTCTGCACCACGGTCGGCTCCGGCCCGGTGCCATCGGCATGGCCCTTGAGATAGGTGAAGGGGTGCAGCACGGCGCCGCGGTCCTGACGGATGATCTCTTCGATATCTTGCATGGTGATTTCCTTAAGCGGCCAGGCCGCCAAAACAGACGTATTTGAGTTCCATGAATTCGCTCAGCCCGTGGCGCGAGCCTTCGCGGCCCAGACCCGAGCCCTTCCAGCCGCCAAAGGGGATCGGCGCGCCGGTGAAAGAGGCGGTGTTGACCGCGACCATCCCGTATTCCAGCACGGCACTCAGCCGCATCGCGCGGCCGAGGTCGCGGGTGAAGACATAGGCCGCGAGGCCCATCTCCGAGGCATTGGCGCGGGCGATGACCTCGGCCTCGGTCGAAAAGCGCATCAGCGCCGCGACCGGGCCAAAGGTCTCTTCACGGGTGATGCGCATGCCGTCCTGCACCCCGGCCAGAACGGTGGGGGGCACGAAATTCCCGCTGGCCAAGGGGCGGCCGCCGGTCAGCAGGGCGGCGCCCTGCGCCAGCGCATCAACGATCTGCGCATCGCAGGTGTCTACCACCGAACGGCGGGTCATCGGGCCGATCTCGGTGCCCTCGGCCAGCCCCGGCCCGACGCGGAGCTGGGCCACACGGGCCGCAAAGCGGCTGGCAAAGGCGTCGTGGATGTCGTCGTGCAGGTAAATCCGGTTCGCGGCGAGGCAATCCTGCCCCGAGGTGGCGAATTTCGCGGCCAGACAATCCTCGATCGTCTGATCCAGATCGGCATCGGGAAAGACGATGACCGGCGCATGGCCGCCAAGCTCCAGCGAGACCTTCTTGATGGAGCGCGCCGCCTCGCCCGACAGGATCGCCCCCACCCGGGTCGAGCCGGTGAAGCTGATCGCGCGCACCCGGACATCGGCGGTCAGAACGCCGCACAGCGCCGCGCCGTCGCCGGTCAGCACCTGTAACACGCCCTTGGGCAGGCCCGCCTCTTCGGCCAAAGCCTCTAGGGCGAGGGCGGACAGCGGGGTTTCCTCCGCCGGTTTCACGATGACCGTGCAGCCCGCCGCCAGCGCCGCCGCCGCCTTGCGCGCGATCATCGCGGAGGGGAAATTCCACGGCGTGATTGCCGCCACCACGCCCACCGGCTGCATCGAGACGACGAGCTGTCGGCCCGGTTTATGCGCGGGGATCGTCTCGCCGTAAGCGCGCTCGCCCTCGGCGGCAAACCAGTCGATGAAATCGACGCCATAAAGGATCTCGTCGCGGGCCTCGGCCAGGGGTTTGCCCTGTTCAGCCGACAGGATCACCGAAAGGTCACCCACATGGTGGCGGATCAGATCGGCCCAGCGGCGCAGCATCCGGCCCCGGTCGCGGGCCAGCATGTCGCGCCAGCCCGGAAAGGCTGCCGCAGCGGCATCAACCGCCCGCTCTGCGTCGCTAGGCGCGCAGCGGGCGACCCGGGCAATCTCGACACCCGAAGCCGGGTCCAGAACGGGATCGCTCTCCGTCCCGGCCATCCACAGACCGCCGACAAAAGCGCCAGCACGCAACAGCTGCGGGCATTCAAGGCGCATCAGAGCCAATTGAGCATGAGGGGGCGTCGCAAGCATTGGCTCTCCAATTCGTTTGGCCTAGTGCAGTTTAACTGTCTTCTTCAGCTGAATTTCTGCGTAGGCTTTCCCGACGCCGCAGCTTTCCAGCGAAGAGAGGCAAGAAACGATGCATTTCTGCGGATGGGACCGATGAAGCTCGATCGACTGGACGCCAAGTTGCTGAACGCGTTGCAAAGCTCGAACCGGCAAAGCTCCGAGGAGTTGGGGGCCTTGGTCGGTCTGTCGCCCACGGCGGTGCAGCGCCGCCTGAAACGCCTGCGCGATGGCGGGGTGATCGAGGCGGATGTCTCGGTCGTAAGCCCGCGGCATGTGGGCCTGCCCTTGGCCATGTTCGTTCTGGTGACGCTGGAGCGCGAACGGGCCGACATCATCGACCGCTTCAAGCAATCGATCCGCAACACCGCCGAGGTGATGAACGGCTATTACGTCACCGGCGACGCCGATTTCGCGATCATCGTGACGGCCCACAGCATGGCGGATTACGAGCAGTTCACCCGCAAGTTCTTTTACGAGAACCCGGATATCAAAAGCTTCAAGACTATGGTGATCATGGACCGGATCAAGACCGGTTTCACGCTGCCGATCGACCCCGCCGATTTTGACCGGGTCTAGGGTCAGGCGCCATCGGTCCTGTATGTGCGGCATTCAGCCTCCGGACGGAGACCGAACGCCGGGCCACGTTTTCTGACTGATGGAGGCGCAGAGGGCGCGTCTGAACCCTTCTCGCCTAGCGCAGCCATTGATAGACTGATCGGGCCCGCGCGTCGGTTGAACCCGCAATCGCCTCGCGCGCCGCGGCAAGGGTCGACGCGTCGGCGCCGAAGTGATCGGACCGGCCCGGGCGCTTTTCGTCGCCATCGAAGACCAGGCCATAGATATTGCGGCTGGCCACGTAGGAGCGGACCTTCGGATCCGGTATCCTTGGCAAGGCGGCCAGAAGGGTCCGGCCCAGCGTCGCGACCAGTTTCGCGTTCTCGGCGTGGTCAAGCATCTCCAGATCGATATCGGCGAGCAGGGTGATGGCGAGGCGCGGATTGGTCTCCGGGTCGAGCGCGATCCGGGCGACCGCCAGGATCGCCTCTTGCGGCGCGTCATGGAGGTGGTCGCGGTACCGGGCCAGGAAATAGTCGCCCCAGAGGTCATGCGCGCTCTGACGCGCCGCCTCGGTCACCTGCAGGAGATGCGCGGCGCTTGACGCATCTTGGGGCGCCGCTTCCGCCTCGGCCTCTTGCGCCATGGCCGCATCCACGGCGAAGTCTGCGGGATAGACGCCACGGGCGCCGGCAAAAACCGCGTCGAGCGACGGCGCACCGGGGGCCACGGCGTCCAGAAGGAAGGTTTGGCCCCGCACCAGCACCTCGGGATCGATTGGCGGGGGGGCGGCCATCCCCAACGGGTCCAGTCCGGTCTGGCGCAGGGTCACGGTCGCAAGGCCAAACTCCGGCGCCGGGCCATCCGACTTGAAGACCCGCTTGATGTCGACCCGCATGATGATCTCACGCGACAGGCCGGTCACGGGATCCTGCGCCTCGTCTTCGATGTTGAGCGCGGTCACCTGAAACTCCAGCAGATGGGTCGCCGAGATCAGCGCCGAACTTGCCGTCGGATCGACAGGGCTTTGCCAATGGGTGTTTGCTTCGGGCACGACGTCCGTTCTCCCTTGATCGGAGGCAATCGCGCAGGCAAGGAATGCCAGAACGGTGGCCGCCAGAATTCTACTGCGCATTCCAGGACAATCCTGCTGCGACGCCCGAAGGCGGGCGCACCTCGACGTGATTGGCCTGGGCGTCTTCCATCGGGTCCTTGGTGCTTGCCCCCGAGATGGTGATCGTATGCGGCGTGGTCACGGTCAGGGTCGCCGGGCCACCCGCCGGCCAGACGACATCCCAGACCCCGCGGATCTCCCAGGTGAACATGCGCTGTGCTGCATAGACGCGTTCGGCCATCTTGTCCGACTTGCCCCGGGTCTTGTCGCGGTTGGTCCAGAAGGCGAAACAGGCGACGAAGCGGTACTGGTAGTCGATCCGGTTCATCACCGCATTGGCATTGGCGGCATGGGTCCGCGGTGCCGGTGTACCCGGAGAGTCGATGCAGCGCGTCGTGAAGCGGATGCCGACCGGCCGGTTGGTGCGGGTCGAGGGATCGGCCTGGCTGCGGGTCATCAAGGCGGTGTCGGCGCCTTCGCCATGTGGGGTCAGGCCGCTGTCCAGAAGCGGCAAGGCATAAAGCACGGGCGCCGGATCGCCCGGCAGGAATGTCCCTCCGGCGCCGGTCGCAGCCCCCGGGTTCGACACCGCGTTCAGGCTGTAACGGTGATCGGTGGGCGGCGCCACCGTCGTGTCGCGGTACATGAAGAGGACGTTGCGGATCGCCACGTTGTTGATCAGCCCGCAAAACACCTGATCAAGCCCAAGCCGCCCATCGGCGCCGCCGCCCGTCACATCCGAAATCAGCTCCATCGCGCAGCCCGCCGCCGCCAGCGTTGCGGCGCTGAGCGGGGCAGGGCCCCAGGCGCCGTTGTCGACCCTCAGATTGGTGTTTCCCCGCACGACATTCAGGTTCGCTGTATAGGCGGCCGATTTGTCCTGCACCACCGTTGCATTGGCCAGAACCAGGTTCAGGCAGATCGGCGCGTGCTGGGGATCAAACTTGTTGTCGCCGGTGCAGGACACGAAGGGGCGGATGTGGAACGACCCCTTGTTGTCGGCTTTCAGCGTGGCTTTGGTCACATCGCCCTGCGGCGTGACGGTCGGCAGGGCGCCCGCGCCGCCCAGTGACGCGTGATCGGCCGCGTTCCTGTCGACATGCCAGTGGATCGGCAAGCCCGCCGGGGCGGCTGTCAATTCCAGCTTGGCCTCAAGGTCCTTGGCCTTCATCAGAACGATCGGCAGGTTGGCCGCGAAGTCGGTGGAGGCGCTGGTGATCTCCAGCACGTGATCGGCGGGGGCCGCGAAACCGGCACGCACCGTGTTCGGGGGCGTCGGCTTGACCGTGACCTTGATCTTGGTGAATTTGAACACGGTCAACTTTACCTCCGCCGTCACGTCGGGACAGCCCGCCTGAGAGCGCACGACCTTCAGGGTTTCGCCTTCGTAAATCGCCGAAGCGGCGGCTCCGGCGGTGACCGTCACGGTCGCCGTGGTGTCGTTGGAAAGGGTTACCTTGCCGCTGGCAGTGGTCCACTTGTAGCTGCCCGAACTCGATCCATCCGGATCGACCGCCTTGAAGGTCTTGGCCTCGCCAACCGTCAGGATGCGGCACTTGGCCTCGATGGTGACGCTGGCCGGGCAGGTCGGTTTGGGCTTTGGCGCGGGTTTCGGACCGGGAGGGGGAGGATTGGGTTTGTCACCGCCCCCGCCGCCCCCACCACCGCCGCCCCCTCCGCCATGCTCGGCCGCAGGACGCTCCAGCTCCGCCACCCAGACCTCGCCGTTGGCGATGGCCGCGGCGAGGAGTTGCAGGAAGCCGCGGTGCGTCGGATGCTGGATGCCCAGGTCGCGCGCCCAGCGCCGCGCGTTCGACATGACCTCCGCCGGCAGGGTTTGGCTGCGCAGGAAGCGCAGGGCTTCCTCACGGTTGATGAAACGGCGGCGAATGCGGTCCGCTTCAGGTTCGTGCCAACCCATAAGTTCGAATCGGCTTGGTGCGTGGCCAATTCTGATGCCCATTGCTCAACGGCCCCGCGTCAATGGATCACATGCACTTGAAGCGATCATATGGACTCGCCCCCTCAAAGGCAACGTGGAACCGCGACCAGGCCAGAGCGCCGACGGGCGATCTTCCAGCGTTTGGCCGTGCTTGCGCGGGTGGCCGCAACCGAAGGCGGGTTGCGCTCCGCACGGGTCGGCGCTGGGGCGTCGTTCCGATGTAGGGTGCAGCGTCAGGCCCGGCGCGCCAAGGCGGGCGCTTCAGGTGTTGACGTAGCGCAGCTGCACATGGGCTTTCAGTTCGGCGATGAACTCGACGACATTGGGGGGTTTTTGCGCGCCGTAGCGGTCGGCGGTCACCAGGTTGGGCGCGGGCAGGGCCTCGCGTAGGCGCAGGCGCCGGGTGTTGGTTTCGCTGGGCAGCGGGGAGGCCGGCCACAGGTTCAGGATCGTCGCCCCGAACCCTGCCGCCACCGCGCGGATCACCGTTTCGTAATGGCTGCTGCGAAAGCCGATGGTCGGCTTTTGGTCGGCGTAATCAAACAGCGTCATCAGATAGCTTGAGGTCAGGGGCAGGCTCAGCAAAGACACCGGCGCCGTCACCAGATCATTGATCGAGATATCGTCAAACCGGGCCAGCGGGCTGTCGATATGGACCATCGCATGCGGCGGGGCGCGGCAGATATGCTCCAGGGGGCAGTCAAAATCGGGGCCGAGGTCATAAAGCACCGCAATGTCGATCTCGCCACGATCAAGCGCGCGTTTCAGCGAGACCTGATCCGTCTCGATCAGGGTGATCTCGAAAAAACCGATGCGCTCGCGCAGTTTGCGCATCACGTCGATCATCATGATCGGGCCGAAGGGTTCGAAACACCCGATGCGCAAAGGGCTGCGCGGCACGCTGGAGGCGCGCAGGGAATGGCGGAACTCGCGCTCGGCGGCCAAGAGGCGCCCTGCGGCGGCCAGATAGCGTTCGCCGACCGCCGTCATGACGACGCCGCGCCCCTTGCGCCGGTCAAAGATCTGCGCCCCGGCGTCCTCTTCGGCCAGGTCGATCGCGGCGAGGATGGAGGATTGCGAAATGCTCAGCTCCTTGGCCGCCCCCGAGATGCTGCGCGCGGCCTGCACGGCAAGGACATATTGCATCTGGCGGATCGAGGTGCGCATCGAGGGTACCTATTTTCTACGTATGTTCGTATCATATTTTGCATTTTACAATCTTGATTTTCACCTGCAGCATCAAAGTCTCAACCTGACAACCATCGGACAAGCACTTTGCCAGACGCTGCAAAAACCCCTCTTGAGGGCGCCGGAGACCTATGCCTTTTGACCAGCGCGGAGCTGGCCAAGGCCTATGCCGATGCAAGCCTTTCGCCGGTCGACGTGGCCCGGCAGGCCCTTGACCGGGCGGAAGAGGTCAACGGCAGGCTGAACGCCTTCACCTTCATTGACCACGACGGCGCGCTGGCCGCGGCGCGGGCGTCGGAAGCGCGCTGGCGTGCCGGGGCGCCGCTGTCGGCAGTGGATGGCGTGCCGGCGACGCTCAAGGACATTGTGGGCGTCAAGGGCTGGCGCGTGTGCTACGGATCGGGTGTCACGCCGCGCGAGGTCGGCACCGAGGATGCGCCCAGCGTGGCCCGGCTGAGGGCGGCGGGGCTGGTGTTTCTGGGGGCCACGACCACGCCGGAATTCGGTTGGAAGGCCCTGACCGACAGCCCGGCCTTCGGGATCACCCGCAACCCCTGGGACGCGGGGCTGACGCCCGGCGGATCTTCAGGCGGGGCGGCGGTGGCGGCGGCGACCGGGGCGGGGGTGTTTCACCTCGGCACGGACGGCGGTGGCTCGATCCGGATTCCGGCGGCCTTCACCGGGATCTGCGGCATCAAGCCGAGCTTTGGCCGGGTCGCGGCCTATCCGGCCAGCCCGTTCGGCACAGTGGCCCATATCGGGCCGATGTGCCGGCGCGCTGCGGATACCGAGGTAATGCTGGGCCTGATGTCAGGCCGCGATCGGGCCGACTGGTTCCAGGGCGAGGCGGTCTTTCCGGCCCTTTCGCCGCAGGACATGTCCCCCACGGGCAAGAAGGTGGGCGTCTGGCGCCGCCCGCCCTCGGGCACGGTGGCGCCTGAAGTGGCCGCTCGGTTCGAGGTGAGCCTGGCCGATCTGGCCGCTGCCGGGGCCGAACTGGTCGAGGTCGATCTGCCGATGCGGGACGATTTGCTCGACATCTTCAACTGGCACTGGATTTCCGGTGCGCGCCGCAGGCTGGACATGCTGGGCGCGGTCGATGCCACGAAGATCGACCCCGGCCTGATCGAGATGGCCGAAGTGGCCAAGGGCTGGTCGGCCTCGGATTACATCGCCCATGTCGGCCTGCGCGCCACCTATGGGGCGGCGATGGACCGGCTTTTGGGCGCACTTGACTACCTCGTTTCGCCCGGGACGGCGGTTCTGCCTTTCGCTGCGGGCTGCGAGGTGCCGCCGGGCAGCGGCCTGCCGCGCTGGATCGAATGGGCGGGCTTCAGCTATCCGATCAACCTCAGCCAGCAGCCTGCGGTCTGCGTGCCGGCCGGGACCAGTTCCAGCGGAGTGCCGCACTCCTTGCAGATCATCGCCGGGCGCGGAAAGGACTCCGCGGTCATGGCCTTTGCCAAATGGTGGGAGGGGCGGCACCCGGCCTATTTCCTTTAACCCACCTCTAAGCGGGTCGCGCCCCAAGGCGCCGCCCGCATCCCTCGCCCCGGCAAATCGGGTGCGGGCAAGATCAAAAGACAAGTCGATCAACCGACGAAACCCAACACGGCGCCAAAACCGCCCCAACAAGGAGAGAACCATGCTGAACCGACGCTCCATCATGATGGGAGGTGCCGCCGCGAGTGCGGGCGCTGCCCTGCTGGCCGGTCTGAACGAAGCCAAGGCCGAGACCGCCGCCGAAGCCATCGCCATCGGTGCTGCGCTGCCGATGTCGGGGGCCGCTGCGGCCGACGGGATCGAGTTCCAGAACGGCCTCACCCTCGCCATCGAAGAGATCAACGCCATGGGCGGCGTCCTTGGCCGCCCGCTGGAGCTGCATGTCGAGGATACCGCCGACATGGGGGCGGAAGTCGTGACCCAGTCGATGCAGCGTCTGGTCGACAAGTTCAACACGCCGGTCATCGTCAACGGCTACAACTTCGGCACCGGCATGGTCGAAATGGATGTGGCCGCCGATAACGACGTGGTCTTCATCCACTACAACACGCTGATTTCGCACAACACCAAGTTCAAGACCGACCCCGAGCGCTACTATGGCTCCTTCCAGGGCGACCCGCCGGAGTTCTACTATGGCCCCGGCCTTCTGACCTATCTCAACGAGCTGATCGAGACCAAGCAATGGACGCCCGCCAACCGCAAGCTGGCCATCGTCACCTCTTCGGCGGAATATTCCGTCGTGATCGCCAACGCGATCCGCGACAATGCCAAAGAGTTCGGCTGGGATATCTCGCTGTATGAGGCGGTGGGTTTTCCCAACAACCAATGGGGGCCGACGCTGGCCAAGCTGCGTCAGGACCCGCCGGCGATTGTCGCGGTGACGCATTTCCTGCCGCAGGATCTGGCGGCCTTCATGACGCAGTTCATTCCGCAGCCGACCAACAGCCTGATCTACATGCAATACGGCCCCTCGCTGCCGGCGTTCAAGGAAATCGGCGGGGCTGCGGTCAAGGGCGTGCTTTATTCCACTGTGGTCGGCTGTCTGCCCGACAAATTCTCGGAAGCGTTCCGCACCACCTACCGCGCGAAGTTCGGGCCGACGGCGGCCTACCTCACCGGGTCGCAAACCTATGACGGCTTGTGGAAATGGGCACTGTCGGCGGCCATTGCGGGCGGCCCCGGCGCGCCGTTTGACAAGGATCAGGCCAAGAAAGTGGCGGCGGCGATGAACAAGCTGGTTTATCGCGGCGTCAACGGGGTCTGCAACTTTGACCCCGATGGCCAATCGGCGATGACCTATCCGGCCCAGACCGCCGATGCCTCGCTCGGCATGCCGCACCAGTTCCTGCAGCATCAGGATCTGACCCAGGACCCGGTTCTGGTGGCGCCCCCGGCCTATGCCAAGGGCAGCTTCGTGATGCCGCCCTGGATGTCGTGATGACCGAGGCCGGACAGGCCCCGCTCCTCGCGTGTCAGGATGTCTTTCGCCACTACGGCTCGCTTGCGGCGGTGGATGGCGTGTCCATGACGGTGATGCCCGGCGAGGTGCTGGGCATCGGAGGACCCAATGGTGCCGGCAAGACCACGTTCTTTGACGTGATCACCGGCATCACCGCGCCATCCGGGGGGCGCATCACCTTTGACGGGCATGACATCACCGAGATGGGGGCCGACCGGATCTGCCATCTGGGCGTCGCGCGGACCTTTCAGCTCAACGCCGCCTTCGATCATCTGACGGTGGAGGAGAACGTCCAGGTGGCGGCCCAGTTCGGCCGCCACGCCCGCCGCTTTCCGGGCCTGCGCCTCAGCCCCGCCACCCGTGCCGCCACGGCGGAGGCGCTGGAGTTCGTCGGCCTTTCAGCCAAGCGTCAGACCCGCGCCAGGGACCTGCCGGTGTTGGACCGCAAGCTTCTGATGATCGCCGGGGCCATGGCGACCCAGCCGCGCATGGTGTTTCTGGATGAACCCGTGGGCGGGCTCAACGCCGAGGAAGTCGACCGGATTCAAGAACTTGTGCGCAAGATGTGCGCGCAGGGGATCACGATTGTGCTGATCGAACATGTGATGCGCTTTTTGCTGACCCTCTCGACCCGGGTGCTGATCATGCACCACGGCAAGCTGATCTTTCAGGGCCCGCCCTCTGCCGTGGCCGAGGATGCCACCGTGGTCGAGACCTATCTGGGCAAGGGCGCAGCCGAACGTCTGCGCAGCCATTTCGGAGGGGCGGCCCATGTCTGAACGCATGTCTGAACCCATGTCTGAACCCGTGCCTGATCCTGAAGCCGCACCCGCTTTGGCGGTGGACGGAATGCATGCGGGCTATGACGGCCCCGATGTGCTGCACGGCATCACGCTGGCGGTGCCCAAGGGGCAGATCGTCACCGTGGTCGGCCCGAACGGCCATGGCAAATCCACCCTGCTGCGGGCAATCTCGGGTCTGGCGCGGCTGCGAAAAGGCCGGGTCCTCGCGGGCGGGGCCGAGATACAGGCCCTCAAGCCGCATCAGATTGCGGCGCAGGGCATCGTCCATGTGCCGCAGGGCGACCTCTTGTTTCCCGAGATGACGGTCTACGAAAACCTGCTGATGGGGGCCTATTGCGTCGCGGATCGCGACACGATCGCCCGAAGGCTGGAAGAGGTCTATGCCCTTCTGCCGCGCCTGAAGCAGCGCCATGGCCAGTATGCCTCCTCTCTTTCGGGGGGTGAGCGGCGGATGGTCGGTATCGGGCGCGGGCTGATGGCGGGCGGGGCGGTAATGATGATCGACGAACCCTCACTGGGCCTGGCCCCGCTGGTCATCGAGCAGATCTACGAGGTCATAGGCCAACTGCGCGCCGAGGGCCGCACGATCCTGCTGATCGAGGAGAACCCGGCCCGCGTCGCCGACCTGAGCGATGTGATGCATCTGCTGGATGACGGGCGGATCATCTGGTCCGGCCCGCCGCACGAGATCCTCGCGCGCGGTGAACTTCTTTCCACCTATCTGGGAGGCTGAGGCGATGGACGTTTTCTTCGCGATCCTTGTGACCGGTCTGACGAACGGCGCGCTTTATGCGCTGGCGACCATCGGCCTGTCGCTCGTCTGGGGCTCGATGGGGATGCTGAACATGGCGCATGGCGCGATGCTGGCGCTGGGCGGGTATCTGGTGTTCACCGTGGCCACCTCGCTGGGCCTGCCGGTCTGGCTGGGTTTTCTTGCGGCGGCGGCGGCGGGGGCACTGTTCGGGGTGGTTTTGTACCTGACGGTGGTGCGCACGCTGCTGAAAGCCGGCGGGCCGGGGTTTGAAACCTCGGTCATGATCGCCACGGTGGGGATTTCCATCGCGCTGCAGAATGCGATCCTGCTGGTCTATGGCGGCCAGCCGCTGCGCCAGCCCTTCAATGTGGAAGGCGGGATTGCGCTGGCCGGCGGCGGGGTGATGCCGATGCTGAATGTGGTGATCGTGGTCGTCTCGCTCGCCGTCATGGCGGTGGTGGGGCTGGTCGTTTCGCGCAGCCGGATGGGGCGGGCGATCCGGGCCACGGCGCAGAACCGCGATGCGGCGCTGCTGATGGGCGTGCCGGTGGAACGGACCTACATGCAGGTGCTGGCGCTGTCGGGTGCCCTGGCCGGGCTTTGCGGCGTGCTTTTAAGCGCGGTGACCCAGCTTTCCCCGACCCTGGGCGCCGACCCGATGCTGAAGGCCTTCATCATGTGCGTGGTGGCAGGACTGGGCAATCTGCCGGGGGCAGTGATCACGGCCTTCGGCCTCGCCCTGATCGAGGCCGCGGTGCAGTTCGGCCTTGGGGCGCGCTGGGGCTTTCCGGTGCTTCTGATGCTGGTCATCGCCATTCTGATCTGGCGTCCGAACGGTCTGTTCGGTCGCGCCCAAATCCGCCGGATGTGAGAGAGAACATGACCGATATTCCCCAAGACATCCCGCAGAACCCGCCAAGGAATGGGCTTGATCCCAGGGTGCGGCTCGACATCGCCATTGGCCTTGTCTTTCTGATCATCGCCGTCGCCGCCCCCTTCATGATCGACAGCAAGTATCTGATCGGCCAGCTGATTGTCGGGCTGTTCTGGGCCTCGATCGCGGCGCAATGGAACCTGCTGTTCGGCTATGCCGGGGTGTTCAGCCTGGCGCAGATGGCGGTTTTTGCGATGGGTGGCTATGGCACGGCGATGACCTCGATCTACTTTGGCTGGCCGATCTGGGGCGCCATTGCGGCGGGGGCGGTGCTGGCCACGGTCTTCTCGGTTCTGGTGGGGCTGGCCTGTCTGCGGTTGCAGGGCGTCTACGTGGCGCTTCTGACCTTTGCCATCGCCAATGTGATCTACCTGCTAATCACCACCGACACCGCCTGCTTCCGGATGCAGGGCACGACCTGCCTGCAATTCTCCGGCGGGCCGGCGGGGTTTGCGCGCTTCGGCGATTTCGGGATGCGTCAACTGTTGCGCGGCAACTGGGTCCTGGGCAATTATGCCATCGTGCTGGCGGGCTTCGTTCTGACCATGCTCGCTTCGTGGATCATCATCCACAGCCCGATGGGCCTGGCCTTCAAGGCGCTGCGCGACAACCCGGGCTACGCCATCGCCCGCGGCATCAACCGGTTTCACACCCAGCTTCTGGTGTTTGGCATCTCAGCCTTTTTCACCGGGCTGACCGGCGGGCTTTATGCCGCGCATTTCAATGCGATCGGGCCGAATATCTTCTCGGTCGCGACCCTTCTCTTCATCATGGCGATCACGGTGGTGGGCGGGATCGGGTCGTTCTGGGGGCCGGTGATCGGGACCGTCCTCCTGATGGTCGCGGATGAGTTCATGCGCGACATGGGGCAATTCCGCACCCTCGGCCTTGGCCTGATCATCGCGGTCAGCGTGGTGGCCCTGCCGCGCGGCATCGTCGGGCGGCTGGCGGATTTCATGGGCAAAAGGCGCGCGCGGGCCGCCGCTGCTGCCAGCAAGGAGTAATCAGATGTACGACACAATCATCGTCGGCGCGGGCTCTGCGGGCTCGGTCCTGGCCAACCGGCTGTCCGCCGACCCGGCGCGCAAGGTGCTTTTGCTCGAGGCGGGGGGCGAGCAGCCGATCAACGCCAAGGTGCCCTCGGACTGGGTCACTTTGTTCAACACCTCGGCCGACTGGGGTTATTACACCGTGGCGCAGGCGGGCTGCCGGGGGCGGCGGATCTTCTGGCCGCGCGGCAAGATGATCGGCGGCTCGGGCGCCATGAACGCGATGATCTACATCCGCGGTCTGCCGTCGGATTTCGACACCTGGGCGGAGATGGGCTGCAAGGGCTGGGCCTGGGCCGATGTGCTGCCCGACTTCATCGCGATGGAGAACAACCAGAACCATAGGGCCTCCGCCCTTCACGGCACCTCGGGGCTGTTGCATGTGCAGGACAGCCCCTATCTGCACCCCTACGAACACGCCTGGGTCGAGGCCGGGGCTGCGGCGGGCTATCCGTCCAACCCCGATTTCAACGGCGAAAGCCAGGAGGGCTTCGGCTTCTTCCAGATGCTGATCAAGGAGGGCGCCCGCGCCGGCACCAGCCGCACCTTCCTGGAACCCGTGCTCTCGCGCCCCAACTTGACGCTGAAGACCAAGGTCCTGATCACGCGCGTCATCGTCGAAGGCGGCCGGGCCACCGGGGTCGAATACCTCGACAAGGGGGTACTGACCCGGGTTGCGGCCTCGAGCGAGGTGGTGATGGCCGCAGGTGCGATCGGCACGCCGCAGATCCTGATGCTGTCCGGCCTTGGCCCGGCAGGGGAGCTGAAAGGCGTCGGCGTCGCCCCGGTGCTGGACGTGGCCGAGGTGGGCAAGAACCTGCAGGATCATATCAACGTGGCCTTCAGCTGTTACACCAAGGCGTCCGAAGGCATCGGCGCCTGGGATGAGGCTTTCCTGAACGAGACCTTCGCCGAATGGCGCGACAAGAAGACCGGCCCGCGCACCTCGGCCTGGGTTTCGGCGGGGGCGCATGTGCGCTCGCGCCCGGATGTGGAACCGGATCTGCAGCTTTACGGCGCCGTCTCGCCGCACCGCGACTATGGCCGCTTTCTCAGCTCGCGTCCCGGGATGGTGTTTCACGCCACCCTGCAGCGCCCCAACAGCCGGGGCGAGATCCGTCTGCGTTCCGCCGATCCGGTCGAATACCCCGATATCGACCCGCGCTATTTCACCTCGGACCCAAGCGGCAGCGACCTTGCCACCATGGTCGAGGCGATCAAGATCCAGCGCCGGGTCGCGGCCTCGGAGCCCTTGGCCGGTCTCTTGGATGGCGAGATGCAGCCCTCGGTCGATTGCCAGACCGATGAGGAGATTGCGCAGTACATCCGGGGCCATTGCATGACGCTGTACCATGCCGCCGGGACCTGCCGGATGGGCAGCGATGCCGGGGCGGTGGTGGACAGTTCCAGCCTGCGCTTCAACGGGATCGAGGGGCTTTACGTCGCCGATGCCTCGGCCATACCACGGATGATTTCGGGCAATATCAACGCGACGACCGTGCTGATCGCGGAACGTGCCGCGCGGTCGATCCTGAATGGTGTGTTGGCCCGCGCCACCTGAGGGGCGCCTCGGACTTGCGCAAAGGGGCAGCGCCAACCGCTGCCCCTTTGCCTTGTGGCCCTTTAACGCAGGCCGTCCAGCAGCGCCGCCGCCTTGTCGATCACCTCGCTCTGCCAGGGCCGCAGCTCCTGGCCGGGATAGCCCGCGTATTCGCCGAGGAAAGGGTCGTCGATCGGCGATTTCAGGCCCGAAAGTTCTTCGACAACCGCCAGCCCGCAATAGGGCACATAGGCCGCCGAATAGCCGCCCTCATGCGTCATCATCAGCCGCCCGCCGCACAGATCTGCCGCCGCCGCCTTCAGCTTGCGGGTCATCTGCCGGTAGGTTTCGGAGTACAGCATCATGCGCCCCAAAGGGTCCGCCGCCGACCCGTCAAAGCCCGAGGCCACGATGATCAGATCAGGCCGGTATTTCTCCAGCGCCGGGATCACCACCCGGTCGAAGGCCGCCAGATAAGCGCCATGGCCCGAACCTGCCGGCAGGGGGATGTTGATGTTGTAGCCCAGTCCCGCGCCCTTGCCCCGGTCGCCCAGATGGCCGCTGTCATGGGGATATAGCCCCTCCTGATGCAGGGAAATCGTCAGGACGCCCGGATCTTCATAGAAAGCGCCCTGCGTGCCGTTGCCGTGATGGACATCCCAGTCCACCACCGCGACCCGCCCGAAGCCGTGCAGACCCCGCGCTTTCAGGATCGCCACCGGGATATTGCCGAAGAGGCAAAAGCCATGGCCCCGGTCGGCATCGGCATGGTGACCCGGCGGGCGCACCAGAGCGTAGCCGTTTTCCACCTTGCCCGACAGGACCGCATCCAGCACGGCAAAGGTCCCCCCCGCCGACAGGCAGGCGATCTCGTAACTGCCCGGCCCGAAGGGGGTGAGGTAGCTGGCGTCACCGCCCTGGCCATCCGACAAAGCCTTGATCTTTGCGATGTATTCTGCGGTGTGGAAGCGGCCCAGATCCTCCGCCGTCACCGGGGTGGATTTCAGCGGCACCAGCTGGTCGGTCAGGCCGGAGACCTCCATCAGGTTCTTGAAACGCCGCTTGGTTTCGGGGTTTTCGGCATGCTCTCCCGGTTCGATGGCAAGGCCCGGCGGGTAAAACAGCGCGGCCCTGCCGGTGTTGTGCCAGAGGTAAAGCTCGTGAAAGTTCCAGCCCGTCGTCATGATGCCCCCGTCAGCGCATGGTGGCCCGGACGGCGCTGGCCCCGCGCCGTGCCGAGGAAAGGTCAGGCCTTCTGCCTGACAAGACCTTGACTGTGGGAGGGAATGACAAACATGTAAAATGCAAAATATGCGCCTAGCATATACATGAACTGTAGTGGAGCGGAGCCGCTTGGCCACAGCGCGACCCGACCCGCCGCCTGTTCTCGTGGAAGGACTATTTCAGCGCGTCAGCCGCCCCGCGTCGCCAGACCACCATCGCCAAGGCATCCATGACCAGAAACGCATCCCGGCAGGCCTTCACGGATCAGCATACCGCGCTACGAAAAGGGGCGGGACTTTCGTCTCTTCACGATTGGGCTGCAGCCCCTTGCGAGCGGTCTTGTCTTCGAGGTCCACGACACCGGCAGCAGATCAGGCGCCGCATCGGCGATGCGCGCGGGCAGGGGCTCTGGCCTCACCACTCAACCTGCGCGCCCTTCCAATCCCAGAACGTGCCGGTGTCGGCGGGCGTCAGGCGGTCCATCACCGCCAGCAGGGCCTGCACCGCGTGCTGGGGCGAGAGGGTCGGGCGGTTGCCGGCATAGGCAGTGGTCAGGCTCGTCTCGACGGTGCCCGGATGCAGGGCCACGACGATCGACTGGGGGCGCTTGCGCGCGATCTCGATCGCGGCGGTGCGGATGATCTGGTTCTGAGCGGCCTTGGCAGCCCGGTAGCTGATCCAGCCCCCGAGCCGGTTGTCCCCAATCGACCCCACCCGCGCGGAGAGAGAGGCGAAAACCGCCCGCTCCGATCGGTGCAGGGCGGGCGAAAAGTAGCGCAGCACCAGGGCCACCCCGATCGCATTGAGCGCAAACTGGCGCGCCATGGCCCCGGCATCGATGGCGTTGAGCGTCTTTTCCGGCCCCTGATCGCCGATCTGCAGGGCGCCGGTCGCGTTGAAGATCAGATCGAAGGTGCCGTCCACCTGTGCGGCGACGCGCGCGACGCTGTCCTGATCGGTCAGATCCAGCCCATCGCCGCGCCGCGACAGGCCGATCACCTCGGCCCCGCGCGCGCCCAACTCCCGGACCATCGCGCTGCCGATCCCGCCGCTTGCCCCCAGCACCAGCGCCCTCATCGACGGCACCGCGCAGCGACCTGCTCTCGGTTGCGGCCCGTGGCACCCAGAGGGATGAAGATCGGCGCAGGACCCATGCTTTGCACTCCGGTCGGGGGGGCGGACCCGAAGATCCCAGCCTCCCGATCCTAGCACTGCCGTTCGGGCCGCCACAATCGGTTCGGCACGCCGGCCCGCTGCGAAGGCCGGGGATCGGCGTGTCGCACGGCGGGGTGGCCGTGGCCCGAAAACGCTCCATATGGCCCGGATCAGCCACCAACCGCTTCCACAGGACCGCCCGATGCCAAAGATGCGCAAGAAATCCGAACTCCCCAGCAAGATCTGCGTGGCCTGCGGCCTGCCTTTCACCTGGCGCAAGAAGTGGGAGCGGGATTGGGCGACGGTCACCCACTGCTCGCACCGCTGCCGCGCTGCGGCCAGACCCGCGCCCCCGAGGGGCGAGGCATGACCCGGCACCTGCGGTTCGTCTTTGGCGACCAGTTGACGCGGGGCCTGTCCTCGCTGGTCGACATGGATGCCGAACGCGATGTCGTGCTGATGGTCGAAGCTGCGGCCGAGGCGCGCAATGTGCCGCACCATCGCCAGAAGATCGCCTTCGTGCTGTCGGCCATGCGCCACTTCGCCGAGGAGCTGCGCGCCGAGGGGCTGCGGGTGGAGTATGTCCGGATGGAGGACCCCGAAAATCAGCAGGACCTTGGCCGCGAACTGGCGCGGGCGGTCCAGCGCCACAGGCCGGCCTCGGTCATCGTGACCGAACCCAGCGAGTGGCGGGTGTGGAAGATGCTGCAGGGCTGGGAGGTGGGCGCCCCGATCGAAATCCGCGAGGACGACCGCTTTTTCTGCACGCGGGCGGAGTTTGCGGCCCTTGCGAAGGCGCGAAAGACCGGCCGGATGGAGTTTTTTTACCGCGAGATGCGGAGCCGGACCGGGCTTCTGATGCGCGCCGATGGTCCCGACGGCGGGCAATGGAATTTCGACCCCGAAAACCGCAAGCCCCTGCCGCGGGGCCAGCGCCCGCCGCCGCGCCGCCGCTTTGCCCCCGACGCCCTCACGCGCGAGGTGCTGACGCTGGTGGCCGATCGCTTTGGCAGCCATTTTGGCGATCTGGAACCCTTTGGCTGGGCTGTGACCCGCGACGATGCCTTGCAGGCGCTGGACCATTTCATCACCGACTGCCTGCCGGCTTTTGGCGATTATCAGGACGCGATGAAGGCGGGAGAGGACTATCTCTACCACGGCCTGATCTCGCCCTACCTGAACCTCGGCCTCCTGACCGCACCCGAGGTTTGCGCCCGGGCCGAAAGGGCCTTCCACGACGGCGATGCGCCGATCAACGCGGTCGAGGGGTTCATCCGCCAGATCCTCGGCTGGCGGGAGTTTGTGCGCGGCATCTACTGGGCCGAGATGCCGGATTACGCACAGTCAAACCACCTCAACGCCACGCGCGATCTGCCCAGACTCTATTGGACCGGCCGCACGTCGATGCGCTGCATGGCCGAGTGCATCGGCACCACGCGGCGCAACGCCTATGCCCATCACATCCAGCGCCTGATGGTGACCGGCAATTTCGCCTTGCTGGCCGGCGTCGCCCCGGAGCAGATCGAGGACTGGTATCTGGCCGTCTATGCCGATGCCTTCGAATGGGTCGAGTTGCCCAATGTCCACGGGATGGTCATGCATGCCGATGGCGGCCGGCTCGGGTCGAAACCCTATGCCGCCTCGGGCGCCTATATCGACCGGATGTCGGATTACTGCAAAGGCTGCACTTATGACCCCAAGATCAAGCTGGGGCCGCGGGCCTGCCCGTTCAATTACCTGTACTGGAATTTCCTGATCGAGAACGCCGCCACCCTGCAGCGCAATCCGCGCATGTCGCTGCCCTATGCCACCCTGTCGCAAATGCCCGCCGAACAGCGGGACGCGATCCTCCGCACCGCGGCCGACTTCCTGTCCGGGCTGCAGACCGGCGAAGAACCGGGCCAGCCGAGCCTGGATTTCCCTTGGTGACGGGCTGAGCAGCCGACGACCTCACCCCATCGCACCCTTTGCGCGCGACGGGCATCAGGGCGCAGCGGTGGGACCTTCCCCTTGTGCTGCAATGGGGGACAGCGTGGCGTTTGGGTGTCGATCCGCCTTCGGACCTGTTCAAGCCGATCATTGGCAAAGGGATGGGCCGAGCGGGAGGGCCAAAGCATTAGCTGGAAAAGTGGAACCTGCCCCGGGGTCCGGTTACAGAGGGTCAGCCCCCGATCCCGGACCTATATCAAGGTATGACTGCCGGCACCGCTTGGGTGATTGGTTCGGCGCCTGCCTTGCCGCACTCTTTGATCATGCGGCGCTCGTTCCGCCGCGACCCAAACAGACCCACTCGGACCCGCCACCCTCCGCGCCATGCACTCGAAAGGAATATCCCGATGGACATTGTCCCCCAGGCCGCCGGCGCGCTGGACGCGCCGAACCGGACCGTCGAGGTTGACGGGCGCCGGCTTGCCTATCGCACCTTTGGCCGGGGGCCCCACCTCGTGCTCTGCATCCGTCTGCGCGGCACCATGGACATGTGGGACCCCTTGTTTCTGGATCTTCTGGCCGCGCATTTCACCGTCACCATCTTTGATTATTCGGGCCTTGGCTTTTCCACCGGGACGGCCAGCTATGGCAAGACGGACATGGCCAAGGATGTGAACGACCTGGTGGACGCGCTTGGCCTCGGCAAGGTGATCATCGGCGGCTGGTCGCTGGGGGGCTTTGCCGCGATGGTCTTTGCAGCACTGCATCCCGAAAAGGTCAGCCATGTCCTGGCCATCGCCACCATGCCGCCCGGGCTGATGGTCAAACCCTCCGAACAGCTGTTCTTTGCCACCGCCACCAAGCCCGACTACACGACCGAGGACGAATACATCCTGTTCTTCGAGCCGAACTCGGCCAGGAGCCGGGCTCTGGGGGATGCCTCGATAGCGCGGATCGCGGCGCGGGGGACCGTGCAGGGGGCTGCGCGGGATTTTGCGACGCCCGCGGCGGTGTTCCTCAAGGCGCTGCAGGAATCGAGCGATCCGACCAGCCCCTTTCCCGACCCGACCGGCGCCTATTCCAATTTCTTCCGCACCACCACGATCCCGGTTCTGGCGCTCTGCGGCGACCATGACCTCGTCTTTCCGGTCGAGAACTGGTACGCGCTGAACGACCAATGGCCCAGCCTGTTCGTGGCGAGCTGGCCCGAATGCGGTCATGGGCCGCAGCACCAGTATCCCGCCCTCAGCGCCGACCTGATCGCAAGTTTCGTGCGCAACACCCCGGCCCTTCAGGCGGGCTGAGCCCGCCAAGCGCCGCAACTTCGGCCGCAGGGCCACCCCATTTCCCCAAACAGGAGGATCCTTCGATGATGCTTGGCCTTTCGCTTCCCGCCTTCACCCTTCTTCATGTCGCCATCAGCCTCGTGGGCATCGCAGCCGGGGGGATCTGGCTTCTGGCCGTGATCGGGGGCAGGTTCCTGACCGGGTGGAACAGCGTCTTCCTCTGGGGGACCTTTCTGACCAGCGTCACGGGATTCATGTTCCCGTTCAAGGGTTTCACCCCGGCCCTCGCCGTGGGGGCGGTTTCGACCATCGATCTGGCGATCGCGGCCCTGGCCCTGTGGGCCTTTGGCCGCGCGGGGGGATGGCGGATCGTCTATCTGGTGACGGCGACCATCGCACTTTACCTCAACACCTTCGTTCTGGTGGTGCAGTCATTCCTGAAGATCGGCCCGCTGAACGCCCTTGCCCCCACCGGAACCGAGCCCGCCTTCGTGGCGGCGCAAGCCGCCGTCCTGATCGGCGCCGCCGCCTTGGGTTTCGTGGCGGTGCGGCGGACGCGGCGGCTGGTCTTCTGAACCGGCGTAACCGCCGGTCACACCATCGTATACTGGCGCGCCCGCGCCATTCGTGCGAGCTTTGAGCCGGCGATATCGGGTGATCTGCGCCATGCCGGCGGCATGCGGCTGCGACTGCCTCAAGACCAGGAAGGCCAAGGCTGGTGCCACACTCCCGTTCCGTTTCCATCGTTGACGATGACGCCTCGCTGCGTCTGGCCCTGACCACCTTCCTGCGGTCCTTTGGCTACAAGGCCAGCAGCTTCGGGTCGGTGGAGGAGTTCCTGCTGGCCCCGGAGTTCCTGACCGCCGCCTGCATCGTCACCGATATCCAGCTGCCCGGCCAGTCGGGCATCGACCTGAAGCGACGCCTCGGCCTCGCCCGGCCCGGTGTGCCGGTGATCATGATCACGGCGCGCACGGAAGCCGCGCTTCTGGCCGGCGCGCGCACCAGCGGCGCCTATTGCCTGCTTCATAAGCCGTTCGAGGGCGCGGCCCTTGTCCGCAGCATCGAAGGGGCGCTCGACGGTCGCCCGGACCCGGGTTAGGCTTGCGGATGGAGGAAGACGGGATCCTTGATCTGGTCAGCGATGCCGTGATCGTTTTCGCGGCCTCGGGAGATATCCGCTTGTGGAACGCCGCCGCCGCCCGCCTTTACGGCGTGCCCGCTGGCGAGGCGATAGGGTCCAACCTGCACTATCTGCTGCAAGGCCACCATCTTTTCGGCACCGCCAACCTGACGGCGACGGTGCAGGCCAAGGGCCGGTGGGAGGGCGAGTTGCGCCGTACCACCCCGCTGGGGCATCAGATCGCCGTCGAGGTGGTCTGGACCCTGCGCCCCTCGGGCGAGATCGTCGAGGTGGGGCGCGACCTTGGCCAGTTGTCCGCGCTGGAGGCGGACACCCGGCAAGCCGCGCACCGCTACCGCAACATCTTTCAGGCGATGGCGGCCTCATTCTGGGAGCTGGATTTCAGCGCCGTGCGCGGCATGATCGGCGCGCTTTTCGCCGCAGGGATCACCGATCTGCGGGCCTATCTGCGCGAGCATCCCGAATGGATCGACGCGGCCCTGAAGAACACACGGGTGGTCGATGTGAACGAGGCGACGCTCGGCCTGTTCGGCGCTTTGGCGCGCGAGGATCTGGTGGGCGGCGATGTCGCCTTTGCCTGGCCCGCCGAAAGCCGCGGCCTTTATGCCGAGGCGCTGCTGGCCGCGGTTGAAAAGCGCGACAAGCTGGCTGCGGAAACCGTGCTGACGGCGCTGGATGGCCGGAGGATCGAGGCGCTGTTCACCGTCTGCTGGCCCACCGAACATCAGGCGCGCGGCAATGTCCTGGTCGGGGTGATCGACATCACCGCCCGCAAGCAGGCCGAAACCGAACTGCGCCAAAGCGAGCTGCGCTACCGCAGCCTGTTCCAGCACATGCCCATCGCGATGTGGCAGATGAAGACCGGGGTGATGCGCGACACGCTGGCGCGGCTGCGCGGTCTGGGGGTGGCGGACCTCAGGGCCCATGCGGCGCAGAACCCGGGCTTTCTGGACTGGGCGCTGGGCCAGTTGCAGGTGGTCGAGGTCAATGACCGCGCCGTGGCCATGCTGGGCGCAGGCCGACGCGAGAACCTCCTCGGGCCTTTTGCGCGCCTCTGGTCCAACCGCGACGCCCTGCTGGCGGTGATCGAGGCCCGGCTGGGCGGTGCGGATTCGGTGACGCTGGAGGCGACCATCGACAGTCAGGATGGCCGCAAGATCGACGTTCTGACCTCGGTCGCCTTTCCCGAGGATCTGAGCCGCGAAGGCTTCACCCAGGCCGGCATGATCGACATCACCGACCGCAGCCTGGCCAAGGCCGCGCTGGAGCAAAGCGAGGCTCGCTACCGCGCACTGTTCCAGTCGATGCCGGTCGGTCTGGCCCATCTGGACCTGCGGGGCCTCACCGCCTTTTGCGACGGCCTTGTCGCGGCCGGTGTCGCCGATCCTGCCGCCCGGCTGGCCCACGACCCGGAGCTTCTGGCGCAGGCGCTGGCCCGCATCGAACCGCTTGAGGTCAACGCGGAATGCCTGACGCTCTTTGGCGCGCAAAGCCGCGACGACATGCTCAGACCGATGGGCTGGATCTGGCAGGCACGCCCGGACACGATCCGCCGGGCCCTTCTGGCCTGGCTGCGCGGCGCGCAGAGCTTTGCGGAGGAAACCCGGGTCAACACTCTGGAGGGCCGCGTCGTGGACGTGCTCTGCACGATCAATTTCGCACCGGACGTGAGAGAGCGTGGCACCGCCATCGTGGGCTTTGTGGACATCAGCGCCCGGATCGCCGCGCAAAACCAGCTGGAGCAGCTGCAGACGGTCTTCGCCCACGCCTCGCGCGTCTCGACCTTGGGCGAGCTGACCGCCTCGATCGCGCATGAGGTGAACCAGCCGCTCGCCGCCATCGCGATCGGGGGGGAGACCGCGCTGCGCTGGCTGTCGCGGCCCGCGCCCGACCTTGACGAAGTGCGCGATCTGGCCGGGCGCATCGTCGCCGATGCGCGCCGCGCCGCCGGCATCATCAGCCGCATCCGCGACATGGCCCGCAACCGCGCGCCGGTCCATGCGCCCCTGTCGGTGGCGGGCGTGGTGGGCGAGGCGGTGGCCTTCATGGAGGCCGACCTGCGCCACCGCAAGGTCGTGCTGCATCAGGCGCTTGCGCCCGACCTGCCGCAGATCCTCGGCGACCGGATCCAGATCCAGCAGGTGATCGCCAATCTGGTGATCAACGCCTCGCAGGCCATGACCGAGGCCGCGACCCCCGAACCCACGATCTGGGTCACCGGTGTGGCGAGCGGCCCCTTTGTCCGCATCACCGTCAGCGACAATGGGCCGGGCCTGCCGGAGGGCGGGGCGGACAGGCTGTTTCAGGGCTTTGTCAGCACGAAAAGCGGCGGCCTCGGCATCGGCCTGTCGATCTGCCGGACCATCGTCGAGGCGCATGGCGGCAAGATCGGCGGGCAGACCCGTCCGGAGGGCGGGGCAAGCTTCGATTTCACGCTGCGCATCGGCGACACCGGCCAGATATGAGGCGGCGCGGCCCGGACCCAGCCGGCCCGGACCGCTTCAGGATTGAGTTTTTCGGCAAGATGTGATCAGGATTCCGCCATGACCGAAGAGACCCTGATCCATATCGTGGACGACGATCTCTCGCTGCGCCGGGTGCTGGAAAGCCTGTTCCGCTCGGTCGGGCTGGCCTGTCGCAGCTTCTCCAGCGTGCCGGAGTTTCTTGCCGGCCACGCGGCGCATCAGCCCGGCTGCCTTGTGCTGGATGTCCGCCTGCCAGGGATCAACGGGCTGGATTTTCAGGCCCAGATGGCGCGGCATGGCATCTGCCTGCCGGTGATCATGATGACCGGCTATGGCGATATCCCGATCAGCGTGCGGGCGATGAAGGCGGGGGCGGTGGATTTCCTGACCAAGCCCTTCCGCGATCAGGACATGCTGGATGCCGTGGCCGTGGCGATCGAGCGCGACCGCGCCGCCCGGCTGGCCCGCGACGACAGCGCCCGCATCCAGAGCCTCTTTGCCACGCTCAGCCCGCGCGAGCGGCAGGTGATGGAACAGGTCACCGCCGGCCGCCTGAACAAGCAGATCGCCGGCGACCTCGGGCTCAGCGAGATCACCGTCAAGATCCACCGCGGTTCGGTGATGCGCAAGATGGGCGTCCGCACGCTGCCCGACCTTGTCCGCCTGCGCGAGGCTTTGCGGTAGGAGCGCCCGGCCTCCACCGGCCCGTCTGACCGCGTCTCTCATACGATCGTGTTAGCCGGTCGATATGCCTGGACGATAGGCGGCCCGTTTGCCGCCGCCCATGTTGGCGGCACCGCACCATCAACGGGGCGGAGCACAGGAGAACCCCGATGACCGACCATACCCCGCCCCGACAAGCCTCGCCCGACGCGCAGCGCACGGCCCTGCTGTTCGTAGACCCCTACAACGATTTTCTGGCCGAAGGCGGCAAGCTGTGGCCGATGGTCGCCGAGGTGGCCACGGCCGTGGGCCTGCATGCCAACCTCAAACGCGTGGTGGCCGCGGCGCGGGCGGCGCAGGTGCAGATCGTCATCGTGCCGCACCACCGCTGGCGCGCCGATGATCTGGACGGCTGGGACCATCCCAATCCCTATATGCTCGGCGGGCAGAAGATGGGGATCTTCGCGCCCGACACCTGGGGCGGCGAATGGCATCCCGATTTCACGCCGCAGAAGGGCGATCTGATCTGCACCGAGCATTGGGGCAGCAGCGGCTTTGCCAACACCAACCTTGACACGCTTCTGAAGCAGAAGGGGATCACCCGGCTGATCCTGATCGGCCTGATCGCCAACACCTGTCTGGAAAGCACCGGAAAATACGCGGTCGAACTGGGCTATCACGTCACTCTGGTGCGCGATGCCACCGCCGCCGCCAGCCCCGAGGCGATGCGCTGCGCCCATGACATCAACGGCCCGACCTATGCCCATGCCATCGTCACCAGCGCCGACATCGTGGCAACCCTGACCTGACGCGCGCGAAAAGGGACCTGTCGGGGAGATCTTGTCCAGACAGCTTTTCCCTTTCGCCCCACCCGGTTCCGCCTGCAGACAGGGGTCTGCGCCCGTCTCGGGATCTGCGGCCAAGGCTCCCCTCAGACCGTAGCAGTTCATGTTGCGACGGCGGGGGGAGGTCCGCAGATGATCCACAGCCCTCTGGCACAGTTCGGTCAATGCGGGGTGATCGACCCACCGCTCTACCAAGGTGGTCTGCCACAGGTCGATGCAGCTGGCCATGCCACGGGCGGCCTTTGGGGGCGGGTCTTCGCTCAACCGCGCCAGGGCTCGGTCGAGGGCGATTTCAATCTCTGACCAGAGAAGCAGCATCGAACCGTCAGAAGCCAGCATGCCAGCGAAAGTCGCTTTCGACGCCGAACCTGCGCCCGCGTTCGATTTGGCGGAGCAGGGCCGCGTGTGGGGTCAGGAGGCCTCGCTCCACCGGGCCACCGATGTCGCGCAGGAAGTCCAACCGGGTGCTGTCGCCACTGTGGGCCGGGTCGAAGCCCATGCGGGACTTCTCCGGCTCACCGCTTCGGATGCGGCAGGGTGCAGCCCTGAGGCCGGAGGCCTGGCGCCTCGGATATCAGGGCAGGGTGCCGCCCTCGTAATACCAGGTGACCGCAGCCTCATCCGGGCAGATCCGGCTGCCCAGTTCGCGCAGGTGCCGGGAGATTTCAGGGGTCATGCCGTCGGCCTCCACCGTGCCAGTCTCGCCCTTGCGGATCATCGCGCCGGTTTGCAGGATTGGCACCGCGCCAGCCGTCTGCGCTTCGAACTTCCCCTCATGGCGCTTCATCCAGGGGAAGGAGGTGTGGTCGAGGATGCCCGGCCATTGCTCGGGCGTGGGGGCGATGCCGAGGAAATCGGCGATCCTGGCGATCGAGCCTGCGTGGTCGCGCTTCATCTCGGAATAATGCAGGAACAGGACGTTCGGAGCCGCCCGCAAGGGCCACCAGGCGGCGAGGAAGCCGAAGAACATGCCCTGCATGCCGTGGCTGTCGACGACATCGGCGTAGAACGAGGGGAAATCCGGCCGGCACAGCGCCGCCCGCGGCATCTGCCACAGGTCGAACCAGGCGTCCGAGTGCTTTTCCAGGAAGGGCCGGAACGAGACCAGGGCCTCCTCGGGGTTGCGGAAGATCACCAGGTATTTGACGTCAGGCCCGGTGCCGGCGGGGATGAAGGGCAGCTGTGGCGGGGCGGAATGGGTCTTGAAGGCGCGGCGGCGCGACGTCGGCATGGCCTCGACGCGGTCGATAACCTCCTGATGCGGCTGTCCGGGGCGGTTGAGAAATTCGATCCACGGCACTTCCTCGTAGATGTCGCGGAAATCGGAGGTGCCGCCGGTCATCAGCTGATGGACGATGTTCATCGTCCAGGTGGTGCCGCTCTTGGCGGGAACCGAGATCACGACATCGCCGTCGCGCCAGGTGATCCCGTGCTGGATCTGCGGCTGGATCCACGGCGGACCCGCCGGTGGGGCTGCGCTTTCCAAGGTGTCGGCCATCGTCTCGTTCTCCCCTGTCAGTCGTTGTGCCGCCGGGGTCGGTGCACCCCTGTCCGTTCCGGATCTCTGGGGGGCTTGGCCTGACCTCGTTCCGGCAGGCCCGGCTGTGCAGAATCTCATTCTACAAGGAGGGCCGGTCTTGCGGCAAGCATGTTGCGCGCCGGTCGCATGGGGCAGGGGAGCGGTGGCGGGGAGGTTGGATGGCCCATCCTTGCAGGCAGGTGCCCGGGATTACCAGGCGGGCAGCGGTGGAGGCGGTTCGCGTGGTTTCCCGGACCGCGATGCTCCGAAGCTGGCGCGGGGTTTCGGGGGCCTCTGCGCACGAGGGTCTGAACCCGCGTGAAATGGCCCTGCGCAGGCGTCAGCCCGACAGCAGACAGCTTTCAAGGCGGGCCGGGCGGGAGGGCGGGGCCGGGGCGGGAAGGGTGTCGTGGGTTGCGCCGGTGACGCCGTTGGTCTTCACGGCCGCGACGGGCTGGCCGCGCTGTTCGCGGCGCCATTTCCCTGGCGCGCAGCCCATTTCGCGGTGAAAGACCCGCGAGAAATGCGCCTGATCGGCAAATCCGCAGGCCTGGGCAACCGCGCAAAGCTGCTCCTCGCCGTCCAGGAGCAGCCCGCGCGCCCGGGCGAGCCTGAGGCTGATCACATAGGCATGCGGCGCCAGGCCGAAGCTGCGCTTGAAGGCCCGGAAGAAGTAGCTTGTGCTGAGCCGGGTGACGCCCGCCATGTCCTCGACCGAAACCGCGCTGTCGAGATGGGCCTCGATAAGGTTGATCACGGCGCGCATCTGCCAGGGCGCCAGCGCGCTGCGTGGCCGTTCGACCGGGGGCGGCGGCAGCTTCGGCGGGCGGGCCGCGCCCGACAGCAGATCCGCCGCCGTCTGGATCTCGCGCCGGGCGGTGTCGGTGTCCCTGTGGAGGGAGAGGGTGGCGCGTTGCAGAAGCCGGGTGACGATCGACACCAGCTCTTCGGGTCGTGCCGGGTCCCGCAGGGGCCTGAATTGTGCCAGTGTCGTTGCCATCGGTGTGCGCCTCCTGATGGGAAAGCATCCCATCGGGCCTGTCACCGGTCAATTGATCGCCCGGCGGGGGCGTTTGCCGGGCGAAGAGACGGGGAAAGCCTCGTCCTTTCGAGGGAGGCGGCCTGTCCCGGCCTGCAATCGCAACTTAAAGATGGACGAGGCCACGGCGGTTGGCCACCGTGATCGCCTCGGTCCGGCTCAGGACCCGCAACTTGCTGAAAATGCTGCGCAGGTGGGATTTTACCGTGGTCTCGCCGATGTTCAGCTGCAGGCCCATGTCCTTGTTGCTGAGCCCGCGCGCCAGCAGGGTGAGCACTTCCAGCTCGCGGTTGGTCAGGGCCTCGCCGCTGACGCCGGCGGCGAATTTCGCGACGAGGGATTGCGGGATCCGGGTTTCGCCGGCGTGGACGGCGCGGATGCAGTCGAGGAGTTCCTCGCGCAGCGCATCCTTGAGGATATAGCCCTTGGCCCCGGCCATGATGGCGCGGGTGATGTCATAATCGGTGTCGAAGGTGGTCAACACGATCAGCCGGGCCGAGGCGTCCTCGCGGCGGATCGCCTCGATGGCGGCAACGCCGTCCATGACCGGCATCCGCAGGTCCAGCAGCACGATATCGGGATGGAATTGCCGCCAGCGTTCGAGACATTCCTGGCCATTGGCGGCGGCGGCGGTCACCACCATGTCAGGCTGGCGCCCGATGATCGCGGCAAGCCCCTCGCGCACCGTGACGTGGTCATCGGCGATCAGGACGCGGATCGGCGTGCGGGGCCGGCTGTCCGGGCCGGGCGGGGTCATGCCTTGAGGTCCGGTGCATGGGGCGGGTTGGCCGGCAGGCGGATCGAAAGCCGGGTGCCGCGACCGGCCTCGCTGCGGATCTGCATCTGGCCGCCCATCGCATCGACCCGCTCCCGCATGCCCAGAAGGCCGAAGCCCTCGCTGGTCGCGGTGGGATCGAAGCCGCGCCCGTCATCGACGTATTCGACCAGGACTTCCGGCGCCCGGAAGGTGATCGTGACGGCGAGGCGGGAGGCCCGGGCGTGGCGCAGGACGTTGGTCAGGACCTCCTGGGTGATCCGGAACAGGTTCTCCTCCCATTCGGGCGGCAATTTCCAGGTCGTGCCCACCACCTTGAATTCGGCGCGCAGTGCGGCCTCCTCGGGCAAGCGCGCGAAGAGGGACTGGACGGCGGTCGTCAGTTCGCATTCGGTCAAGGGCTGCGGGCGCAGGGCCTGGACCGAGCGCCGCGCCTCCCGCAGGCTTTCGCGGGCGAGGTTGCGGGCGGTGACGACATGCTGCTCGGCCTCGCGGCCCAGGCTGCGGCGGCTGGCATCCTCGGCGGCCTCCAGCTGCACGATGATGCCGGTGAAGCCCTGCGCCAGCGTGTCGTGGATGTCGCGCGCGATGCGGTTGCGCTCGCCGACCACGGCGGCCTCGCGGCCCTGCGTCGACAGTTCGGCCAGCTTGATCATCAGCATCGCCTGATTGGCCAGCGCCTGCGCCAGCCCCAGGCTTTCGTCTTGAAAGACGCGCGGGGTCCGGAAGCGCAGGCCGATCGCCCCTTCCAGCCGGCCAGCGACCGTCATCGGGATCAGAAGGATGGTCACGATGCCAAGCGCCAGCAGCCGGTCGCGCAAGGGGAAGGCCGGAACTTCGCGGATATCGGCGATGACGCCGGGTTGCGTCAGGGGGAAGACGCCGGACCAGGGCCACAGATCCTCCATCGGCAGCACGAGGTCCAGACCGGCGAAGCGGATGTCGGTGCTGGGCACGACCCGGTCATCCTCGAAGACGAAATCGAGGGTCAGCCTGTCGTCCGGCCCAACATGCCGCCAGACGCTCGCGCTGTCGGCGCCGAGTTCTTCGGTGATCGTGCGCATGATATGGGCCACCAGCCGGCCGGGGTCGGGCTCTCTGGCCAGCGTGTCAAGCGCGCTCTTGAGCGCGTTCACCTGGCCCCGGGCCAGCTGCTCGGAGGCCAGCAGCGCCTTTTCGGCGATCTTGCGGTCTTCGATATCCGTGTTGCAGCCGTACCATTTCACCACCCGGCCCTGGCTGTCGAGCAGCGGGGCATAGCGGAACAGGAACCAGCGATAGGTGCCGTCAAAGCGGCGGACTCGGGCTTCGGCCTCGCCCGGCAGGCCGCGGGTCAGGGCCACGCGCCAATGCGCCTCCAGCCGCGGCTGATCTTCGGGATGGATCGTGCTGGCCCAGCCCCAGCCGAGCGCATCGGCCATCGCGACCCCGGTGAAGTCGCACCACTGCCGGTTCAGGAATTCGACCGGCCCTTCGGCACTGCCGAACCAGGCCAGGCCGGGGATGGTGTCGATCGCGACGCGGAAGCTGTTTTCCCATGTCTGCAGGTCGCCCGACAGCATGGCGGGGGCCGGGGCAGGATGTTGCAGAATGCCATCTTCTCTCACCGCGCAGATCCTTTTCGTGGTACAACTGAACCCTGACCGATCCGGGTGGCGCGGCCCCTTTGCACCGGATGTGGAGGCTGCGCCGCGCCTCAACTTGCCGCTTTCGCGGACGCGTGGCAACCCAATTGCGGCCCGGACGGCCCGCCCGAAGGCAACGCCGCAGCAGTGATCGACAAGACCGCCATCCCTGATCAAGCCGCACCGCCGCCGCAGGACTAGTCTGGTTGCAACCGACCGCAGGGAGATGACCATGGCCAATCCACTGAAGCTCTTGATCGCATGCGGCTGCCTTCTGGCAGCCAGCCCGAGTCTGGCGGAGGTCAAGCCTTACCCGGCTGACTTCAAGACCGAGATGATCGACACCAACGGCACCCAGCTCTTCGTCCGCGTCGGCGGGCAGGGGCCGGCGGTGGTCCTGCTGCACGGCTATGGCGAATCCGGCGACATGTGGCAGCCGCTGGCGGTGGTGCTGGCCAAGACCCATACCGTGATCGTGCCCGACCTGCGCGGCATGGGCCTGTCGGCCCACCCGGAGACCGGGTATGACAAGATGAACCAGGGCAAGGACATTTCGGGCGTCCTCGACGCGCTGAAGGTCGACAAGGTCGATGTCGTGGCCCATGACATCGGCAACATGGTGGCCTTCGCCTTCGTGGTCGAACAGCCGCAGCGCGCCACGAAGCTGGTGCTGATGGATGCCCCGGTGCCCGGCGTCGGTCCCTGGGAGGAGATCCTGAAAAACCCGCTGCTCTGGCACTTCCGCTTTGGCGGGCCGGACATGGAACGCCTGGTGGCGGGGCGCGAGCGGATCTACCTTGACCGTTTCTGGAACGAGTTCTCCGCCGATCCGAAGAACTTCGACGAGGCGAGCCGCGAACATTACGCCAAGCTCTATGCCCTGCCGCATGCGATGCATGACGGGTTCGAGCAGTTCAAGGCCTTCGATCAGGATGCCATCGACAACCGCAAGGCGCTTGAAGGCGGTCTGCTGACGATCCCGGTGCTGGCCGTTGGTGGCGAGAAGTCCTTTGGCTCCGGCATGGCCGAGGTGACCAAGGCCGCCTTCACCAATGTGCAGGGCGCCGTGATCCCGAATGCGGGGCACTGGGTGATGGAGGAAAACCCCGACGCCACCGTCAAGGTCATCCAGGAGTTCATCCAATGAGCCGCCTTGGCAAGGTCGCAACCTGTGGCGCGGGTCTTGCCGTCCTGACCTTCCTTGCGGCCCCGCTGGCCGCAGGGGCCGGCCCCATCGACCCGCTTCGCCTCGATCCGGCCGACATATCGGCCCTTTCCAAGGCCGGGGCGGGAGCTGGCACCTCGGGGGTGAGCGGGATCGAAACCACGGTCCTGATGGGCGACCCCAAGGCGGCAGGGCCCTATGCCATCGCGCTTCGCGTGCCGCCCCACACGATCATCGCCGCCCACACCCACCAGGACGACCGCACCGCCGTGGTCGTGTTGGGCACCTGGTGGTTCGGCTACGGGCCTGCCAACACCGAGGACAGCCTCAAGGCGCTGGCGCCCGGCAGCTTTTACACCGAGCCCGGCGGGGCTGCGCATTTCGCCCGGACCGGCGACCAACCGGTGGTCGTCTACATCTCGGGGACCGGCCCCACCGACACGGTCTATGTCGACGCATCCGCCGCGCCCAAGCCCTAGCACGCCGGCCCCAAGCCATTCCCGTTCCAAGCCAATCCTGTTCAAGGAGCCTGTGCCATGACATCCTTCGCCACGATCCGCGACCCGAAGGCCGACCATCTGCTGACGCCGCAGAATGCCGCCGTCCTGATCATCGACTACCAGCCGGTTCAGGTCGGCTCGATCGCCTCGCGCGACAAGCGCCAGCTGGTCGCCAACATCACCGCTCTGGCCCGCATCGCCAAGCTCTACGCCCTGCCGGTCGTGCTCGCGACGGTGAACGTGGCGACCGGGCGCAACCAGCCCACCATCCACCAGATCCTCGAGGTCCTGCCCGATGTGCCGATCATCGACCGCACCTCGATCAACGCCTGGGAGGATGAGGATTTCGTCGCAGCCGTGCAGGCCACCGGGCGCAAGAAGCTGATCATGGCGGCGCTGTGGACCGAGGTCTGCCTGGTCCATCCCGCGCTCGACGCCCTGGCAGCGGGTTACGAGGTCTATCCCGTCGTCGATGCCTGCGGCGGCACCTCGCTTGAGGCGCATCTGGCCGGGCTGGATCGGCTGTTTCAGGCCGGGGCCAAGCCGACCAGCTGGGTGCAACTGATCTGCGAACTGCAGCGCGACTGGAACCGCAGCGCCACCGTGCCCGGCTTTGCCGAGATCCTTTTCGCCATCGAAGGCCATTGAACAGGCCATAGAAAGGAGCGCCGATCATGTTTGGCCCTACGCTGAGCCCGGACCTCACCCTGGCCTTGACCCTGGCCCATGTCGCCATCAGCCTGCTGGCCATCGCAAGCGGCCTTGTCATCTTGGCCGACCTTCTGCGCGGAAGGTACTCTGCGACCTGGACGGCGGTTTTCCTCGCCACCACCATCGCCACCAGCGCCAGCGGCTTTCTGTTCGCCAGCGCAAGCTTCGGCCCGCCGCATGTCGTTGGCCTTCTGTCGCTGGTCCTTCTGGCGCTGGCGCTTTGGGCATTGGGCATCGGCAGGCGGGCGGGGGTCTGGCGTCCGGTCTATACCGTCTGCGCGGTCGCGGCACTTTACCTCAACGTCTTCGTCGGCGTGGTGCAGGCCTTCCAGAAGATCGGCGTGCTGCACGCCCTTGCCCCCAATGGCAGCGAGCCGGCCTTTCTTGTGGCCCAGCTTCTGACCCTGGCCATCTTCGTGACGCTCGGCTTTCTGGCGGTGCGCCAGCCCTCCGCTTCCGGCTGGCACGCCTCGCGCTGAGGCGCGGGGTGCGCTTGCGGGGGGCAGGGTGGGCTTGCCCCAGATCCGGCAGACCGCAGCCCTGCGGCCATCTGCGCTGCGCCTGACGAAAGCCGCCTGCGCGGTGGGCATCGGCCTCTGAAACCGGGGGCGGGCGGGGCGGAAATTTGCTCCTGTCTTGCTTTTGCGGCGATTTGGCCGCATCCTGAGGGCCGAAAAAGGAGCCTTGATGCCCGCTGCCCGTGTGTTTCTTCCTGCGTCGTTCAACCGCCGATCGATTTTGGCGGCCATGCCGACGTCCTTGTTGCCGATTCCGGGCCTGGCCTTCGAAGCGCGGCCGCTGGCCTGGGCGCCGCGCGTCCAGCCGGATCTGGCCGGGGTGCCGAACCTCTACCGCGTCACGCCGGATTTCTACCGCGCCTCGCAGCCCAACGCCCAGGGCTTCGCCGGGCTGGAGGCCCTTGGCATCCGCAGCGTCCTGTCGCTGCGCCAGACCCTGGACGACAGGGCCTTGGCCGCAGGCACCGGGCTGACGCTGCGGCGGGTGCCGATGAAGACCCGCCATGTCGGCGAACAGAACGGTGCCAAGGTGGTTCTGGCGATGCGTGCGCTGCGCGCCGGGCTGCAAGAGGGGCCGGTTCTGGTGCATTGCCGTCATGGCGCCGACCGCACCGGGCTGATCGTGGCGCTCTGGCGCATCCTTTACGAGGGCTGGTCGCGTCAGGCCGCGATCGATGAGCTGATCGAGGGCGGCTACGGCTTTCACCCGATCTGGGGCAATATCCCGCGCTACCTGCGCCGGGTGAACCTCGCCGATCTGCGCGAGCGGATCGAGTCATGACAGCCTTTGACGCCCACGACCACGCCGCCTGGAAGAGCGAGCGGCTGCAAGGCCTCATGGCGATGGACGGCTGGCTGAACCTGACCGACCGGGTCGAGATCGGCCCCGGCCGGCAGCGTATCGGTACGGCGCCCGACAATGATCTGGTCCTCTCGGTCGGGCCGGCCCATCTGGGCACCCTGACCGCCACCGCCGACACCGCGCAGTTGACCACCGACCGAGGCCCACAGGCCTTCACCGCGATGGGCGGCAACCCGATGCTGGAGATCGGGCACCTGCTGCTGGAACTCCACACCGTCGCGGGCCAGCCGGCGCTGCGCGTGCGTGACCTGACCATTCCGCGCAGCGTGCTGCTGACCAGCTATCCCTTCGACCCCGCCTGGGTGATCTCGGCCACCTGGGAGACGCTGAGCGCGCCGCAGGCGCAATCGGTCGACCAGAAGGGCGCCGGGCCGACCGAGGTCATCCTGACTCACCGCGCGCACTTCACCCATGAGGGCCACGCGGTCACCCTGCTGGCCACGCATTGGAAGGCGGGCAAGCCGATGTTCGTGATCCGCGATGCGACCTCGGGGCCCGAGACCTATGGCGCCAGTCGTTTTCTGATCGGCGCGCCCAAGGGCGACCGGATCACGCTGGATTTCAACCGCGCCTTCAACCCGCCCTGCGCCTTCACCGACTTCGCGATCTGCCCGCTGCCGCCTCCGGAGAACCGGTTGCCCTTTGCGGTCAGGGCGGGCGAGCGCAAGCCGACCTGAACCGCCCGCCGGATACCGAAATGCTTTGTCGCCCGCGATTCGCGGACAGGCTGCACATGGGGTTGGCCAAGGGCGGGCGCGGGGAGACGCTCGCCAAAGCGTTACGCCACCGTGAGTAAAGCGTGATTGCCCTGTGCTTTGGTGAATTCCTTCAAATCATCCTCTTTGGATTTTGAATTTTTGCGTTAAGAATTACGCGACGCTTGCGCATTCAGGAAAACCTCATGGCCGCCAGGACTAATGTCACGATCGCTCGCAAGGATTTGATGGGGCCGGCGCTGGTCGGCGCGGTCGTCGTGCTGGCGAGCGCGGGTCTGGTGCGGGCCCAGGGGCTGGAGACCCATCCCGCCCCCGTGCTGCACGGGGCGCAGACCACGACGCTGAGCGCCTCGGCGCTGGAAAACCGCCTGACCGACCCGACGCCCTTTGGCGTGGATCTCGCCGGGCTGATGATCGTCGATGCCCATGCCAATGGGCCCAAGGCGCGGGCCAAGACCGGGGCAGGGGTCAACACCGCGCTGGCCGGGCCGACAGCGCAGGGACCGGGGCTGCGCTCCATCCTGCAAAGGCATCTGGGCGAGCCCCTGTCCTACAAGGTCATCGGCGCGATCGAGACCGAGATCACCAAATACTACCGCGACAACGGCCGTTCGCTGGTGCAGGTGACCGTGCCGCCGCAAGAGGTGACCTCGGGGGTGCTGCAGGTCAACGTCAACACCTTCGTCCTGCAGGAAACCGCGGTGGACGGTGCCAAGGGCGGCGCACAGGGCTATGTCGCCAGCCAGATCCGGGTTCGCCCGGGGCAAGAGGTCAATACCGCGACCCTGCTGGAGGATGTGAACTGGCTGAACCTCAACCCGTTCCGCCATGTCTCGGTGGTGTTCGAGCCCGGCTCCCTGCCCGACAGCACCAAGCTGACCCTGCAGGTGCAAAGCGGGCGGCCGTGGTCGGGCTATCTCGGCGCCTCGAACTCGGGGACCGAGGATACCGGCAAAGGGCGGATCTTCACCGGCTTCAACATGTCGGCGCTGCCGTGGCAGGACCATCAGCTGTCCTATCAGCTAAACCTCGCGCCCGACACGCTGGGCCGGGCCGATCTGTGGAACACCGGGCGCGACAAGGGCTATCTCTCGCATGCGCTGAGCTATTTCGTGCCGGTGACCTTCTCCAACGGCTTGCGGATGAAGGCGACCTTCGGGCTTAGCCACATCTCCAGCTATTCGGTGCCCGTGGGTCCGATCACGTCATCGACCACGACCAACGGCTTTACCGCCGAGCTGGCCTTCCCGCTGCCGCGCAAGCCCGGCACCTGGACCTTTGTGCCCGAACTTTTCGTGGGCTTTGCCGCCAATACCTATGACCGCACCCAGTACCTTGGCGGGGTGATCGACATTGGCCATGAAAGCACCGACCTGCAGCACCTGCAACTTGGCCTGCGCTCGGCGCTGAACGGGCAGATCTTCGGCAAGTCGACACATGGCAATGTCGAGGCTTCGCTGACCGGCGGGCGCTCGCAGACCGACGGCGCTGCGGACAAGAGCTTTGCCTATTTCAAAGCCTCGATGGCGCAGGAGGTGGCGATCGACAAGGACCGCGCGCTGGCGCTGCGCTTCGGCCTGCAATATTCGCCCGACGAGCTGCACGCGTTGGAACAGCTTTCGCTGGGCGGCGATGCGACGGTGCGGGGCTACCCGTCCAACGCGGTGCCGACGCAATCGGGCGCCTGGTTCAGCATTGAATACCGCGCCGCCCCTTACAGCGTGCCGATCGGCAAGGCGTTGGGTCAGTTCCGCCCGCATGTCTTTGCCGATTTCGGCCTGGCCGACAAGGTAACGGTGGGTGGCTTCCAGACCTCGCCGGTCGAGCATCTGGCGGCAGTGGGGATCGGTGGCGAGTTTTCGGTGGGTGAGAATTTCGTGGCCAAGATGGATATCGCCAGGGCCCTGTCGACGGCGGGCACGACGGAATCGGGCGACACCTCGGTCGCGGTGCAACTGACGGCGCGGTTCTGAGATGAAGATGGAATTTGGGAATGTCGCAATGAAGTTCGGGTTCGGTTCGGGTCTGATGGCGCTGGCGATGCTGGCAGGGGCGGTCCGGGCCGAGACCGCGCCACCGACCGCGACCACGGCGACCTATGGCGCCTGGACGGTGGCCTGCAATGTGGTGGCGCAGGCCGACGGCTCGCCCGCCAAGCCCCTGTGCCAGATGACGACGCGGCTGAACCTGAAGGGGCAGGATGGCCAGATGCACCCGCTTCTGGCCTTCACCATCGGCACGCCGCCGGGCGCCAAGGCGGCGCGGCTGGCGCTGCAGGTGCCGACCGATGTCGCCCTGCGCGCCGGGGTGACGATCAGCCTGGATCAGCCCGCCGCCGCCGGGGCCGATGCCAACGCGCCCCGCCCGCAGGAGGATCTGGTGCAGCTGACCTACCTGACCTGCGCGCCGCAGGGCTGCATCGCCGACGCCGATGGCAGCGCCGATCTTTGGGCGCGGCTTAAGGCGGTGCCCTCGGCCAATGTCAGCTTCACCGCGCTGGCCGGCCAGAAGAAGATCGTGGTGCCGGTTTCGCTCGACGGGTTCCCCGCGGCGATGGCGGCGCTGGAGGCCAATGCGAAATAAGACGACGCCCGGCAATTCATTCATCTTTGCCGGGGCTTGGACTGCGAATTTGACACCTGACTTTAAACCCGTCGAGGGCTCGTGATGTCGCACAGAAACCTGCTTGCCGCCTACCTTCTGGGGGCCACCTTCCTGCCAAGCGCGCTTTACGCGCAGGATCTGCCGTCCAACCCGACGGTGGTGGCAGGCGATGTGACGGTGACGACGCCTTCGCCGACCCAGCTTTTGATGCAGCAGGGCAGC
This sequence comes from Rhodobacter sp. P2_H5, assembly GCF_056403335.1. Lineage (NCBI taxonomy): Bacteria > Pseudomonadati > Pseudomonadota > Alphaproteobacteria > Rhodobacterales > Rhodobacter > Rhodobacter sp. P2_H5. Next base: position 293,644 of record NZ_JBFUFS010000003.1, on the reverse strand, counting down.
CAGTACGGCATCGTCGACTGGGGCAGCTTCTCGATCGGGCAGGGCTTTGGGGTTCAGGTCAACAATGGCAGCGGGACGACGCTGAACCGGGTGACGGGGGGCGATCTGTCCTCGATCATGGGCAGCCTCACGGCGACCGGCTCGGTCTATCTGATCAACCCCAATGGCATCGTGGTGGGCAAGACCGGGGTGATCAACACCGGCGGGCGCTTTGTGGCGACGACGCTGGACATGTCGGACAGCGACCTTCTGAACGGCGGCGATGCGACCTTTGCGGGCGAGTCGGCGGCCTATGTGGTGAACCTCGGCCAAGTCTCCTCGATGGGCGGCGACGTGGCGCTGCTGGCGCGGCATGTGGTCAACGAAGGCACGATCACCGCCCCCAACGGCACGGTCGGTCTGGTGGCGGGGCGCGAGATCCTGATGCGCGACGCCGCTGTGGATGACGGGCTTTTCGCGGTCAAGATCGGTGGCGATGACACCTCGGTCAGCGACAGCGGGGCGATCCGCGCCGCTGCGGCCGAATTGCGCGCCAATGGCGGCAATGTCTATGCGCTGGCCGGCAACACCAAGGGCACGATCGAGGCGACCGGGGTCGCCAAGGTCAAGGGCAAGATCTTCCTGACCGCCGGCGACACCGGCAAGCTGAAGGTCGACAAGCCGGTCAAGGCGAAGAACCTCGACGGTTCGGGCGGCACCATCACCGCCCATGGCAAGGTGGTCGATCTTTCGGGGCTGATCGACGCCTCGGGCACCCAGGGTGGCACGGTTCTGGTCACCGCCACCGGCACGACCACCTTTGACGGCCAGATCTTCGCCAAGGGCGGCGAGGGCGGCTTTGTCGAGGTGTCGGGCGAGGATCTGAGCTTTACCGGTGCGGTCGACACCGAGGGCGGCACCCTGCTGATTGACCCGCGCAATCTGGAGGTGACCGACAACAATTCCGTCATTCTCAGCGGTGCTTCAGCGATCACCACATCCAGCCTGATCAGCGCGCTTTCGACGCAGAACGTGATCGTCCAGACCAATGGCGCTGCGGCAGAGGCGGGCACCATCCTGGTTTCCAGCGAGTTGAACTACTCCTCGGATTTCGATCTGACCTTTCTCGCGCGCGGCGACGTGATCTTCTTCGCCTCGGTGCAGAATGCGCAGGGCGATGGCGTGATCGGCGGCGATGTCAACGTGGTGGCCGGCTGGAACGGGCTGACCTCGACCACGACCTTCAACCCGACGCCTTTCCTGAACGCCGATCTGGCGACCACCACGCTGTTCGGCCAGGCCAACGGCACCGCCTATACGGTCACCGGCGCGACCGGCAGCGCCACGGTGAATGCCTCGGGTTCTTTCCTGATCACGCCGCAGGCGCGCGGTTTCAACCATGTGGCGGTGGGGTCGATGACCGGGGCGACCCGGCTTTTCGCCAGCGGCGGCGCGATCGGCGGCGGCTCGGGCTATTCGCAGCTTGGCTTCAACGTCACCAACATGATCCCGGGCGAGACGGCCAGCGGCGACATCGTCCTGCGCTCGACCGGTGTGGTGAACCTGCTCGCCGGCAGTTCGAACGATGACGGCGCGCAGATCGGCCATATCGGGATGAATTTCGGCGATGTCGGCAGTGGGTCCACCGTCAGCGCCAGCGGCGCCATCACGGTCGAAGCGCAGGACGGCATCGAGCTTTCCGGCAGTTCGGCGTCCGGGGCGTTCAACCAATACGCGATGATCGGACATGGGTCGCTGGACCGCTTCGGCGTCACGCAAAGCCTCGGCGACCGCTCCGGCGCGATCACGGTGATCTCGCATGGCGATCTGAGCCTGCAACCGGGCGCGCTCGGCAGCAATGTCGAGGCCTGGATTGGCCATGCCACGGCGAGCGGCACGATCTCTGGCGCGGATGTGGCGATCACCGCCTTCAACTTCGACCAGGATGTCTCGGTCTTCCCGGGGCCAGGCTCTGCCGGTACGCTGGATGTGGCGATGCTGGCGGCCGACACCGAAGGCGGCAATGTGACGGTGACCCAGACCGACACGTCGGCAGGCGCCTCTCTTCTGCTGACCGGCACGACCGCGACCAGCAGCTGCGAATGCGGCAGCGTCACCACGGCGGGCACGCTCACCGTCCAGACCGGCGGCAACCTGCAGCTGGATTCGGGCTTTGCCTATTCCAACCTCGGCGGCGGCGACCTGATCCTCGCCTCGGGCGGCAATCTGCAGAACGACGCCGGAGCGGCGGCGATCGGCACGATGAAGGGGCGCTGGCTGCTGTTCTCCAACCGTCCGGATGCCGATACCGGCACGTTGGGCGTGCTGTCGCCGAATTTCATCCAGTATGGCACGAGCTTTGACCCCTTGGCCCTGCCGGGCAGCGGCAATGGCCTGATCTACCGGGTGACCCCGGTTGTGACGGTCGGCTCGGTCACCCAGACCTATGGCGACGCCTTTGTCGCCCCTGCCATCACGGTTCAGGTCGATGGCGCCGATGTTTCGGCTGCGGCCTTCGGCTTCTCGGTCGATCCGGCCACGATGGATGGCAGCGTCGTCACCTTCAGCAATGGTCTTGCCAATGCCGGCACCTATGTCGGCGGGCTGATCACCTCCGTCAACAGCCTGCCCGGCCCCACTGGCGCTGCCGGGCCGACCCTGACCGGCGTCACGGTGAACAAGGGCGATCTGCAGGTGGACCGCGCCACGCTGACGGTCCTTCTGGCGGATGAGACCAAGGACTATGACGGTATCGGTCTTTACACCGGAGACGTGACCTTTTCGGGCTTCCAGGGCGAGGATACCGCGGCCCTGATCACCGCCGGCCCGACCTTCGCCTTTACCGGAGGCGACGGCAGCGGGATCAACGCCGCAACCTATACCGTCTCGGCCAGCGGGACGACCGAGAGCAGCGGCAACTACACCATCTTGCAGACCGACACCGCAAGCCTCGTGATCAACCCCCTGCAGCTTGGCATCGCGCTGGGCGGCATCAGCAAGATCTACGACGGCACCGATGTCGCGACCCTGCAAGCCTCGGACTTCGTGCTGAGCGGGTTCCTCTCGGGGCAGGGCGCCACGGTGACCAAGACCACCGGGACCTATGGCACCGCCAATGCCACCGATGCGACCTCTGTCACCGTCGCGCTGGCCGCAGGGGATTATGCGGCGACCGGGACGACGCTTCTGTCGAACTACGTCCTGCCGACCCTGGCCACCGGCACCGGCGCGATCTCCCGCCGCGACCTCAGCGCCGCGGTGATCGGCACGCCCACCAAGTCCTATGACGGCTCCGACCTCGCCACGCTTCTGGCCAGCAACTATCAGCTGACCGGATTCGTCGCGGGCGAAGGCGCCACCGTCACCAAGACCACCGGCACCTATGCCTCGCCGAATGCCTCGGACACCAACCCGGTGACGGTAACCCTCGCCGCAGGAGACTTCGCCGCCACCGGCGCGACCCTGCTGTCGAACTACGTCCTGCCAACCGTGGCCACCGGCAACGGCGTGATCTCCCGCCTTGCCCTCAGCGCCGCGGTGATCGGCACGCCCACCAAGGCCTATGACGGCACCGACCTTGCGACGCTTCTGGCCAGCAACTTCCAACTGACCGGCTTCATCGAAGGCGAGGGCGCCACGGTGACCAAGACCACCGGCACTTATGCCTCACAGAACGCCTCCGACACCAGCCCCATCACCGTCGCTCTGGCCGCCGGAGACTTCGCCGCCACCGGTGCGACCCTGCTGTCAAACTATGTCCTGCCGACAGAGGCGACCGGCAACGGCGTCATCTCCCGCCTTGCCCTCAGCGCCGCCGTCATCGGCACGCCCACCAAGGCCTACGACGGCACCGACCTCGCCACCCTTCTGGCCAGCAACTACCAACTGACCGGCTTCATCGAAGGCGAGGGCGCGACAGTCACCAAGACCACGGGCACCTATGCCTCGCCCAATGCCTCTGACACCAATCCCGTCACCGTGACCCTCGTCGCCGGAGACTTCGCCGCCACCGGTGCGACGCTCCTGTCGAACTACGTCCTGCCGACCGAGGCGACCGGCAACGGTGCGATCACCCGTCTGGCCCTCAGCGCCGCCGTGATCGGCACCCCCACCAAGGCCTATGACGGCACCGACCTGGCCACCCTTCTGGCCAGCAACTACCAGCTAACCGGTTTCATCACCGGGGAAGGCGCCACCGTCACCAAGACCACGGGCACCTATGCCTCGGCGAACGCCTCTGACACCAACCCCGTCACCGTTACGCTCGCCGCAGGGGACTTCGCGGCCACTGGTGCTACGCTGCTGTCGAACTATGTCCTGCCGACCGAGGCGACTGGTAACGGTGCGATCACCCGTCTGGCCCTCAGCGCCGCCGTCATCGGCACCCCCACTAAGGCCTATGACGGCACCGACCTTGCCACCCTTCTGGCCAGCAATTTCCAGCTGACCGGCTTCATCACCGGAGAGGGCGCCACTGTCACCAAGACCATGGGCACCTATGCCTCGCCCAATGCCTCGGACACCAATCCCGTCACGGTGGCCCTCGCCGCCGGAGACTTCGCCGCCACTGGCGCGACCCTTCTGTCGAACTACGTTCTCCCGACCGAAGCGACCGGCAACGGCGCGATCACCCGCTTGGCCCTCGGCGCCGCCGTCATTGGCACGCCGACCAAAGCTTACGACGGCACCGACCTTGCAACCCTTCTGGCCAGCAATTACCAACTGACCGGCTTCATCGACGGAGAGGGTGCGACGGTCACCAAGACCACGGGCACCTATGCCTCGCCCAACGCTTCTGACACCAACCCCGTCACCGTCGTTCTGGCCGCAGGGGACTTCGCCGCCACTGGCGCGACGCTGCTGTCGAACTACGTCCTGCCGATCGAGGCGACTGGTAACGGTGCGATCACCCGTCTGGCCCTCGGCGCCGCCATCATCGGCACGCCGACCAAGGCTTACGACGGCACCGACCTTGCCACCCTTCTGGCCAGCAACTACCAACTGACAGGCTTCATCGACGGAGAGGGCGCCACCGTCACGAAAACCACCGGCACCTATGCCTCGCCCAATGCCTCGGACACCAACCCTATTACCGTCGCTCTGGCCGCAGGGGACTTCGCCGCCACTGGCGCGACGCTTCTGTCGAACTACGTTCTCCCGACCGAGGCGACCGGCAATGGTGCTATCACCCGTCTGGCCCTCGGCGCCGCCATCGTCGGCACGCCGACCAAGGCTTACGACGGCACCGACCTCGCCACGCTTCTGGCCAGCAACTACCAGCTGACCGGCTTCATCGACGGAGAGGGCGCCACCGTCACCAAGACCACCGGCACCTATGCTTCACAGAACGCCTCTGACGCGAACCCCGTCACCGTAACCCTCGCCGCAGGGGACTTCGCGGTCACTGGTGCGACGACGCTGTCGAACTACGTCCTGCCGACCACCGCCACAGGCGCTGGCGCTATCACCCGTCTGGCGCTGAGTGCGGCGATCGTCGGGAACCCGACCAAGCCCTTCGACGGCACCACCAACGCCGTTCTGACCAGCGCCAATTTCCTGCTGAACGGCTTCATCGCGGGCGAGGGCGCGCAGGTCCTGCAGACCACGGGCAGCTACGACGCGGCTGACACGGGGACAAGGCAGGTCACGGCCACGCTGGCACCGGCGGATTTCGAGGCCACCGGGGCGACCAATCTGTCGAATTACATCCTCCCCACCACGGCCAGCGGCCTCGGCACCATCGGCGCCAGCCCGACCCTGCCGCCGCCCACGCCAACTTTGACCCGCAGCATCGACACCTTCCCGACCACGCCGCTGGGCGAGCCGACCGGGCCCTCCGATGTGCTGCAGACCATCAACACCGAGACGACTCAGGCCATTCTTGACGAGATCAACGCCGGCGCCAGCTTCTGCCGCGAGTTCGTGCAGAAGGAGTATGCCATCGACTGTCTGTCGGACCGGCTGCAGGCCGTGGCGGACGGGCTGTCGTCAACGGGCGAGTATTCCGAGGTGCGCGCGGCGCTTGAAGATGCGGCCCGCCAGCTGCATGCCCTGGCGCTGGCCAATGCCTCTTCTGTTCTGGATCAACGGATTGCGCGCTCGGTCTCCGGCCCGGTCCGGTCCTCGTCGCGCCCGCTGACCGCGATTTCAGAAGACAGGCTGGCGGCGGCCAATGCGCAAGCCTCGGCGATCATCGTCTCGACCCAGCTGGTGCTGCTGCGCTCGGCCGCCAATTCGGAGCGGCGACGCGTGGCCTTCACCCAGGTCGGCCAGGTGCTCGGCTCGACCAAGGTCCTGCTGCGCTCCTCGTAGGATGCGTAAAATGCGTGGCAAATCGCGCCCGTTGCGCGGTTTGCCGCAGGAAATGGCGGCTTTGACCGGGGAAGTCTTCACCCGGCGTTAAGGACAATCCGCCTAGGGTCCGGCATGAGCGTTTCGGACCCCAATCTTGCCAGGGAACTGGCGCTGCACCACCATCAGATGTCGGCCCTGCGGGCGACGTTCCTGATTGCGGCGCACCACGGCGTGACCCTGCGGCCAGAGGATCTGCCCCGTCTGGTCGAGGGCGACATCGCGCCTTCGGTGCTGGCCACGCTGCGCAAGGCGGGCTTTCGCACCCGTCTGATCGAAAAGGCGAATTGGGCGAAGATCACCGGGCTTGGGGCGGCCTGCCCCGCAATGACGGGCTGCCGGAACGGCGCCTGGCTGATCGTCGTGGCCCTGATGCCCGAAGGCCAGATCGCCATTCTCGACCCGGCGGAGGAGGGCAAGGGCGTCCAGACCCTGACCCGCGCCGCCTTTCTGGAGCAGTGGGACGGCCGGATCCTCCTCGCCCGCCCCGAGACGCGCGAGGCGGAGCAACCCTTTGGTCTGACATGGTTCTTGCCGGCGCTGCGCGCGCAGCGTGGGCTTCTGGCCGGGGTGGCGCTGGCGGTGGTGACCGGCAATCTGATCGGCTTTGCGCTGCCCTTGCTGTTTCAGGTGCTGATCGACCGGGTGATCTCGCACCAGGCGTGGAACACGCTCGCGGCCATCGTCTCGATCTTCGTGCTGCTGGCGGCCTTCGATGCCGCCTTTACCTATGTGCGCCAAAGGCTGATGCTGATTGCGGGTGGCAAGATCGACGCGGTGATCGGCGCCCGCAGCTTTGCGCATCTGATGGCGCTGCCCCTGTCGGTGTTCGAGACGACGCCAGCTGGCGTCATGGCGCGCCATATGCAACAGACGGAAAAGATACGAAATTTCCTGACGGGCCGGCTGTTCCAGACCCTCTTGGATGCGATCTTCCTGCCGCTTCTGCTTGGGGTGCTGATGCTGCTCTGCGGGCCGCTGACGCTGGTGGTTCTGGGCTTTGCATTGGCGATTGCCGGGGTGATCGGGGCGCTTTTGCCGCTGTTCCGCCGCCGCCTCAACGCGCTTTATCAGGCAGAGGCGGGGCGGCAGGCCCAGTTGGTCGAAACCCTGCACAACATGCGCGCGGTCAAGTCGCTGGTCCTTGAACCCGCGCGCCGCAAGGTGTGGGAGGACAGTCTGGCCGGGACTTTGCGCCGGCAATGGGACGTGGGCGCCATCGCGGCGCTGGCGGCCGCGGCCACCGGGTTTCTGGAAAAGATGACGCAGATCTCGGTCATCGCCTATGGCGCGGCTCTGGTGCTGGAGGGGCGGCTGACGATCGGCGCGCTGGTGGCCTTCCTGATGCTGGCGGGCCGGGTGACGGGGCCGCTGGTACAGATCGTCGGCCTGATCAACGAATACCAGGAGGCGGCACTTTCGGTGCGGATGCTGGCGGGCGTCCTGAACCAGAAGCCCGAGCGCGGCACCCGGGCACGCCCCGCCCGGCATGCCATCCTCGGCCGCCTGCGCTTTGACGCGGTCAGCTTCACCTATCCCGGTGCCGCGAACCCCGCCCTGGACCGCGTCAGTTTCGAGATCACGCCGGGCCAGGTGATCGGCGTCGTCGGGCGCTCCGGTTCGGGCAAGACCACGCTGACCCGCCTGATCCAGGGGATCGAGGCTCCGCAGGCCGGGCTGATCCAATTGGACGGGGTGGATATCCGCCAGATCGACCTTGACCACTTGCGCCGGTCCCTGGGCGTGGTCTTGCAGGAAAACCTGCTGTTCCGCGGCACGATCCGCGACAATATCGCGATGGCCCGCCCCGAGGCCGGGCTGGAGGAGGTCTTGATCGCGGCCAAACTTGCCGGGGCGGAGGAGTTCATCCGCCGCCTGCCACAGGGCTTTGACACCCCGGTGGAGGAGGGGGCGGCCAACCTGTCGGGCGGGCAAAGGCAAAGGCTCGCCATTGCCCGCGCCCTGATGAGCGCGCCGAAAATCCTGGTGTTTGACGAGGCGACCTCGGCGCTCGACCCTGAAAGCGAGGCCGTGGTGAACCGCAACCTCGCCGCGATTGCCAAGGGGCGGACGGTGATCATCGTCTCGCACCGTCTGTCCTCGCTGGTGCGGGCGGATGCGATCCTCGTGCTGGATCAGGGCCAGGTCGTCGATATGGCGCCCCACGCCGACCTTCTGAAACGCTGCGAGATCTACCGACATCTCTGGCAACAGCAGACCGAGCATATGACATGAAGATCGCCTCCGACGCGCTTGATTTTCAAGCCGATCTCGACCGGCTGGTGGCCGAACCGGCGCCCCTTCTCCTGCGGCTGTGGCCGGCGCTCGGCGCGGGGCTGGTGGTCTCGCTTCTGATCCTGGGGGGGCTGGTGCGGCTGGATATCGTCGTCTCGGCCCGCGGACGGGTCGCCGCCGATGCGCCACCGGCGATCCTGGCGCCGATGAGCCGCGCGGTCCTGCGCGCGCTTCTGGTGCGGCCCGGCGACCGTGTGGTCAAGGGCCAGGTTCTGGCCCGGTTGGACCCGACGCTGCCCGATGCCGACCGTGCCGCGCTTCAGGCCCAGCGCGCGAGCCTCGCGGCGCAGCAAGCGCGCCTGCAGGCCGATCTTTCCGGCCAGCCGATGGCGGCGAACAGCGCCGAAATGGCCCTGCAGGCCGAGGTTCAGGCCCAGCGCAGTGGGCTTGCGGCCGCCCAGCGCGCCCAGTTGCAAGCCGCCCGCGACGCCGCCGCCGATGCGCTTGCGGCCGAGGATCACGCGGGCACGGGCCTGTCCGACCGGCTTTCCATCGCGCGTGAGGTCGAGGCGATGCGCGCCAAACTGGCCGCCAGCCAGAACGGCTCGCGCCTGGCCTCCCTCGAGGCGCAGCTGACGCGGATCGACGCCGAGGCCGCGATCAACCAGCATGAGGCGCGCCAGAAAGACCTCGCCGCCCGCCGCGCCAGTGCCGAGGCCGCGCTGGCGGCCTATGACAGCGACCGCCGCCGCGCCGATCTTGAGGCGCTCGCCGCCCTCCGCCCGCAGATCGCCGATCTGGACGAGGCGATTGCCAAGGCGGACCGGCTTTCTGCCCTTTCGGATCTGGTAGCACCCGGTCCGGGGGTGGTGATCTCGGTCGCGCCCGGCGGTCCGGGGTCTTCGCTGGCCGAGGGGACGCCGGTCGTGGTCATGGTGCCGGGCGATGTGGCGCTGGTGGCTGAAATTGGCATCCGGTCGGCCGACGCGGGCCTTGTGGCCGCCGGCGACCCGGTCGATCTGAAGATCGACGCTTTCCCCTGGCGCCGGCATGGCGCGCTGCAGGGCCGCCTGATCGACGTCTCCAGCGCCTCCTTCACGCCCGAGGGCGGAACCGAGGCGCAGTATCCCGCCCGGATCAGCCTGAGCGGCGCGCTGCATGACCTGCCGCCCGGCACTGCCCTTTTGCCCGGTATGACGCTGGAGGCCGATGTGAAGACCGGCACGCGCAGCCTGCTGGACTATTTCATCGACCCTCTGGCGCGCGGCATGAGCGAGGCCCTGCGCGAGCCGTGATCCGAAATTTGCAGTGAAATCAATCTCCTCCAGAAAGGACAGACCATGACCATCGCCACCCATCCCGCGCTTGAAACCGCCCAGATCGTCGAAGCCGCGACCCGGACCGTGCTGCATGTCGGCTGCGGTCCGGCCGATCCGGCCAAACTGCCGGCCGCCTTCTTTCCGGCCGGGGTCTGGCGCGAGCTGCGGCTGGACATTGACCCCGATGTCGCACCCAATATCGTGGCCTCGATCACCGATATGGGGGTGGTGCCAACCGGTTCGGTCGACGGGATCTGGTCGGCGCATAACCTGGAGCATCTGACCGCGCATGAGGTGCCGCTGGCCCTGGCCGAGTTTCACCGGGTTCTGGCCCCCGGCGGTTTTGCCCTGGTGACCATGCCCGATCTGCAGCAGGTGGCGGCGCTGGTGGCCGAGGGCAAGCTGGAGGATCCGGCCTATATCTCGGCCATGGGGCCGATTGCGGCGCTGGACATGCTGTACGGGCACCGCGCCTCGATCGCCGCGGGTAACCATTTCATGGGGCATCGGACCGGCTTTGTCGCCACCACTTTGGCGCGGCATCTGGAGGCTGCGGGGTTCCAGAACGTCCGGGTGCAGCGCGACGGGCATTTCGCGCTCTGGGCCTCGGGGGTCAAGGCGCTGGCGGTCTGACGGGCGGTCTTTGCGGGGCCGGGCAGGGTGCCCGGCCCGGTTTGCGCCCGCGGTGACGACCGGGGTGCGCTGCAAACCAGGAAGGCCGAGAAAACTATCCCGGCCTTCCTGGTTTGGCGTTGGAGCCGCAACCCGCGCTAGGGTCGCAGCCGCACTTTTTGCAGCGCGGCCTCGAACCTTCGGGTGAAACCTGCCGCATCGCCCAGCGTGCGGGCCCAGGTGTCGCCCGACAGATGCGCCTTCATCCAGTGATGCGCCGCCCGGTCGCGGCAGAGGGTGATGGCGCGCGCCTCGTATTCGGCGGGGGAATGGGTGATCCCGCCTTCCAGCCCAACCGCCGTCAGCAGGCTGGAGGCCATCCGTGCCGCAAAGGCCTTGCCCTGCAGGGTCACGATCGGCAGCCCCATCCGCAAGGCATCCGAGGCGATGGTGCCGGCATTGTAGGGGTGGGTGTCGAGGAACAGATCCGCCAGCGCCAGCCTCGCGCGGTAGCGGTCGGGGTCGGTGCGGGGGGCGAAGATCAGCCGTTCGGGCACAAGCCCCTTCGCCTGCCAGCGCGCGGTCAGGGCGGCGCGACTTTCGGGATTGTCGTCGATCAGCCAGAGGACCGAATTCTCGGTGGCTTGCAGGATGCGGCACCAGCTGTCCCACATCGCTTCGGTCAGTTTGTAGTGATGCGAGACGCAGGTGTAGACGAAGGCATCCTCCGGCAGGCCCTCGGCCGCGCGGCTGACCGGGGGCAGATGCGGGGCGCGGCTGTCATTGGCCTGATAGCAGCCCTCGATCCGCAGGGGGCGCGGGGCATAGGCGGTCTCCAGCTGTTCGGGGATCGTGACGGCATCGCAGAGGAGATAGTCCAGTTCCGGCAGCGGAACCGGGCCGATGTAACCAAGATAGGTCGCAATCACCGGCGCGGGTTTCCAGCGCAGGATGCCGAGCCTGGCGCCCTTGGTCAGGCCGTTGAGGTCGATCAGGATGTCGATCTCATCCGCTGCAATGGCGCGGGCGGCGCCTTCGTCGGGCAGGGCGTGGATCGGGATATGGTGGTCAAAGGCGGCAAGGACGCGGGCCCGGATCTCGCTGCCATCCTCGGGTGAGGCATCGTAGCCATAGACCTCGAAAGCGCTGCGGTCGTGGCGTTCCAGCAGTTCGGCGATCAGAAAGCTCATCGCGTGGCGGCAGAAATCGGTGGAAAGATAGCCGATCCGCAGCTTGTCATGCGCATAGCCCTGCGGCGGGGCGAGGTGGAGGGCGGCAGGGGGCACCTTGCGGGCGATCCAGTCAGAGGCGCTGGCGGCCTGCAGGCGGGGGTCGTCGAACATCGCCAAAGCCGCGAGCGGACCGCAGTTGAAGGCAGCCTCGGCCTCGGTCAGGCCGGGCACTTCCAGCCGGGTCACCGGCCATGCGGTGGTGCGCTGGCGGATATGGACCAGATGTTGCTGCACATCGGCCTGATGCGGCGCGATCAGCAGCGAGGCGTGCAATTCCTCGGCGGCGGCGCCGAGGCTGCCCTGCATCTCCATCACGCGGCCGAGCTGGTTGTGCAGAAGCTGGCGCAGCGGCGCGGGGGGCAGGGCCGAGCGCCAGGCCCCCAGCGCCGCCTCGGTCTGGCCCGCGGCCTCCAGCGCCGAGCCGAGATTGATCGCGGCTTCGGTCATCTCAGGTTTCAGGCGGAGGGCAGCGCGATAAGCCTCGACCGCGGCGGCCGGATTGCCCGCCTTCATCCGCGCCACGCCCAGGTTAAACCAGGCGGCACAGGCGGGCATTTCCGCGCCATGCGCGCCGAGCCAGAATTCGTACAGCGCCGTGCTGTCGGCCTCGGCCGCGGTTTCGGCGAGCTTGACCAGGCCCAGAAGGTCAAGCCCCGCCACCGCACGGCCGAGATAGGCCAGCTCGCTTAGCGGGACGGCGGACAGACCGCCGGGGCGGGCCATCGCCCGGCGCAGGCTGTCTTCGTCACCGGGCAGCGGGAAGGGCATCAGGAGCGGCATCGACATCGGGAACCTCCATCTCGGTTTTCGGCAGAGTGCCGCGAGATTGGTGAACGGGTGGTGAACAAATGCCGGACAAATCCGGCTCCTCAGGCAAATTCGCTTAAAATTCGCGGTTCTTTCTGGCGCCGGACCGCGGCAAAGGGCGGGCGTTTCATGTCCTGTTCACCGTTTTATAAGCCTCGCCTGCCAGCCTTTGCCTCATCAATGCGCTTCGGAACGGGGCGTGTCCGGGGGCAGGAATCACCTGCTCCGCATCGCATCTTGTCAGACGGAGCCCCCATGACGACGATTTCAACGCTGACCACTGCCCAGATTGCCGCGCTGTCCACCGCCGCCATCGCTGCGCTGACGACGGCGGATATCCAGTCGCTGACCGCGGCGCAGGTGCCAGCGCTGACGACCAGCCAGCTTGCGGTGATGAGCGCGGTGCAGTTCGCGGCGTTCAAATCGACGCAGGTGGCGGTGCTGACCACGGCGCAGACGGCGGCCCTGACGACGACGCAGGTGGCGGCGATCACGCCGGTCGCCCTCGCCGGGCTGACCTCGGCCGATCTGGTCGCGATGAGCACGGCGCAGGTGGCGGTCCTGACCTCGGCGCAGCTGGCCGCGATCGGTACGGCGGCCCTGTCGCATATGGAGACGGCGGATATCGCAGCCCTGACCACGGCGGCGATCAAGGGGCTGACCTCGGCCCAGATCATCGCGCTGGATGCCGGCCAGATCGCGGCCCTGACCACGGCGCAGATCGCGGCCCTGCCGGTGGCGGATGTGGGCAAGCTCGCCTCGGGCGATATCGCGGGCCTGTCGACGGCGCAGATCGCGGCCCTGTCGACGGCGCAGATCGCTGTGCTGAGCTCGACCCAGCTGGCCGGGCTGACCACGGCACAGACGGCGGCGCTGACCACGACACAGGTGGCGGCCCTGTCGACGGCGGGTCTCAAGGGGCTCGGTTCGGCGGATGCGGTGGCCCTGACCACGGCGCAGGCGGCGGTCCTGTCCTCGGCCCAGGTCGCGGCGCTGTCGACGGCAGCGGTCTCGCATCTTGAAACGGCGGATCTGGCTGCGCTGACCACGGTGGCGGTCAAGGGTCTCAGTTCAATCCAGGTTGCGGCGATGACCTCCGGTCAGGTTGCGGCTTTGAGCACAGGGCAGATCGCGGCGCTGTCGACGGCTTCGGTGGCCGGGATCAGCACGGCGGCGATGGGCGCCCTGTCGACGGCGCAGATCGTGGCGCTGACCTCGGGCCAGATCGCCACGCTGACCTCGGGCCAGATCGGGGTTCTGACCACGGCGCAGGTCCGCGCGCTGACCACGGGCCAGATCGCGGCATTGACGACCGCGGCGTTGAGCGGGATGGGTTCCGCCGATATCGAGGCTTTGACGACCGCCCAGGCCAGCGCGCTGACCTCCTCGCAACTGGGCGCTTTCAGCACGGCGGCGATTTCGCACTTGAGCACGGCGGATGTCGCGGCGCTGAGCACGGTGGCGATCAAGGGCCTGACCTCGACTCAGGCCACGGTGCTGACCACCGGGCAGGTGGCGGCGCTGAGCACGGCTCAGGTCGCGAACCTGTCCGCCGCCAGCGTGGCCAAGCTGAGCACCGCCGCGGTGGCCGCCCTGTCGACGGCGCAGGTCGTGGCCTTGACCACGGCGCAGGTGGCGGGGCTCGGCTCCGCCCAGATCAGGGCGATGACCACGGCGCAGGTGGCTGGCCTGACCACGGGCCAGGTCGCGGCGCTTTCGACGGTAGGGATGCTGGGCCTGACCACGGCGGAGGTTGCGGCCCTCTCTTCGACCCAGGTCGCGGTGCTGAGCTCGCTTCAGGTGGCGGCGCTGAGCACGGCGGCTTTCGCGGCGCTTGGCACGGCGGATATCGCGGCTTTGAGCACCTCAGCCGTCAAGGGGCTGACCACGGCGCAGGTCGGCGTGATGAGCACGGGTCAGGCGGCGGCGCTTTCGACGGCGCAGATCGCAGCGCTGACGGCGACCCAGGTGGCCAAGCTGCCGGCCGCGGATCTTGCGGCGCTGAGCACGGCGCAGGTGGCGGCGCTGACCACGGGCCAAGTGGCGGCCCTCACCTCGACCCAGCTGGCCGCGATGACCACGGCGCAGTTTTCCAACCTGACGGTGGCGCAGGTCGCGGCCCTGGGCACGACGACGCTGAAGGGTCTGAGCTCGGCCGATCTGGTGGCCCTGACCACGGCGCAGGCGGCGGCCCTGACCTCGGCCCAGATCGCCTCGCTTGCGACCACGGTTCTGGACAAGATGGAGACGGCCGACCTTGCCGCGCTGAGCACGGCGGCGGTCCGGGGCCTGACCACGGCGCAGATTGCGGCGCTGACCACCGGGCAGATCGCGGCCCTCAGTACCGGCGATATCGCGGCGCTGAGCACGACGCAGGTGGCGAAATTCACCACGAGCCAGATGGCGGCCCTGACTACGGCGCAGGTCGTCGCCCTGTCGACGGCCCAACTCGCGAGCCTGAGCGGCGCGCAGCTTGCGGCCCTGCAGACCGGCCAGATCGCGGCCCTGACCACGGCGCAGGTGGCGGGCATGACCACGGCGCAGATCGCCGCCCTCGCCACCGATGACATCGCGGCCCTGACGACCGATCAGACCGCGGCGCTGACCACGGCGCAGATCCGCGTCCTGACCTCGGCCCAGCTGGCGGCGCTTGGCAGTGACGAGGTCGCGGGTCTGACCTCTGCCCAGTTCGCGGCCTTGACCACCGGGGCGCTGGCCGGCCTGACCACGGCAGAGGCGGCGGCCCTGACCACGGCGGAGGCGGCTTCGCTGACCTCGGCCCAGATTGCGGTCCTGTCGAGTGCGGCGGTGGCCGCGCTGCAGACCGATGAGATCGCGGCGCTGGCCACCGCCACGCTGCGCGGTCTGACCATGGCACAGGCGGCGGCCCTCGGCTCCGATCAGATCGCGGCGCTGGGCAGCGGGCAACTGGCGGCCTTGAGCACCGGTCAGTTCGTGGTGCTGGGCACGGCGGGGATCGCGGCCATCAGCACGGCGCGGCTGGCCGCGCTGGGCACCGCGCAGATCGCGGTGCTGACCACGGGGCAGATGGCGGCGCTGACGACGGGTCAGATCGCGGCGCTGACCACCGGGCAGATCGCGGCGCTGACCACGGGCAGCCTTGCCGCCTTGACTACGGCGGAGGCGGTGGCCTTGACCACGGTTCAGGCGGCGGTCCTGTCCTCGACCCAGGTGGCGGCGTTGACGACGGCGGATCTTTCTGTGATGGAAGTGGCCGATCTTGCGGCGCTGAACACCACGGCGCTGCACGGGCTTGGCACCGACCAGATCGCCGCACTGACCTCGGCCCAGGTGGCGGGGCTGACCACGCTGCAGATCGCTGCGCTGAGCACGGGCCAGATTGGCGCCCTGGGGACGGAGGCGGTGGCCGGGCTGACCACCGGGCAGATCGCGGCGCTGACGGTGGCGCAGATTGCCGGCCTGCGCACCGATCAGGCGGCGGCGCTGACCACGGGCCAGGTGGCGCAACTGACGACGCGCCAGATCGGGGCGCTGACCACGGCGGCGCTGGCGGCCTTGCCTACGGCGGATGTCGCGGCGCTGACCACGACTCAGACGGCGGCCCTGACCACGGCGCAGCTTCTGGCCCTGCCAACCGCAAGTTTCGCAGCCCTGACCACGGCGCAGATCGCCGCTCTTTCGACGGCACAGGTGGCGGCGCTGTCCTCAACCCAGGTCGCGGCGCTGACCACGGCGCAGACCGCAGCCCTGACCACGGCAGAGATCGCGGCACTGGGCACCGCGGCGCTGGCGGGCCTTGGCACGGCGGACGGTGTGGCCCTGACCACGGGCCAGGCCGCGGCGCTGACCTCGACCCAGATCGCGGCGCTGGGCACTGCGACCATCGCGGCGCTGGAAACCGCCGATCTGGCGGTGCTGAGCGCCGCCACGATCAAGGGCCTGACCACGGGCCAGATCGCCGCCCTGACCACCGGACAGGTCGCGGCCCTGACCAATCCGCAAGTGGCGGCGCTGACAGCCAGCCAGATGCAGCACTTGACCACCGCCGATCTGGCCGCCCTGACCACGGCCCAGATCGCGGCGCTGACGACCCAGCAGGTCGCGGCCCTTGGTTCGGCACAGGTCGCAAGCCTGACCACGGCGCAGATCGCCAACATGACGACCCAGCAGATCGCCGCCCTGACCACGGCGGGCCTGCAGGGCTTGAGCACGGCCGACACCGTCGCCCTGACCACGCGGCAGGCGGCGGCGCTGTCCTCCGCCCAGATCGCCAACCTCGCCACCGCCTCGATCGCAGCGCTGGAGACGGCGGATCTTGCCGCGCTGACCGTGGCCGCGATCAAGGGCCTGACCACGACCCAGATCGGCGCCCTCGGCTCGGCGCAGATGGCGGCCCTGACCACGGCGCAGGTCGCGGCCCTGCCCACCGCCTCGGTCGGGTTGATCGCGACGGCGGCGCTGGCCGCGATGTCGACGGCCCAGGTCGCGGCCTTCAGCAACAGCCAGATGGCGGCGCTGAGCTCGTCTCAGGTTGCCGCCCTGACCACGGCGCAGATGGCGGCCTTCTCGCCGGGCCAGGTGGGGGCGCTGACCTCGGCGAGCCTTGCCGGGCTGACCAGCGCCGATCTGGTCGCGATGACCACGGCGCAGGCCGCGGCGTTGGGCTCGGCCCAGGTGGCCGGACTGAACGCCGGCATCATCGCCCAGATGGAGACGCAGGATCTGGCCGCCATCACCACGGCTGCCCTGCGCGGGCTGACCACGGCGGAGGCTGTGGCCCTGACCACCGCCCAGATCGCCGCCCTGACCAATGGCCAGGTGGCGGCCCTGTCGACGGCGGCGGTCTCGCATCTGTCGACCGACCAGATCGGGGCCATGACGACGACCCAGGTGGCGGCCTTTACCACGGCGCAGGTGGCCTCGCTGACGTCGGCCCAGGTGGCGGGGTTGAGCACGGCACAGGTGGCGGGCATGACCTCGACCCAGGTTGCGGCCCTGTCGACCGCGGGCCTGGCGGGGTTGACCTCTGCCGCGCTGGTGGCCTTGACCACGACCCAGGCCTCGGCGCTGGGCTCGGCGCAGATTGCCGCGATCGACGATGCGATCCTGGCCAATATCGAGACGGCGGATCTGGCGGCGCTGACCACCGGGGCAGTGCGCGGCCTTGGGTCGGCGCAGGTCGCGGCGCTTTCTTCGGATCAGGTCGTGGCGATGACGGCGGGGCAGATTGCCGCCCTGTCGACCGCGGCGATCGGCGGGCTGACCACGGCGGATGTGGCGGCGCTGACCACGACACAGGCAGCGGCGCTGACCACGGCGCAGGTGGCGGCGCTGTCCTCGGCCCAGGTCGCGGCCTTGACCACGGCTGAGATTGCGGCCCTGACCACGGCGCAGATCGCCGCCTTTGGCACGGCGGCGCTGGCGGGGCTGGGCAGCGACGCGCTGGTGGCCCTGACCACGGCGCAGGCGGCGGCCCTGACCTCGGCCGAGCTTGGCGCGCTGGCGCCCTCGGTCTTGGCCGAGATGGAGACGGCGGATCTGGCCGCGCTGACCACCACCGCGCTGCGCGGGATGACCACGGATGGCGTGGCGAGCCTTTCGACCGATCAGGTCGCCGCGCTCACCGTGGCGCAGGTGGCCTCGCTCGCCACGGCGCAAGTTGCCGCGATTGCGACGGCGGGGATTGCGGCCCTGACGACCGACCAAACGGCGGCCCTGACCACGGGGCAGGTGGCGGCGCTGACGGCGGATCAGCTGGCGGCGGTGACGACGGCCCAGATGGCGGGCCTGAGCACGGGCCAGGTCGCGGCCCTGAGCACGGCGGCGCTGACCGGCTTGGGCAGCGACGATCTGGTGGCCCTGACCACCGCGCAGGCGGCGGCGCTGTCCTCGGCCCAGCTCGGCGCGATTGCCGCCACTGTGATCTCGGCGATGGAGGTGGCGGATCTGGCTAAGGTCACCACCACGGCGCTGGCCGGGCTGACCACCGATCAGGTGGCGAGCCTCGGATCGGATCAGGTGGCGGGGCTGACCACGGGCCAGGTATCGGTCCTCGGTACGGCGCAGGTCGCGGCCCTGTCGAGCGACGCGGTGGCGGCGATGTCGACGGGCCAGGTTGCGGCGCTGACCGCGGTGCAGGCCGCGGCGCTGACCTATGACCAGCTGGGCGCCCTGACCACGGCGCAGGTGGCCAACATGACCACCGACCAGATCGCGGCCCTGACCACCGATGCCTTGCCCGGCCTGGGCTCGGCCGATCTGGTGGCGCTGACCACGGCGCAGGCGGCGGTTCTCTCCTCGGCCCAGATCGCGGTGATTGATCCGACGGTTCTGGCCGCGATGGAGGTGGCCGATCTGGCCGCCCTGACCACCACGGCGATCGCCGGGCTCAGCACCGATCAGATCGCGAGCCTGGGCACCGATCAGGTCGCAGGCCTGACCAGCGCCCAGATGGCGGTGCTGAGCACGGCGCAGGTGGCCGCGATCTCGAGCGATGGCATTGCCGCCCTGACCACGACGCAGGTTGCGGCGCTGACCTCGACCCAGGCGGCGGTTCTGACCTCGGAGCAGATCGGTGCCATGACGACGGCCCAGATCGCGGCGATGACCACGGCGCAGGTGGCGGCGCTCTCGACCGACGCTTTGGCCGGGCTGACGACCGATGACATCGTGGCCCTGACCACGGCCCAGGCCGCAGCCCTTTCGGCGGCGGAGGTGGACGCCTTGAGCGCGGACCAGATCGGCGCCTTCGAGGCGGCAGACCTCGCCGCCCTGCGCACCGCGGCCCTGCGGACGCTGGATACGGCCGAGATTGCCGCCTTGGGCACCGCCCAGATCGCGGCCCTGACCACGGCGCAGGTGGCGGCGCTGCGCACGGGCCAGGTGGCGGCGATTGCGACCGCGGGTGTGGCGGCCCTGTCGACGGCGCAGGTCGTGGCCCTGACCACGGCGCAGGTCGCGGCCCTCGGCTCGGATCAGGTCGGGGCGATGACGGGCGCCCAGGTTGCCAAGCTGTCGACGGGCCAGATCCTGGCCCTGCGCACGCAGGCGATTGCGGGGTTGAGTACGGCGGGGGCTGCGGCCTTGACCACGGCGCAGGCCGCGGTTCTGACCTCGACCCAGATCGGCGCGCTGGACCCTCTGGCCTTCGGTGCGCTGGGTTCGGCGGATATTGCCGTCCTGTCGACCACGGCGTTGCGCGGGCTTTCCACGGCAGAGGCCGCGGCGATGAGTGCGGCGCAGGCGGCAGCCCTGACCACGGCGCAGCTGGTGGGCCTTGGGACGGCGCAGGTCGGCAATCTTGGCACGGCGGCGGTGCAGGCGCTGTCGACGGCGCAGGTTGCAGCCCTGTCCACGGCGCAGATCGCGGCCTTTGGCACGGCGCAGGTCGCAAGCCTGACCACGGCGCAGGTGGCCAAGCTGACCACCGCGCAAGAGGTTGCCCTGACCACGGCGCAGATTGCCGCCCTGACCACGGCGCAGGTGGCGGCTCTGACCACGGCGCAGGCCGCAGCCCTGACCACGGTGCAGATCGGCGCCCTGAGTACGGCTGATGTCGCGGCCCTGACCACCGCCCAAGTGGCGGCCCTGACCACGGCGCAGTTTGGCGCGCTGAGCCTTGGCCAGTTCGGCGCCCTGACCGGGACGCAGCTCGCCGCCCTGACCACGACCCAGATTGCCAAGCTGAGCACGGCGCAGTTGGGCGTGCTTGGCACGGCGCAGATCGCCGGCCTGACCACGGCGCAGGTGCAGGTCCTGACCTCGACCCAGCTTGCCTCGCTGTCGACCGATGATGTGGCGGCCCTGACGCTGGCCCAGGTCGCGGTGCTGACCAGCACCCAGATCGCAGCACTTTCGACCGGGCAGGTCGTGGCGCTGGGCACCGATCAGGTGGCGGCGCTGACCACGGCGCAGGTCCTGGCGCTGAGCACCGCGCAGGTCGCGGCGCTCAGCACCGATCAGATCGGGGCGCTGACCACGGCTCAGGTCGTGGCCTTGTCCACCGGCCAGATCGCCAAGCTGTCGACCGCCGATATCGAGGCGCTTTCGACCGCCCAGGTCGCGGCCCTGACATCGGGCCAGATCGTGGCGCTGACCACGGGGCAGGTCGCAGCCCTCGGCTCGGATGCGGTAGCGGCCCTGACCACGGCGCAGATCCTGCGCCTGACCACCGGGCAGATCGTGGCCCTGACCTCGGATCAGGCGGCGGCGCTGACCACGGCGCAGGTCGCGGCCTTGACCACGGCCCAGGTCGCCAAGATCACGACGGCGGATATCGCGGCGCTTTCGGCGACGCAGATCGCCGCCTTGACCACGGGCCAGGTCGCGGTTCTGACCTCGACGCAGATCGCCGCCCTGACCACGGAGGAGACGGCGGCCCTGACCACGGCGCAGATCGCGGCGCTCGGGACGGCGGCGTTGAAGGGGCTAAGCTCGGATGATCTGGTGGCCCTGACCACGGCCCAGGCCCATGTCCTGACCGGAGCGCAGATCGCGGTGATCTCTTCCACCGCCATCGCGGCGATGGAGACCGAGGATCTGGCCGCCCTGACCACCGGAGCCATTCGCGGCCTGACCACGGCGCAGATCACGGCCCTGACCTCCGATCAGATGGCGGGTCTGACCACGACGCAACTGGTCGCCCTGACCACGGCGCAGGTGTCGAAGTTCAGCACCGCCGATGTCGCGGCGCTGAGCGCGGATCAGGTCGCAGGCCTGACCACGGCGCAGGTGGCGGCCCTGACCACGGCGCAGGTCGCGGCGATCGGCAGCGACCAGATCGCGGCGATGACCACGGCGCAGGTGGCCAAGCTGACCACGGCGCAGTTCGCCGCCCTGTCGACGGCCCAGGTCGCCGCGTTGAGCGAGACGCAGATCGCGGCCCTGACGGCGGCGCAGTTTGCCAAGTTCAGCACCGCCGATATCGCAGCCCTGTCGATGGCGCAGGTCGCGGCGATGACCACGGCGCAGGTGGCGGCGCTCGGCTCGGCGCAGATCGCGGCGCTCAGCACCGATGCGATCACGAGCCTGACCACGGCGCAGATCACGGCGCTGAGCACGGCGGCGCTGGCTGGCATGACCACGGCGGACGTCGTGGCGCTGAGCGCGGAGCAGGCCGCAGTCCTGACCTCGGCCCAGGTGGCGGCGCTGGATACGGCGGGGATCGCGGCGCTTGAGGTCGGCGATTTCGCCGCCCTCTCCTCGGCTGCGGTCAAGGGGCTGACGACGGCGCAATTGGCGGTCTTGAGCTCGGACCAGGTGGCGGCGATGACGGCGGGGCAGCTTGCGGCGCTGTCGACGGCGCAGCTGTCGCAATTCACCACCACCGATATCGCAGCGCTTTCCGCGGGCCAGATCACCGGTCTGACCACGGCGCAGCTGGCGGGCCTGACCACGGCGCAGGTGGCCGCGATCGGGACGGAGCCGATTGCGGCGCTGGGCGCGGGGCAGGTGGCGGCGCTGACCACGGCGCAGGTCGGGGCGCTGACCACGGCGCAGATCGCGGCCCTGGACCCGTCGCAGATCGCGGCGCTGACGGTGACGCAACTTCCGGCGCTATCGACGGCGGATGTGGCGGCCTTGACCGTCGATCAGGCGGCTGCCCTGACCACGGCGCAGATTGTGGCGCTGTCGACCGGGCAGATCGCGGCGCTCGGCTCGGATCAGGTGGTCGGGCTGACCACGGCGCAGGTGGCCAAGCTGACCACGGCGCAGATCGCAGCCCTGTCGACCGACCAGATCGCGGCGCTGAGCGCCACCCAGGTCGGCGCCCTGACCACGGCGCAGATCACCCGCTTCTCGACGGCTGACATGGCCGCCCTTTCGGCCGATCAGCTGACGGCATTGAGCACCGCGCTGGCGGCCGTGCTGACCTCGGCCCAGATCGCGGCGCTGTCGACCGATCAGATCGGGGTGCTGACCTCGGACCAGATCGGGGTGCTTGGCACCGCGGCGCTGTCGGGGCTTGGCACCGATGACGTGGTGGCGCTGAGCGTCGATCAGGCGGGGGCGCTGACCTCGGCCCAGATCGTGGCGCTGAGCACCGCGCAGATCGCGGCACTGGAGGCGGAGGATCTCGCCGCCCTGTCCACGGCGGCGATCCGGGCGCTGACCACGGCGCAGGTCTCTGCCCTCGGCAGCGATCAGGTCGCGGCGCTGACCACCGATCAGGTCGGCGTTCTGACCACGGCGCAGGTGGCGCGGCTGACCACGGCGGATCTGTCGGCGATGACGGCGGATCAGGTGGCTGCCCTCGCCACGGCGGCGGTGGCGGTGCTGACTTCGGCCCAGATCCGCGCGCTGATGCCCGATCAGGTGGCAGCGCTGACCACGGGCCAGGTCGCGGCGCTGACCACGGCCAGCATCGCAGGCCTGACCTCAGATGATGTCGTGGCCCTGACCACGGGCCAGGCGGCGGCCCTGACGTCAGCCCAGGTCGCGGTCCTGTCCACCGCCATCCTGAGCCAGATGGAGGGGGAGGATGTCGCGGCCCTGTCCACCAGCGCGATCCGCGGCCTGACCACCGGGCAGATCGCGGCGCTGACCACCGGGCAGGTGGCTTCGCTCACCACCGATCAGGTCGGCGCGCTGACCACGGCGCAGGTGACCAAGCTCACCACCGGCGATATCGGCGCGCTGTCGACCGATCAGGTCGTGGCCCTGACCTCGGCGCAGATCGCGGTCCTGGTCTCGGCCCAGGTTGCGGCGTTGACCACCGATCAGTTCAGTGCCCTGACCACCAGCCAGATCGGCGCGCTGAGCCTGTCCAGCATGGCGGGCCTGTCGAGCGATGATGTCGTGGCCCTGACCACCGCCCAGGCCGGGGCGCTCAGCTCCGGTCAGGTGGCGGCACTGGGCACAGCGGTGCTGACCCAGATGGAGGTGGTCGATTTCGCGGCCCTGAGCACGGCGGCGATCAAGGGGCTGACGGCCAACCAGCTGCATGCCCTGACCTCGGACCAGATGGCGGCGCTGACCACCGATCAGGTCACTGCCCTCACCACCACGCAGATCGGCGCGCTGGGCACCGATCAGGTGGCGGCGCTGTCGACCGACGCGATCACCGCCTTCACGACGGCCCAGATGGCAGGGTGGAGCACGGCGCAGATCGCCGCCCTGACCACGACGCAGATCACCGCACTGGAGACGGCCGATATCGCGGCCCTGTCCAACAGCCAGACCTCGGCCTTCACCTCGGCCCAGACGGCGGTGATGACCAACGACCAGATCTCGGCCCTGTTCCTCTGACAAGGGCGAGATATACGACCCTCTCACAGCGCGTGCCCTGCCTTGCGGGGCGCGCGCGGCTTTTGGCCCGCCAGCCTTGCGCGGACCTTGTGCAGACCTTGCGCGGCCCCGTGAAAAGGCCCAAAGCCCCCCTGGCCAGACGCGAGGACTTGCCTTTCCGGGTGGGAAGCCCAATTCTCGCCTTTGGCCAGAAATTGGCCAGCTCAGCGCCAAGCCGCGCCGCCAGAAGGAGAAGTTCATGACACCGCTCATTCACCCGGTGCTTTTGTGCGGCGGTTCTGGCACCCGGCTCTGGCCCTTGTCGCGCAAAAGCCAGCCCAAGCAGTTCGTGCCGCTTTTTGGGACCGAAAGCCTGTTTCAGGCCACGGTGCGCCGGGTCTCGCTGGCGGGCTATGCGGCGCCGATCATCGTGACCGGCGACGATTACCGCTTTGTCGTCACCCAGCAGATGGAGGCGATCGCGCGTCCCGCTGCCTCGGTGCTGATCGAACCCAGCGCCCGCAACACCGCGCCCGCGGTGCTGGCCGCGGCCCTGGCACTGGAGGCGGAAAGCCCCGGTGCCCTGATGCTGGTGGCGCCCTCGGACCATGTGATGCCCGACGCCGAGGCCTTTCACGCCGCGGTCAGCGCCGCCAGCGTGGCCGCCCTGCAGGGCAGGATCGTCAGTTTCGGCATCGCCCCCGACCGCCCGGAAACCGGCTATGGCTGGCTGGAGCTGGCCGAGGCCGGGATCGCCGGCCCTCAACCCCTGCTGCGCTTTGTCGAAAAGCCGCCGCTCGCCAAGGCCGAAGCGATGCTCGCCTCGGGCCGCTGCCTGTGGAACGCCGGGATCTTCCTGTTCACCACGACGACCATCCTCGACGCCTTCCGCGCCCATGCCCCTGAGATGATCGCCCCGGTGCAGGCGGCGCTGGACGGCGCGCGCCACGATCTCGGCTTTCTGCGGCTCGACTCCGCCGCCTGGAAGAGCCTGCCTGATATTTCAATCGACTACGCGGTGATGGAGAAGGCCCAGAACCTCTCGGTCATGCCCTATGCCGGCGCCTGGTCCGACCTCGGCGGGTGGGAGGCGATGTGGCGCGCCTCGGAGCCGGATGCGGCGGGGTTGGCGCAAAGCGGCCCGGTCACCGCGATTGATTGCCATGACACGCTGCTGCGCGCGGAATCCGACAGCGTCCGACTGGTGGGGATCGGCCTGAACAACATCATCGCGGTGGCCACCCCCGATGCCGTGCTGATCGCCGACAAGTCGCGCGCGCAAGAGGTGCGTCAGGCCGTGGCCCTGATGAAGGCCGAGGGCGCGCCCCAGGCCGAGTCTTTCCCGCGCGATTTCCGGCCCTGGGGCTATTACGAATCCATCGCTTCGGGCAACCGGTTCCAGGTCAAGCGGATCGTGGTGCACCCCGGCGCCGCCTTGTCCCTGCAAAGCCATCATCACCGCGCCGAACACTGGATCGTCGTGCAGGGCACGGCCAAGGTCACGGTGGATGACACGGTGCAGCTGATCAGCGAAAACCAGTCGGTCTATGTGCCCCTGGGCGCGGTGCACCGGCTGGAAAATCCCGGCAAGGTCAACATCATCATGATCGAAGTTCAGACCGGCGCCTATCTCGGCGAGGATGATATCATCCGGTACGAGGATGTCTATGCCCGGGGTCAGGGCGCCCGGGGCTAGAACCCCCGGCCCTGTGCCACGGCCGCTTTTCTGCCGGCAAATCGGGCGGCTGGCCCCCTGCGACGTTTCACAGCAGGAAGAAAAATTGACACTCAGCATAGGGTCTGTCTAGGCTTCCTCCAAAGGGCCAGAATCAACAAGACACCATCACGCCATCGCAGGGCCCGCGTCAGGGAGAATGCCATGAAGAAACGAGTAGCGGTCATCGGGGCAGGCCCGTCGGGCCTCGCACAGTTGCGCGCCTTCCAATCGGCCCGCGCCAAGGGGGAAGAGATCCCCGAGATCGTGTGCTTTGAAAAGCAGGGCAATTGGGGCGGCCTGTGGAACTACACCTGGCGCACCGGCCTGGATGAATATGGCGAGCCGGTCCATTGCTCGATGTATCGCTATCTCTGGTCGAACGGTCCGAAGGAAGGTCTTGAATTCGCGGACTATTCCTTTGAAGAGCATTTCGGCAAGCAGATCGCCTCCTACCCGCCGCGCGCCGTCTTGTTCGACTATATCGAAGGTCGGGTGAAGAAAGCCGGCGTGCGCCCCTGGATCCGCTTCCGCCATCCGGTGCGCTTCGTGAAATACAACGAGGCCAAGGGCAATTTCACCGTGACCGCGCATGATCTGGTCAAGGACTCGATCTATGAGGAGGAGTTCGACAATGTGATCGTCGCCTCCGGCCACTTCTCGACCCCGAATGTGCCGGAATACCCCGGCTTTGCGAAATTCGGCGGCAGGGTCCTGCACGCCCATGACTTCCGCGACGCGATGGAGTTCAACGGCAAGGATATCCTGCTGCTCGGGTCGTCCTATTCGGCCGAGGATATAGGTTCGCAATGCTGGAAATATGGCGCGAAATCGGTGACCGTGGCCTATCGCCATGCGCCGATGGGCTTTAATTGGCCGGAGAATTTCAAGGAATGTCCGGCACTTGACCATGTCGACGAGACGACGGCCTATTTCAAGGACGGCTCTTCCAAGAAGGTCGATGCGATCATCCTCTGCACCGGCTACAAGCACCATTTCCCGTATTTGCCCGACGATCTGCGCCTGAAGACCGCGAACCGGCTGGCGACGGCGGACCTGTATAAGGGGGTCGCTTGGGTCCACAATCCGAAGCTCTTCTACATCGGGATGCAGGACCAGTGGTTCACCTTCAACATGTTCGACGCCCAGGCCTGGTGGGTGCGCGACGTGATCCTGGGGCGGATCGCCATTCCCGCCGACAAGGCGGTTCTGCTCAAAGATGTCACCGACCGCGTGGCGGGCGAGGATGCCGGCAAGGACGCCCATCACGCGATCCATTATCAGGGCGATTACGTCAAGGAGCTGATCGCCGAGACCGACTACCCCTCTTTCGACGTGGATGGCGCCTGCGAGGCCTTCTTTGAATGGAAGGACCACAAGGCCGCCGGCATCATGACCTTCCGTGACCATGCCTACAAGTCGGTGATCACCGGGTCGATGGCGCCGGTCCACCACACGCCCTGGAAGGACGCGCTGGAGGATTCGATGGAAAGCTATCTCAAGAACTGAGCCTTTCGTCCTCGCAAAGCCCGGCACCGTTCTGTGCCGGGCTTTTTGCTGCGTTTTGCGGCAAATTTATCGGCGCCTCCGGGGTGCGGGTAAACAAATATTCCGACGATTAAAATTTTGTAGCGTTAATTTCTCGGTCATGTTTTTGTGGCCTCATCCGGGCGGGACCCGGTGCGAATGCGCGGGCCAACCTCTGGCGATGCGCGCGCAAAAACACAGCGGGAGAGGGTAGAAGATGACGATGGAGACAAGTGCGACCAGCACTGGCACCGCCTCGAGTGCGGGTCAGCTGGTGCGGGCGCTGGACTGGAAGGGTGCGTTCTGGGTTGCGGCGGGGGTGCCGCCCCTGGTGTTGTTCTCGATCGGCGGGATTGCCGGGGTGGCGGGCAAGGCGGCCTTCCTCGTCTGGATCATCTCGATGATCATGGGCTTTCTGCAGAGCTTCACCTATGCCGAGATGGCGGGGATGTTCGGCAACAAGTCGGGCGGCACCTCGATTTACGGGGCGACGGCCTGGCTGCGCTATTCCAAGCTGATCGCGCCCCTGTCGGTCTGGTGCAACTGGTTCGCCTGGAGCCCGGTGCTCTCGCTCGGCTCGGTCATTGCGGCCGGCTATATCCTGAACGCGCTGTTCCCGATTCCGGCGGCGGATTCGGCGGCGGTGCTGGCCTGGGTTTCAGCCCATGCGGCGGATTACACCGCCTCGACCCAGGCGGTGATGGATTACCTGACCGCCCATGCCGGGACCGCGCCCGCCGATGCGATCACCGCTGTGGCCTCGGCCGATGCGGTAGCGGCGCTGACGCCGGCGATCCGGACCTGGGAGGCGCTGACCTTCAACATTCCGGGCCTCGGCGCCTTGCACTTCAACTCCACCTTCGTGGTGGGCGCGGTGCTGATGCTGATCATGTTTGCGATCCAGCACCGCGGCATCGCCTCGACCGCCTCGGCGCAGCGCGTGCTGGCGATCATCGTGCTGGTGCCCTTGCTGCTGGTCGGGCTTTACCCGATCTTCACCGGCGCGATTCAATCCGCCAATGTCACCGGGATCGTGCCGCCGACGGCGTCCTATTCCGGGGTGGACGGGCTCTGGAACCTCGGCGGCTGGACGCTGTTCCTCGGCGCCATGTATATCGCGGCCTGGTCGACCTACGGGTTCGAGACGGCGGTCTGCTATACGTCGGAACTGAAGAACCCGCAGCGCGACACCTTCAAAGCGATCTTCTTCTCGGGCCTTTTGTGCTGCGTCTTCTTCTTCATCATCCCCTACACCTTCCAGGGCGTGCTGGGGCAGGCCGGCATGCTGGCGCCCGGCATCGTTGATGGCACCGGTGTGGCCGAGGCGCTTGGCAACATGGCGGGCGGCCACCGCATCGTGACGCAGATCTTCGTCATCCTGATGATCCTCGGCCTGTTCCTCGCGATCATGACCGCGATGGCCGGGTCGTCGCGCACGCTTTATCAGGGGTCGAAGGACGGCTGGCTGCCGAAGTATCTGAGCCATGTGAACGACCATGGCGCGCCTACGGGTGCTATGTGGACCGACTTCTGCTTCAACCTGTTCCTTCTGGCGCTGGCCTCGGATGCGGGCGGGTACTTCTACGTTCTGGCGATCTCGAACGTGGGCTACATCGTGTTCAACTTCCTCAACCTGAACGCCGGCTGGATCCACCGCATCGACTCGGGCCATATCGCGCGGCCGTGGAAGGCACCGGCGGTTCTGATCGGGATCAACACCGTGCTGGCCTTCGTCAACGCGCTGTTCCTCGGCGCCGGGGCCAAGGTCTGGGGCTATTCCAACGCGCTCTGGGCCGGCGTGATCTTTGCGGCGCTGATCATCCCGGTTTTCGCCTATCGCCACTATGTGCAGGACGGCGGGCGTTTTCCGGCCGAAGCCATGGCCGAACTGGGCCTGAAGGACGGCGACATGGGCGAGCGCAAGGCGGGGATGCTGCCTTATCTCGCGCTGCTTCTGGGCGCGGCGGTGGTGCTTTGGGCCAACTGGTTCTTCGTCCTGCCGGCCTGAGCGACGTTCTGACAGTCGAAAAGGGGCGCCTTGCGGGCGCCCCTTTTTTCATCCGATCTCGGCGTTTGTTTTCTCAGAAGAAAATATGTTGCACTTGAGTATTGCTTTTTCGCAGGTGCCCTCGCAAACTTCGTCCAAATCACCGAAAACGGGGGGTATCAATGACGAATTCCTGGCGATTCTCGACCTTGGGCGACCGGCACCGGGCCTTGGGCTCCAACCTTGAGGACTGGTCGGGCATGGGCACCGCCTGGTCCTATGACGCCGACCCCGAGAAGGAGTATCTGGCGATCCGGACCAAGGCCGGGTTGATGGATGTCTCGGGTCTGAAGAAGGTCCATATCTCGGGCCCCGCGGCCAGCCATGTGATCGAGCGCGCCACGACGCGGAACATGGAAAAGCTGATGCCGGGCCGGGCGGTCTATGCCTGCATGCTGAATGACGCGGGCAAGTTCGTCGATGACTGCGTGATCTACCGCTTCGGGCCGAACACCTTCACCGTGGTCCATGGCTCGGGTCAGGGTCATGAGCAGCTGACCATGGCGGCAACCGGGCGCGATGTCTCGATCCGTTTCGACGACAATCTGCACGACCTGTCGCTGCAAGGGCCGCTGGCGGTGGACTATCTGGAAAAGCATATCCCCGGCGTGCGGCAGCTGGGCTATTTCAGCCACATGGGCACCTCACTGTTCGGCAAGCCGATTACGCTGAGCCGGACCGGCTATACCGGCGAGCGCGGCTATGAGATCTTCTGCCGGGGCCAGGATGCCGGGCTGATCTGGGACCGGATACTGGAAGAGGGCGCTGCGATGGGGATCATCCCCTGCCGCTTCACCACGCTCGACCTGCTGCGGACGGAAAGCTACCTTCTGTTCTTCCCCTTCGACAATTCCGAGATGTATCCCTTTGAAAACGAAGGCCCGGGCGACACCTTGTGGGAGCTTGGCCTCGATTTCACCGTTTCGCCCGGCAAGGTCGGCTTCCGCGGCGCGGAGGAGCATTACCGCCTGAAAGGCCGCGAACGCTTCAAGATCTGGGGGCTGAAGCTGGAGGGCGTGAATGCGCCGGGCAATGGGGCGCCCGTCATGCAGGGCGGCAAACAGGTCGGCGTCGTCACGCAGGCCATGCATTCCAGCCTGAACAACCACACCGTGGCCATCGCCCGCCTGCCGGTCGATTGCGCCAACAACGGCACCGAAGTCGTCGTGAACTGCGGGACGCATGGGGCCATCAAGGCCAAGACCCACAGCCTGCCCTTCTACGACATCGACAAGAAGCGGCGGACGGTTCAGGGGTGAGATGACCCGCCGGGGCGCCTCGGGGAGACCGGGGCCTCCGGCGGGGATATTTGGGCAAGTATGAAAGACCAGGTTCAGGCAGGACGATGAGCAAGACCAGCTTCCCCCCTTCGATCAAGAGCAGGCCGGTTTATGCGGCGCTTGAGGCCCGGCCGGGGCGCGCCCATCTGGTCATCGCTGACGGCGAGGGGGCGGAGGCGGTGATAGAGATGCTGGCACACGCCCCCGATGCGGCGGCCATGCTGGCAGCGATGCATATTCTTTACGTGCCGGGGCCGAATGGTACCGACCAATGGGCCAGCCTGCAGGCGCTTGGCGCGGCGCTGGCCTACCGCGCGCCGACCATCCCTTCACTGATGCCGCGCCTGCAGAAAGTAGTGGGCGAGGCGCATATGGGCACGCAATTCTACCTCGCCGGGACCGAAGGTCTGATCGGCCAGGCCGAGCGCGAGATCATGGCGACGGGCTTTCCCTTTGCGGCCATTCAGAAAGAGCATCGCGGATCGACACTGCGCCGGGTGCAATGCGTGCATTGCAAGGGGATCACCGAGAACGTGGCGACCGATCCCTTCGTTTGCAGCCATTGCGGCTTGCATCTTTTCGTGCGCGACCATTACTCGCGCCGGATCGCGGCCTTTCAAGGCGTGAACATCGACGCCGAAGACCCAGGGTTGGTGCCCGCATCGGTGGAGCGGTTCAAATGAGCGGTGGGGCAAAGCTTTCCGTCAAGGTGGCCGAGGTGGTCGAGGTCAACGACCTGATCAAGCGCTTTCGGTTTGTCAGCCGAGATGGCGCGCCCTTGCCGGCCTTCTCCGGCGGCGCCCATGTCGTGGTCGAGATGGACGATCAGGGGACACGTCGGCTGAACCCCTATTCGCTGATGTCGGACCCGGAGGATCGTTCGGGCTACGAGATCAGTGTCAGGCGCGATGATGCCGGGCGCGGCGGCTCGCTTTTCATGCACAACCACGTCGTGCCGGGGATGGAAATCGGGATCAGCCACCCCTTGAACTTCTTCCCGCTCGACAGCCGGGCGCGCAAGCACCTGATGATTGCGGGCGGCATCGGCATCACGCCTTTCCTCGCCCAGATCAAGCAGTTGACCCATTTCGGCGGCAAGTTCGAACTGCATTATGCCGCGCGCAATGCGGGGCTTTGCGCCTATGGTGCCGATCTGCAGGCGGGGCATGGGCCGCGGGTGCATCTGTACTATGACGACGACGGCCTGGCGATTGCGCTGGATGATCTTCTGGCGCGCCAACCGATCGGGACGCATCTGTATGTCTGCGGTCCCAAGGGGATGATTGCTTGGGTGCGCGCCCGGGCCGAGGCCCTGGGCTGGCCCGCGCAGGCCGTGCATTTCGAGGAATTCCTCGCTCCCGGAACCGGTGCCGTCTTTACCGCCGAACTTGCCGCTTCGGGCAAGAAGGTCACCGTGGGCACCCACCAGAGCTTGCTCGAGGCGATCGAGGCGGCGGGGGTCGATGCGCCCTACCTCTGTCGCGGCGGCGCCTGCGGGCAATGCGAGACCAAGGTGCTCGCCTGCGACGGCAGGATCCTGCACCGCGACCACTGGCTTTCGCCGGAAGAGCAGGCCGAGGGGGCCAAGATCATGCCTTGCGTTTCGCGTTTCGAGGGCAAGACCCTCGTCCTTGACCGATAGGAGGGGCAGATGAGCCTCGATTTCAAACCCGCCTTCGACGATTTCTTCAGGAACGAGACCTTCCGCGAGGACTTCACCTACAAGAACTCCCCCGCCGCCGTCCGCCGCTTTCCCTTTCCCTTCGACCGCGACGAATACATGTATTCGGTCAATATCGAACCGCATGTGCCGGGGCGGGTGGGTTCGGTCTTCGAGAAAACCTTTGACGTCGACGAGCACTATGTCTCGGAAATGATCGACCGCGCCAAGGTTCTGGCCGAAGACCCTCTGCGCTGCCAGAGTCTGCCGCATATGACTTTGGCGGGATGGGACCTGCTGGAGCTGATCATGGAAAGCAACGCGCGGGATTACCCACAGTGGTTTGCGCTCCACAAGAATGGCGACCAGTGGCATTGGATCAATAGGCCCCTGGGGATCGACCAGAAGTTCACCTTTCTGGACGAAAGCACGCTGCCTTATGGGCCGATGGAATATATCACCCGCCAGATGCAGGGCGATTTTTCCTTGCAGGATGAACGGGATGGCAATCTCTGGATGGATGCCGGGATGGTGACGACCCAGGCCGACTGGTCCCTCGATTTCGACGTCGGCATGAACTTCATGGAATGGCACGCGCCGGTGCCCCTGGCGCATGAGATGCAGGTGTTCGACCGGGCGCTGAAATTCCTTCTGAAACTGCAGCAGGGCGCGCCGGTCCGCCGCTTCAACTGGACGATGACGGTGGATCCGCTTCTGGACACCAGCCCCGAGCATTACCCGAAATGGGGCCCGACCAAGACCACGATCACGCCCGAAACCTTCGGCCACCGCCAGCACCTGCGCGTCGAATTGCAGGCGCTGTTCCGGCTGCCGCGCTCCAACGCCATCGCCTTTTCGATCCGCGCCTACCTTGGCAAGTTCGAGGAGCTGGTGACCGTGCCGAAATGGGGCCGCCGCCTGCACCGGGTGATGCGCGATCTGCCGGTCGAGCTTTCGACCTACAAGGGCTTCGAGCGCAACCGCAAGATGATGGTGGAATGGCTTTCCAAATACGATGACGGGGCGCCGACCTCGCCGGGCTGGTGGCCGGACCCGTGATGGACAAGCCTTTGAAGCTGGGGTTCCTGATGTTCCCCGGCTTTCCGATGGCCTGCCTGACCTCGGCGATCGAGCCTTTGCGGGCCGCCAACGAGATCACCGGGACGCGGGCTTTTTCCTGGGTGCTGCTGGGCGAGACGGCGGAGCCGGTGCGCGCCTCGGCCGAGGTGCGCTTCACGCCAGATCTGCGGCTGGACGAGGCGCAGGGGCTGGATCAGATCTACCTTCTGTCACCGCCGACCGGCAGCTTCGCCGATGCCCGCCGCTCGCCCGCCGTGTTGCGGCGGATGGACCGGGCCGGGGTGGTGATCGGGGCCTTTTCGGGCGGGATTTTCCCCCTGGTGCGGGCTGGCGTGATGGAGGGGCACCGCTGTTCGGTGCATTGGTGCTATGAAAGCGCCTTCAAGGCCGAATTCGCGCAGATCGAAGCCGAGGAGACGGTGATTGTCCGCGACCGGCGGCGCATCACGGCTTCGGGGGCGGGGGCGGTCTTCGACCTGATGCTGCGCCTGATCGAGGAACGGCTGGGGCGGGCCGCGATGACCGAGGTCGCCTGCTGGTTCCAGCACCCCTTCGTGCGTGATGAGGATGCGCGCCAGAAGGTCCCGGTGCAGCGCGGCGCGGGCACGGCGGATGCTTTGCCGCAGCCGATCCGCGCCGCGATCCAGCTCTTTGACGCCCATATCGAGGACCCTTTGCGCATCCCGGACGTGGCCGATGCGGTGGAGATGTCCGAACGCAACTTCGAACGCCTGTTCAAGCGCGAGACCGGCCAGAGCCCCTTGCGCTATTACCGCCTGATCCGGCTGGCCAAGGCGCGCCAGCGGGTGCTCTATTCCGACGATTCCCTGACCGAGATCGCGGCCTCGGTCGGCTATCCGCGCTCGGGCCCGATGGCGCGGCACTATGCCGAGGCTTTCGGCGTCAGCCCGCAGAACGAACGCAAGGCGCTGGCGGGTCTGCGCGGCCTGTCCGGGGCGCAGCCGCCCGACCGTTGAGCCCGATTTTTCGACGAAAAATCGTGTTGCGCCCTTGGCCCGACTTGTGCGGTCCTTGCGACGTGTTATTCTTGAGGATGAACAAGTTTTACATCAGTTAAAACTGGCGCGGAGAATGTCCATGCTTGACAGCCCATACCCCTCGGTGCGGCCCGGCCCGCCCAAGCCCAGCCAGATCCTGACGCCGCAAGCCGCGCAGCGCCGTTCAGGGCATGAGCGCTACGAGGTGCCAGGCGGCGGCGCGCTTCTGGTGGCGCTGGATCAGGGCGACCGGATCACCGTGACCAATGTCGAGGGCGGCCAGCGCGCCGAGGTTCTGGCGGCTGACCAGAACGGGGGGATTGATCCGACGATCCTAGGCGTCGCGGCCGATTGCACGGGTGAGGGGCTCAAAGCCCTGATCACCGCGGGCGGCCCTGGGATGGCGCGGCTGCGCGCGGGCCTCGCGCGGCGCGGCATCGACCTTGGCCGCGCCAAGGCGCTTGGGCTGTTTGGCGAGGCTTCGCCCGCCGGAACGCAAGCGACGTTCACCGCCGACCGGGCGGGCAGCCTGATCCTGGCCGCGCCGGGATTGCCCATGGCGCCCGAAGCCCAGGCGACGCTGACCCCTCTGATCCTGACCATCGACCGCGCCAATCCGGGTTGGGCGGCGCTGCACGATCTGCCCGAGCCGCTGGCCGAACCGACGCTCGACCTGCGGGTCAAATCCGCCACCGCCCGCGCTTATCACGTCAAGGCGGGGGACTATATCCAGATCGTCGACGTCGATGGCCGCCAATGCACCGATTTCCAATGCTTTTCGGCGCGCAAGCTGGAGCGGGGGATCGAGCATCCCCTTGATGTCACCACCTCGCGCACCCTGATGGGTCATGCCTATTCGATGCCAGGCCTCCACGCCAAATACTACGATCAGGACTGGGAGCCCTTGGTCGAGGTCATCCAGGACACCGTGGGCCGCCACGACGCTTTTGCCATGGCCTGCGCTGCGAAATATTACGACGAGATCGGCTATCCCGGCCATGTCAACTGCTCGGACAATTTCAACGCGGCCCTGGCCCCGCATGGCGTGAGCGCAAGGCCCGGCTGGATGGCCGTCAACCTCTTCTTCAACACGGCCATCGACGCCCATGGCGTGCTGATCGCCGATGAACCCTGGAGCCGCCCGGGCGATTTTGTCCTGTTCCGCGCGCTGACCGATCTGGTCTGCGTGAACTCCTCCTGCCCGGATGACACTTCGCCCGCCAATGGCTGGTATCTGTCGGATATCCACATCCGCACCTATTCGGGTGCCGAACCCTTCCAGCGCGCCACCGCCTGGCGCCCCATGCCCGATGCGGAGCCGCAGATGACCAAAGAGACCGCCTTCCACCCCGCGACTTCGGCCCTGACCCGCAACATGGTGGAATATCGCGGCTATTGGCTGCCCAATGCCTATGCCGCCGCAGGCACGATCGAGGAATACTGGGCCTGCCGTCAGGCCGCCGTGGCCATCGACCTCTCCCCCCTGCGCAAGTTCGAGGTGACGGGGCCCGATGCCGAGGCCTTGATGCAGTACACCCTGACCCGCGATGTGAAGAAGCTGGCGGTGGGGCAGGTGGTCTACTCCGCCATGTGCTACGAGCACGGCGGGATGATCGACGACGGCACGCTGTTCCGCCTTGGCCGCGACAATTTCCGCTGGATCGGCGGCGACGATTTCGGCGGGGTCTGGCTGCGCCAGCAGGCGGAAAAGCTCGGGCTGAAGGTGATGGTGCGCTCCTCCACCGACCAGCTGCACAATCTGGCTGTGCAGGGCCCGAACTCCCGTGAGATCCTGAAGCGGATCGTCTGGACCGCACCGCATCAGCCGACGTTGGCGGAGCTGGGCTGGTTCCGCCATACCATCGCCCGCTTGCAGACCCCGACCGGCGCGCCGCTGGTCGTTTCGCGCACCGGCTATACCGGGGAGCTTGGCTATGAAATCTTCTGCCACCCGAAGGATGCGGTGGCGGTCTATGATGCGGTGATGGCAGCCGGGGCCGATCTTGGCATTCGGCCGATGGGCCTTCAGGCGCTCGACATGGTGCGGATCGAAGCCGGCCTGATCTTCGCCGGCTACGATTTCAGCGACGAGACCGACCCGTTCGAGGCCGGGATCGGCTTCACCGTGCCGCTCAAATCCAAGCCCGATGATTTCATCGGCCGTGACGCCCTGATCCGCCGCAAGGACCATCCCTCGCGCAAGTTCGTGGGCCTTGAGATCGACGCCGCCACCGATGTCGGCCATGGCGACACGCTGCACCTCGGAAGGGCCAAGGTCGGTGTCATTTGCTCGGCCATGCGCTCGCCGCTTCTGGGCAAGCAGATCGCCCTGGCCCGCGTCGATGTCGCCCATGCCGAGGTCGGCACGGCGCTGGAGGTCGGCAAGCTCGACGGGCAGCAAAAGCGGCTTCCGGCGCTGATCACTCCGCTTTCGGCCTATGACCCGAAGAAGACCCGGCCGCAAAGCTGATGGAGACGATGATCGACCGGATCGGTGGCGAGGCGGCGGTGCGCGCCCTCGTCGCCCGCTTCTATGACCTGATAGAGACCCGACCCGAGGCGGCGGCGATCCTGAAACTGCACCAGCAGGGTCATGGCCTCGACCACGCCCGCGCCGCCCAGTTCGACTTTCTCTGCGGGTTTTTCGGTGGCCGCCGCTACTATGCCGAGGCGCGCGGCGCGATGAACCTGCGCGAGATCCACGCCCATCTGCCGATCCGCCCGCAAGAGGCCGAGGCCTGGCTGGAGGCGATGGCCGAAGCCCTGACCAATATCCCGGTCGCAGAGCCGATGCGAACCGAGATCATGGCCACCTTTCGCCGCGCCGCCCGGATGCTGGTGAACCGCCATGGCTGAAACAAGACGCCTCTTGGCGGAAATCGTGCTGTGGACCGCGCCGATGCGCGCTAGGCTCCAGCCAGCGAAGTGGAGAATATGATGCGCTATTCCGGCTTTCGGATCCTGAAAGAGGCCCTGACCGGCCATAAGGGCTGGACGCCCGCCTGGCGCGACCCGGCCCCGCAGGCCGCTTATGACTATGTCATCGTCGGCGGCGGCGGGCATGGCCTTGCGACCGCCTATTACCTCGCCAAGGAGTTCAAGCAGGCCCGGATCGCCGTGGTCGAAAAGGGCTATCTCGGCGGCGGCAACGTGGGCCGCAACACCACGATCATCCGCTCGAACTACCTTCTGGACGGCAACGAGCCGTTCTACGAGTTCAGTCTGAAGCTCTGGGAGGGGCTGGAGCAGGACTTCAACTACAACGCCATGGTTTCGCAGCGCGGCATCATCAACCTGATCCACACCGACGCCGCCCGCGATGCCGCCACACGGCGCGGCAATGCGATGATCCTGAACGGCGCGGATGCGGAGCTTCTGAACCGCGATCAGGTCCGGGCCATGTATCCCTTCCTCAATTTCGACGACGCCCGCTTCCCGATCAAGGGGGCGCTCATGCAGCGCCGTGGCGGCACCGTCCGCCATGACGCCGTGGCCTGGGGCTATGCCCGCGGCGCCGACAGCCGGGGCGTCGATCTGATCCAGAACTGCGAAGTCACCGGCATGCGGATCGAGAATGGTCGCATTCTCGGGGTCGAGACCACCAAGGGTTTCATCGGCGCGAAAAAGGTTGGCGTGGCGGTGGCAGGCTCTTCCTCTCGCGTCATGAGCCATGCCGGCATGCGCCTGCCGATGGAAAGCCATGTGCTGCAGGCCTTCGTCTCGGAGGGCCTTAAACCCCTGATCGACGGCGTGATGACCTTCGGCGCCGGGCACTTCTACGTCAGCCAAAGCGACAAGGGCGGCCTTGTCTTCGGCGGCGACATCGACGGCTACAACTCCTACGCCCAACGCGGCAACCTTCCGGTGATCGAGGATGTGGTCGAGGGCGGCATGGCCCTGATGCCGATGCTCGGCCGCGCCCGCCTCTTGCGCGCCTGGGGCGGCGTCATGGACATGTCGATGGACGGCTCGCCCATCATCGACAAGACCCATGTCGAGGGCCTCTATTTCAACGGCGGCTGGTGCTATGGCGGCTTCAAGGCCACCCCCGCCTCCGGCTGGTGCTTCGCCCACCTTCTGGCCACTGACCAACCCCACAAAACCGCCACGGCCTACCGTTTCGATCGCTTCCTCAAAGGCTTGATGATCGACGAAAAGGGCCAGGGCGCCACGCCGAACCTGCACTGATGCGCCAATTTGCCCTCTGCCCAAATACTCCCCGCGGAGCGTTCAACGCCTCCCAAACGCGAGCCCTGTCATGATCATCCCCCATCCCATCCTCGGCCCGCGTGACGCGCAGGAGTTCGTCTACTTGGGCGACGCCAGCCTGATCCGCCGCCCGGACGGCATGACCGCCTCCTTGGAGGAGATGCACGACTACGCCTATCTGCGCGACAATCCCGCCGGCCTGCACCGCGAGCTTTGGTATCACGAGCAGGGCGACCGCTCCTGGCTGGTCGTCACCCGCAACACGCTGACGCATGAGATCGTCTCGGCCGAACTCGCCCGCGATGTGGCAAGGGCAGAGGGGCGTTCGAAATGACCCAATCCAACCGCATTGCAGGCGGTCAGATCGACCGCAAGACCACCCTGAACTTCCAGTTCGATGGCAAGTCCTTCACCGGCCACCCCGGCGACACCCTCGCCTCGGCGCTTCTGGCCAACGGCGTCCGCCTGATGGGGCGCAGCTTCAAATACCACCGCCCGCGCGGGGTGATTTCCGCCGGATCTGAGGAGCCGAACGCCCTCGTCGAACTGCGCACCGGCGCGCGGCAGGAACCGAACACCCGCGCCACGGTGGCCGAGCTGTTTGACGGCCTCGTCGCGCAAAGCCAGAACCGCTGGCCCTCGCTGAAGTTCGATGCGTTGGCGATCAATGACCGTTTCAACAGCTTCTTCACCGCCGGGTTCTACTACAAGACCTTCATGTGGCCCGCATCCTTCTGGGAGAAGGTCTATGAACCGATCATCCGTCGCGCAGCAGGGCTTGGCACGCTGAACCGCGTCGAGGACCCCGACCAATACGACAAGGGCTTCCTGCACTGCGATATCCTGATCATCGGTGCGGGTCCCGCCGGCCTGTCGGCGGCGCTGACCGCTGGCCGCTCTGGCGCACGGGTCATCCTCGCCGATGAGGATTTCCGGATGGGCGGGCGGCTGAATGCCGAGACCTTCGCTTTGGGTGACCAGAACGGCGCAGACTGGGCGGTCGCTGCGGTGGCCGAACTTGCCACCCTGCCGAACGTCCGCCTGATGCCGCGCACCACCGTGGTCGGTGCCTTCGACCACGGCATTTATGGCGCGGTGGAACGGGTTTCCGATCACCTCGCCGTGCCCATGGCCCACAAGCCGCGCCAGACCTTCTGGCGGATCTATTCCCAACGCGCGATCCTCGCCGCCGGGGCCACCGAACGTCCGATCGCGTTCGAGAACAACGACCGCCCCGGCATCATGCTGGCGGGGTCACTGCGCGCCTATGCCAACCGCTGGGGCGTTTCGGTCGGTGACCGCACGGCGGTTTTCACCAACAATGACGATGGCTTGCGCAGTGCGCTTGATCTGCAGGCCAAGGGCGTCGACGTGGTGGCCGTGATCGACAGCCGCGAGGGTGGTGAGCTCCTCCCCGGCATCCGCCACCTGCGCGGGGCGCAAGTGGTGGACAGCGACGGGCGGCTTGGTCTTTCCGCCATCACGGTCAAGCTTGCCAATGGCAAGACCGAGGTGATCAAGGCCAATGCGCTTGGCGTCTCGGGCGGCTGGAACCCGAATGTGAACATCACCTCGCACCACCGCTCCAAACCCGTCTGGCGCGAGGATATCGCGGCTTTCGTGCCGGGCGAGGGCGGGCCGGTGAACCTGTCGGTGGCCGGGGCCGCTGCGGGTGCCATGTCCACCCATAGCGCGCTTGTCACGGGCGATGCCGTGGCGCGGCAGGTGCTGGAAGTCCTTGGGCGGGCCGCCCCTGCCACGAACCTGCCCAGGGCCGAGGATGCGCCGGTGACGATCAAACCCCTGTGGTTCGTCAAGGGCGCAAGCCGGGCCTGGATCGACCAGCAGAACGATGTGACCGTCAAGGACATCAAGCTGGCGCATCAGGAGAATTTCACCGCCGTCGAGCATCTGAAACGCTATACCACGCTCGGCATGGCGACCGATCAGGGCAAGACCGGCAACGTGCTGGGTCTGGCCGTCATGGCCGAACTGACCGGCAAGACGATCCCCCAGACCGGGACCACGATCTACCGCCCGCCCTATACGCCCGTTGCGATGGGCGCTTTGGGCGGCCGGGCGCGGGGCAAGGATTTCAAACCCTTCCGCCTGACGCCTTCGCACAAATGGGCGACGGAGCAGGGCGCGACCTTTGTCGAGGTCGGCTATTGGCTGCGCACGCAATGGGTGCCGAAAGCCGGCGAGACGGAGTGGCGGCAGTCGGTCGACCGCGAGGTTCTGGCGACGCGCAAATCGGTCGGCATCTGCGATGTGACGACGCTTGGCAAGATCGACATTCAGGGCACCGATGCCGGGGCTTTCCTCGACCGGGTCTATGCCAATACCTTCTCGACCCTCGCGGTCGGCAAATGCCGCTACGGGCTGATGCTGCGCGAGGATGGCATGGTGTTTGACGATGGCACCACGGCGCGGATGGGCCAAAATGAATATGTGATGACGACGACAACCGCCAATGCCGTCACCGTCTTCCGCCATCTGGAGTTCTGCCGCCAGGTCTTGTGGCCCGACATGGATGTGCAGCT
This sequence comes from Rhodobacter sp. P2_H5, assembly GCF_056403335.1. Lineage (NCBI taxonomy): Bacteria > Pseudomonadati > Pseudomonadota > Alphaproteobacteria > Rhodobacterales > Rhodobacter > Rhodobacter sp. P2_H5. The sequence goes on along the minus strand of NZ_JBFUFS010000003.1, from coordinate 252,843 downwards.
GATCTCCACCACTGAAGCCTGGGCGCAGTTCTCGGTCGCCGGGCCCAATGCGCGGAAACTGCTGCAGAAAGTGGTGGATCAGGACATCTCCGACGCGGCCTTCCCCTATATGGGCGCGGGCGAGATCACCGTGGGCGGGTTGCGTGCCCGGCTGTTCCGGATCAGCTTTTCGGGCGAACTGGCTTACGAGATCGCGGTGCCGACGCGGTACGGCGATGCGATGATCCGCAAGCTGATGGAGGCGGGGGCGGAGTTCGATGCCGTGGTTTACGGCACCGAGGCTTTGGGCGTGATGCGGGTCGAAAAGGGCCATGTCGCGGGCAATGAGCTCAACGGCACTTCCACGGCGCTGAACATGGGGCTCGGCAAGATGGTCAGCCGCAAGAAGGATGCGATCGGGGTGAAACTTTCGCAGCGCGAGGGGATGGTGCGCGAGGATGGCCTCAGGCTGGTCGGCGTCAAGCCGGTCAACCCGGCCGATGCCCTGAAGGCGGGCAGCCATTTCCTGAAGACCGGGGCCGCGGCCACGGCGGAGCATGACGACGGCTGGCTGACCTCGCTGGTCTATTCGCCGCATCTTGGGCATCATATCGCGCTGGGGTACCTTAAGAACGGCACGGCGCGGCTGGGCGAAAAGCTGCGTGTCGTCAACCTGTTGGCCGGGACTGACACCGAAGTCGAGATCGTCAGCCCGCATTTCATCGACCCGGAAGGGGAGCGTCTTCGTGCCTGATTTCATCCTGAAACCTCTGACCGCCCTCGGCCATGACGCGCCCGTGGTGGAGACCATCGGCCCCTGGACCCTGACCGAGCGCGCCGATGTGGCGCTGGCCTCGCTCGCGCCGCGCCGCGGGCGCGAAACCGAGGTGCAGGCCAAGGCCGAAGCGGCGGGCCTGCCGCTGCCCGGGGTCGGGAGGGCGCAGCAGGGCACCATCCTTGGCGCCTTCTGGATCACGCCGGAGATGTGGATGGTCGAGGCGCCTTTCGCCTCGCACGCGGATATTCGCGCGGGGCTTTTGGCGATCTTTGGCGATGCCGCCTCGATCACCGAACAGACCGACGCCTGGGTGCGCTTTGATCTGGCGGGAGAGGGTCTGACCCGGGTGATGGAGCGGTTGTCGAACCTTGACCTCGTCCCGGCGCCCGAGGGGACCGCGAGCCGCAGCGTGATCGAACATCTGGGCTGCTATGTCATCAAGCGCTCGGCGGTCTTGCTGACGCTTTATGGGCCGCGATCTTCGGCGGAAAGCCTGCATCATGCGCTGATCACGGCGGCGCGGTCGGTTTTATGAGGGTTTAGCTTGTCGCGTGGCGGTTTTCTTTCCTATAGTGAAAAAAACCGCCCTCATTCAGCGAAAAGCATGACCGAAGACAACAGCTTTGTGCCGCGTGGCAAGCCCACCCTCAGTCAGGACCCGCACAAGGTCCGCGATATTTCCGAACGCAATCTCGAGGCGGCGATCGGACGCGAAGTGCGCGCCTTTCGCCGCCAGCAGGGGCTGACGGTGGCGGATCTGGCGCAGATCACCGGCCTGTCGATCGGGATGCTGTCGAAGATCGAGAATGGTATCACCTCGCCCTCGCTGACCACCTTGCAGGTGCTGAGCCATGCCTTTTCGGTGCCGGTGACCGCCTTCTTCAAATCCTATGAGGAGCGCCGCGAGGTGCAGCATGTGCAGGCCGGCGACCATATCGAGGTCGAGCGGCGCGGCACGCGGGCGGGGCATCAATATAATCTGCTCGGCCATATCGGCTCGAACAATTCCGGCGTGGTGGTGGAGCCTTACCTCATCACGCTGTCGACCGAGGCGGATGTGTTTCCGACCTTTCAGCATGAGGGGCTGGAGCTTTTGTACATGCTGGAGGGCGAGGTGACCTATCGGCATGGCGACAAGCTGTTTGACCTGAAACCCGGCGACAGCCTGTTCTTTGACGCCGATGCGCGGCATGGGCCGGAGACGCTGACCAAACTTCCCGCGCGCTATCTGTCGGTGATTGCCTATCCGCAGGGGTGAAGCGCGCCTCAGAGCGCTCCCACCCGCCCACCCCGCGCTCTGAGGCGCGGGACAGGGCGTGTCTGGTGCCGGCCCCGGAGGGTTTCACACCCTCCCTTGCGCCATGTCTTCGCCCTGCGGGCACATGGCTCACCCGTGGGATATTTGAGGACCGATGAAGGGTCAGGCGGCGCCGGTCTGGGGGCGGTGCCACAGGGTCCAGCGCAGGCGGGCTCTGCGGTAGGCGTCGGGGATGGAGAGGGCGTAGACGAAAACTCCGCCGGCGATGTGGCCTATGACCGAGGCCTGCGGCGGGGCGGTCAGCGCGGTCAGCGTGCCCAGCAGCAGCATGAAGAACAGGAACATCAGGCCGCGCGTCGGCTGGCGGTTCAGGACCTGGCCGCAGCCGGGCAGAAGCAGGCTGGTGGCGAGGACGAGCCAGGGATGGGGCGGGCGGTTCATGCGATGGCCCTCAGCGGGTTTTGCGCGAAATGGAGCTCGCAGAGCGCGTCGAGCAGGTTCTGCAGGTGCCGGGCGGGCAGCGGGCTGCGGCCCAGTTCGGCGTCGCGGAAGATCAGATAGCGGCTGCGCTCGGCCTCTTCGGCGAGAAAGACGAGACGGAGACCCTTGGGGGAGAGGACGACCTCTTTCAGCCTTGGCTCTGCAAAGAGCGGGGCGATGCGGGCGAAGAGGTCGGCGTCGGGCAGGTTCTCGGGGTCGGTGCAGCGCAGGGTGGCATGGGGCGGAAAGCCGGGGGGCAGGGTCACTTCGCAGGGCATCTGGGCATGGGTCGAGAAGCTCTCCATCCCGCTGGGTCGTGCCATGACATGGGTCTCGCCCTGCAGGGGTTGCGGTTCGGTGACGGTGACCATGACCCAAAGGGCGGGAAGCTTGCGGAAGCTCAGCGTGTCGGGCAGGGCCTGAAGATCGAAGCTGAGGCCCCGGTAGCGGCCTGCGACGCGGGCAAAGCAGGTCGGCTGCACCTGCTGCCGGATCGCCGTCATCAACCCGGCGCTGGCGGCGAAATAGCCCGCCCGCGCGGCCTTGCGGGCCGGGATCGCGCGCAGCAGCGCCTTGAGCGTCAGGACGGCCCAGAGGGCGAGGCCGAGGGCGAGAAGGATCAGGATCAACCGGGACATCTTTGGCCTTTCAATGCCCCGGCCCGCCGGATCGGGCGGGCCGGGGAGTGTCTCAATAGCCCTTCGGGCGCGGCCAGGGCATGGTGAACTGGGCCGCGCGGCTGACGAAACGGTAGCGCCAGAAGTGGAACCAGAGCGAGGCCACGATGTAGAAGGCGATCATCGCCACCAGCTGCGTGCCATAGCCGAGGAAGACGGCGAAGAAGGTCACGGCGCAGAGGCTGAGGAGCACGACCGAGGGCAGCGGGTGGAACGGATGTTCGTAGCCGCGCTTGATCGAGCCCATCGGCCATTTCTTGCGGAACAGGATCATGTTGAGCGGCATGAAGGTATATTCCAGGAGGCCCGACAGGATCGAGAAGGTGACGACCTGATCCAGCGGCGCTTTCAGCGCGAAGGCCAAAGCGATCGGCACCAGGAAGATGATCGAGCGGTAGGGGGTGCGGAATTTCGGGTGGACCGCGCCGAACCAGCCGGGCAGGTATTTGTCGCGGCCCAAGGCGAACCAGGCCCGCGAGGCGTCGTTGATGCAGCCATTGGCGGAAGCGAGCGTTGCAAAGAGCGTGCCGACCCCAAGAAGCCAGATCAGCGGCTGCGACTGGGTCAGGCGGGCCGCGTCGAAGAGGGGCGCCACCGAGCCGTTCACCCCGTCGCCGAGAAACTCCCACGGGATCAGGCCGACGCAGATATACCAGGTCAGCGTCGCCGCGATCAGCAGGGTCATGATCCCGGCCAGCGTGCCGAAGGGCAGGGCGCGGGCGGGGGAGCGGACCTCTTCGGCGGCCTGGGTCGTGCCTTCGATCCCGAGATAGTACCACAGGCCGAAGTGCATGGCGGCCAGAACCCCGATCCAGCCATAGGGCAGGGCGGCGGGGCCGGACATCAGCTCCGCATGGTGCATCAGCGACGGGCCGACGAGGCCGGTGGTCGAGACGAACAGGATCAGGATGGCCACGAAGGCGATGGCGGTGATGACGAGGTTGAAGGTCAGCGTCGCCAGCACGCCGCGATAGTTCAGCCAGGCCAGGAACATGATGGCCAGGATGATGAAGGGCCGCTGGTCCAGCGTGTCGGCATAACCGGTCAGCCGTGCCACCTCGGAGATCAGGTAGCCTGCGGTGATCGCATTGGCGGCCTCCAGCATCGTATAGGCGAAGACGAGGTAGAGGCCAACATTGAAGGCCATCAGCGGGCCCACGATATGCTTGGCCTGGGTATATTGCCCCCCGGCGGCCGCGACCGTCGAGGTGACCTCGGAGTCGATCATGGCCACGCAGGTGTAAAGGATGCCCGCGAACCAGCAGGCGATCAGCGCCGCATAGGCGCCGCCTTTGCCGACGGCGAAGTTCCAGCCCATGTATTCGCCGACCAGAACGATGCCGACGCCAAGCGCCCAGACATGGGCCGGGCCAAGGACGCGCAGCAGGCCGACATTGGTGCCATGCGGCCCCATGCCGTCGATGGTTTTGGAGGTGATGTCGAAATCAGCCATGATGGCCACCCCCGTGTTGCATGCCTTGGGCTTCGGTCATGGCCTCCAGCTCCCCCTCGCGGGAGGAGGTCAGGACCTCTTCCGAATAGGAGGAATCGGTCTTCAGCCAGTCCACCACCATGTAAAGCCCGAAGACCGCCGACAGCGCCCAGGCCGCATATTCCGCGTAAATCCAGAAGCTCATTGCGCCCTCACCTGTCGAACTTTTCCGCGATGACTTCGCGGTATTCGGTTTCAGAGAATTTCAGCATCAGGGCGTAATAGGCGATGATGATGACGACCATGACCAGAAGGGCCAGGATGGAGAAGCTGTAGTCGTAGCGGGCGTTGATGATGTCCGAGACGGCGGCGGGGTCGGTGTAGCCCAGGGCGTTGTACTGCGCGATCTGGGTCGGGTTCTGGCCCATCGCCTCCCAGGTCTTGCCTGCGCCTTCGGGCACCGATTTGGAGCCGCCGGCGAGGCCCATGAACAAGGGGATGTAGAGTGCGCCGAAGGTCATGGCCATCAGCACGACCACGTCGAACAGCTGGCTGAGCTTGCTTTGCTTGGGGGGGATATAACGCGCCATCATCCCCTCCGCGCCGCTTTGGCCGCATCAAGGAACTTGATGTCGAGCCCGTACATGAAATCGCGGTCCTCGCGGTAGTGGCGCAGCATCGCCATGATGGCCGCGGTGTTGAACACCAGAATGACCGCGCCGGCGCACAGCAGCATGACCCGCGCCGTGCCGTTCGGCGCGAGATCCCAGGTGGCGATGGCCACGAAGATGATGGCGAACCACAGGCCGATGACAAACGCCCAAGCGACACGCGTGTCGCTGCGATGCATCGCCCCGATCCTTCGATCAAGGTCTGACATTATTCCTCCCTATGGCCTTGTGCCGATCGGGCTGGCCTGCGTGCCCTTTTCTCTTACCGGCAATTTTGTTTTCCTTGAGGAAACGCCGCCTGCGACATTCTGTCAAGAAATCTCTGGCCTGCCTGCAAAATAGGCATGAATTGAGGCTTGGCTTGCACTCGGGGCAAAAAAGTTTCCTGTCAGTTGATTCCGTTTCCGAAGGCTGCTAGCTGTCAGGAAACGTGTAAGGAGACTCACCATGTGTGGCATCGTTGGGCTGTTCCTGAAGGACAAGAGCCTGGAGCCGAAATTGGGCGCCATGCTGACGGATATGCTGATCACCATGACCGACCGCGGCCCGGATTCGGCCGGGATCGCGATTTATTCCGGCGCGGGCGAGGGGCGGGCGAAGATCACCGTGCAATCCTCCGAGCCGTGGAAGGCCTTCGCCGGCCTTGACGAAGAGCTGAAGGATGCCATCGGCCAGCCGGTCCTGATGCTGGTCAAGGACACCCATGCCGTGCTGGAAGTGCCCTTGGCCCAGCTGGAAGCGGCGCGTTCGGCTCTGGCGCATCTGCGCCCCGCCCTCAAGGTGATGAGCGCGGGCGAAAGCATTGAAATCTTTAAGGAAGTGGGCCTGCCCAAGGATGTCGCGGCGCGGTTTGGCGTCTCGAAAATGGGCGGCACGCATGGCATCGGGCACACCCGCATGGCCACCGAAAGTGCCGTGACCACGATGGGCGCGCACCCGTTCTCGACCGGGTCGGACCAGTGCCTGGTGCACAACGGCTCGCTCTCCAACCACAATGGCGTGCGGCGCGAGTTGAAGCGTCTGGGCATGACCTTTGAGACCGAGAACGACACCGAGGTTGGCGCCGCCTTCATCAGCCACAAGATCCAGACCGGCGAGACGCTGGGCAATGCCCTGGAAGCGACCTTGACCGATCTCGACGGTTTCTTCACCTTCGTCGTCGGCACCAAGAACGGCTTCGGCGTGGTGCGTGACCCCATCGCCTGCAAGCCCGCCGTCATGGCGGAGACCGATCAATACGTGGCTTTCGGCAGCGAATACCGCGCCCTCGTCAGCCTGCCGGGCATCGAGACCGCCCGCGTCTGGGAGCCGGAGCCCGCCACTGTTTACTTCTGGGAGCGTTGAGAGAATGCAGACCTACGATCTGGAGAAAGACGGCCTGCGCGGCCTCAACTCCTCGCTTCACGCCCTCAAGGGCCAAACTGACGCGACCGCCACCAACATGACCGATTGGGAGGTGATCAATCCCAAGGGCGCCCATGCGATCGCCGCCGGCGTCGATGCCCCGGTCGAGATCACGGTGCGTGGGTCCACGGGCTATTACTGCGCCGGCATGAACAAGCAGGCGACGATCCGCATCAAGGGCTCGGCCGGGCCGGGGGTTGCGGAAAACATGATGTCGGGCACCGTCATCATCGACGGCGATGCCAGCCAATATGCCGGGGCGACCGGCAATGGCGGCTTGTTGATCATCAAGGGCAATGCCTCGTCGCGCTGCGGGATTTCGATGAAGGGCATCGACATCGTGGTGCACGGCAACATCGGCCACATGTCCTGCTTCATGGCGCAGTCGGGCAATATGGTGGTGCTGGGCGACGCGGGTGAGGCTTTGGGCGACAGCCTGTACGAGGCGCGGCTTTTCGTGCGCGGTTCGGTCAAGTCGCTCGGCGCTGACTGCATTGAGAAGGAAATGCGGCCGGAACATCTGGCCCTCCTCGCCGATCTGCTGAAGCGCGGCGAGGCGGAGGGGAAGGCCAAGCCGGAAGAGTTCAAGCGCTACGGTTCGGCCCGCAAGCTCTATAACTTCAATGTCGACAACGCCGAGGCGTACTGAGGTAGCATGACCGATTTTCCCCACACCCCGCCGAAGCATTCCTGGACCTTCTCCAACGACGTCAATGCCGAGATCCGCCGGGCTGCGGCGACCGGGATTTATGACATCCGCGGCGGCGGATCGAAGCGGCGCCTGCCGCATTTCGACGACCTGCTGTTCCTGGGCGCCTCGATCAGCCGCTACCCCCTGGAAGGCTACCGCGAGAAATGCTCGACCGATGTCTGGCTCGGCACCCGCTATGCCAAGAAGCCGATCCATCTGGATATTCCTGTGACCATCGCCGGCATGTCCTTTGGTGCGCTGTCGGGTCCGGCCAAGGAGGCTTTGGGCCGTGGCGCCTCGGCTGCTGGCACCTCGACCACCACGGGCGACGGCGGCATGACGCAGGAAGAGCGTGGCCATTCCAAAACGCTGGTTTATCAATATCTTCCCTCCCGCTACGGCATGAACCCCGACGATCTGCGCCGCGCCGATGCGATCGAGGTTGTCGTGGGGCAGGGCGCCAAGCCCGGTGGCGGCGGCATGCTTCTGGGCCAGAAAATCTCCGACCGGGTGGCCGCGATGCGTAACCTGCCCAAGGGGATCGACCAACGCTCGGCCTGCCGTCACCCGGACTGGACCGGCCCGGATGATCTTGAGATCAAGCTCTTGGAGATCCGCGAGATCACCGATTGGGAAAAGCCGATCTATGTGAAGGTCGGCGGCGCGCGTCCCTATTACGACACCGCCTTGGCCGTGAAAGCGGGCGCGGATGTGGTTGTGCTGGACGGCATGCAGGGCGGCACGGCTGCGACGCAGGATGTCTTCATCGAAAACGTCGGCATGCCGATCCTCGCCTGCATCCCGCAGGCCGTGAAGGCGCTGCAAGACCTTGGCATGCACCGCAAGGTCCAGTTGATCGTCTCGGGCGGCATCCGGACCGGCGCCGATGTGGCCAAGGCCATGGCCTTGGGTGCGGATGCGGTGGCCATCGGCACCGCGGCGCTGATCGCCCTGGGCGACAACGACCCGGCCTTGGAGGCCGAATACAACAAGCTTGGCACCACCGCTGGCGCCTATGACGACTGGCACGAGGGCCGCGACCCGGCGGGCATCACCACGCAGGACCCGGCCTTGTCGGGCCGCTTCGACCCGGTCCTCGGCGGCCGCCGCCTGAAGAACTATCTGAAGGTTCTGACGCTGGAGGCGCAAACCATCGCCCGCGCCTGCGGCAAGAGCTCGCTCCACAATCTGGAGCCGGAGGATCTTTGCGCCCTGACCCTGGAGGCGTCCGCCATGTCCGGCGTGCCTTTGGCCGGCACCAACTGGGTTCCGGGGCGGTAAAATGGCGCTGCATGGGGCAGAGGTGCGGTGGCAACGGCGGGAGGGCGAGCCCTTCACCGACAACCGCTTCTCGCGCGCCCATGTCTGGTCCTTTGACGGCGGGCTGACCGTGCCCGCCTCCTCCTCCCCCCTCGTGCTGCCGCGCCAGTCCGATCCTTCGGGGATTGATCCCGAAGAGGCCATGATTGCGGCCCTGTCATCCTGCCACATGATGACCTTCCTCTACCTTGCGGCCAAAAGGGGTCTGGTGGTGGACGCTTACGAGGACAAGGCCGAAGGAACCCTCACAAAAACCGACGGGCGCGTCTGGCTTTCCCAAGTCACGCTGCGCCCGCATGTCACCTGGGGCGGTGCCGTCCCCGACGATCTTCTTGCGTTGCATCATGCCGCCCATGCGGAATGCTACATCGCCAATTCCGTAAAAACCGAGGTGCGCTGCGAACCCGCATAAGCACCGACCAGACAGGGAGCTTTCCATGGTCACTGACCTTGCCAAATGGGCAAAAGACAAGGGCGTCAAATACTTCATGATCTCCTACACCGACCTGTTCGGCAGCCAGCGCGCCAAGCTGGTGCCGACCCAGGCGATTGCCGAGATGTCGGTGGATGGGGCCGGATTTGCCGGTTTCGCCACCTGGCTGGACCTGACGCCCGCCCACCCCGATCTGATGGCGGTGCCCGATCCCTCCTCGGTCATCCAGCTTCCCTGGAAGAAAGAGGTGGCCTGGGTCGCCGCCCGCGCCACGATGGAAGGCAAGCTCGTCGATCAGGCCCCGCGCAACGTGCTGGAACGTCTGGTGGGCGAGGCGGCCAAGGACGGCCTGCGCGTTAAGACCGGGGTCGAGCCGGAGTTCTTCCTGCTCACCGCCGATGGCTCCCAGATCTCCGACCCCTATGACACCGCCGAAAAGCCCTGCTACGACCAGCAGGCGGTGATGCGCCGCTATGACGTGATCGCCGAGGTCTGCGATTACATGCTGGAACTCGGCTGGGAGGCCTACCAGAACGACCACGAAGACGCGGTCGGCCAGTTCGAGATGAACTGGAAATATGACGACGCAATGCAGACCGCCGACAAGCATTCCTTCTTCAAGTTCATGATGAAGTCGGTCGCCGAAAAGCACGGGCTGCGCGCCACCTTCATGCCGAAGCCCTTCGAGGGCCTGACCGGCTCGGGCTGCCACGCCCATATCTCGGTCTGGACCCCGGATGGCAAATCCAACGCCTTCTCCGACCCGTCCAAGGAACTGTCCCTCTCCGACAAGGGCCGCGCCTTCCTCGGCGGCATCATGAAGCACGCCTCCGCCTTGGCCGCGATCTGCAACCCGACGGTGAACAGCTACAAGCGCATCAACGCGCCGCGTACCTCCTCGGGTGCGACCTGGGCGCCGAACACCGTGACCTGGACCGGCAACAACCGCACCCATATGGTCCGTGTCCCCGGGCCTGGCCGGTTCGAACTGCGCCTGCCCGATGGCGCCGCGAACCCCTACCTGTTGCAAGCCGTGATCATCGCCGCCGGCCTTGACGGGTTGCGCACCAACGCCGACCCCGGCAAGCGCCATGACATCGATATGTACCAGATGGGCCACACGGTGAAGGGCGCCCCGAAACTGCCGCTGAACCTGCTCGACGCGCTGCGCGAATACGACAAGGACAAGACGCTGAAGTCGATGATGGGCGAAGACTTCTCCACCGCCTTCATCAAGCTCAAGACGCAGGAATGGAACAGCTACGCGTCGCACTTCTCGGTCTGGGAAAACGAGAACACGTTGGATATCTGATACTTACGTGTCGACATTGATGTAAGGTCGCAAGAGGCCCCCGCCTGACGGGGGCCTTTCGCATTGGGGCTTTTTGGCCCAGAGCCCTCAGGCCAGGATCAGATCGCCCGCGCCAAAGCTGTCGGCAAAGAGCGTGATCTCCAAATCCGCCCCGCCGCCATCGAGGTCGATCAGCAACAGATGCTGGTCCGCCGAATAGGCGACCTCGCCGGCGGCGCCGGTCAGGCCCAGGGCGGCAAACTCCAGCCCCGCGCCGAGACCGCGCAGGTCGATCCGGTCGCTTCCCGACAGGAAATCGCTGATCTGATCGAGGCCCGAGCCGATTTCGGCCGCCGTGGTGAAGACAAAGACATCCGCCCCCGTGCCGCCATACAGCGTGTCATCCCCCGCGCCGCCAAAAAGCTTGTCATCGCCTGGCCCGCCGAACAGCCGGTCATTGCCCGCGTCGCCCGCGATCGTGTCGTTGTTTTGATCGCCCCTCAGAAGATCGTCGTCCGCCCCGCCATAGAGGCGATCCTCGCCGGCGCCGCCATAGAGCGTGTCCAGACCCGTGCCGCCATAGCCTTTGTCGTTCCCGCCTTCCAGAAAGAGATAGTCGTCGCCCGCGTTGCCTTGCAGCCAGTCGGAACCCAAACCGCCAAAGGCCGTGTCGTCGCCGTTGCCACCCCGGATCGTATCATCGCCATGCAGCACGCCCAGCGAGCCCGCCGGCAGATCGCCGCTCAGAAGATCGGCACCGCCGCCGCCGTCCAGCAGGTCGTTTCCGGCTCCGCCCACCAGCGTGTCGTGGCTGAGCCCGCCATAAAGCTGGTCGGCTCCGTTGTCGCCCTGCAGCAGGTCGTCTCCGACATCGCCCCAAAGCTGGTCATTGCCATCGCCGCCCCACACCGTGTCGGTGCCGCCGCCGGCATGGATCGAATCCTGACCCACCTCGCCAAGGACCGCATCGGCGCCCGAGCCCAGCTGGATCAGGTCATGCCCGGCGCCGCCCCAGACCTGCGCGTCGGTATCGCCCACCGTGATCACATCGTGGCCGTCGCCGCCGTAGATCCCGTGGTTTGACGTGCCCCCGGGCGCGTCCAGCACGCTGATCGTGTCATTGCCATCCCCGGCATAAATGCTGGCAAAGCGATTGCCGGTGATCAGGTCATTGCCGGCGCCGCCGACAATGGAGCGTCCGCGGAGGAAGTGAGTGCCATCCAGCGTGTCATCGCCGATGCCCCCGTCAAGATAGATATCCCCCGCCAGCAGGTCGTTTCCGGCGCCGCCGTAGTAGTTGCCGTTCTCCAGATTGACGCTCGGGCCGATCATAACGTCCGCGCCGTCGCCGCCATATCCGGAGTGCGCACCATAGATGCTGTCATTGCCCGCACCGCCCTCGGCCATGTTGCCCATCAGGAAGGTGTCATTGCCCTCATCGCCATAGGCAAGCGCGGTGTTGGTGAACAGGTCATTGCCGCTGCCGCCGTAGAATTTGACATTGGTCAGTTTCGGGTCGGTGGCGAAAGAGCCGGTCAGGCTGTCGTCGCCCGCGCCGCCATAGGCCGCATTGGTGTAGGAGAGGCCGGAGCTTGTGGTGACGGTGCCCAAAAGGGAAATCGCATCGTTGCCGTCCCCGCCATAGGCAAAGGTTGCGGCATTGCCAAGGATCACATCATTGCCCGCGTCGCCGAGGACGCGGCTATAGGTGCTGGTGCTGGTCAGGTGGTCGTTGCCGGTTCCGCCATAGATCGCCGCGAAATAGCCGCTGATGCTGATCCAGTCGTCGCCGCCGCCGCCAAAGGTCTGTTCATGATCCGCGGTCGAGCTGATCGTGTCATTGCCATCGCCGAGGGTGATGTCGGCCACCACCAATGCGGGCATCAATGCGGGGGGCTGGGGGGACAAAAGCGGCCCGGCCAGAGCCTTTGTCAAAGTCCTGATCATCCGAATGAATCCAATCTGCTGCTGGCAAATACAGAACCAGTCTGCGTCGGTCCCGGCGCTCCGGCAAGAATGTTTTCGGCGGCAAAGGGCAGTTCGGCCGGCTTTGCATCGAAAGCGGTCGGACCTTCAGGCCGGACGTTCCCTCAGCGGGCTCGGGCTAGGATCGCCCCGCCCCGCCGAGGGGGGCAAGACCCTGGCCGCTGGCAAAGGTGCCGCGCCGCACTGGACGGCGCCGCCCCGGATCGTTGCGTCCCGATGGTTGCTTCGCGTCCCGCCTACATCACCGCCCCCATCGCCCAGGGCACGAACTCCGCCCCGCCAAAGCCCAGTTCCTCCGACTTGGTCTTCTCGCCCGAGGCCACGCGCAGGAACAATTCGAAGATTTCCTGCGCCTTGGCTTCGATGCTGACCCCTTCGGTAATGATGTCGCCACAGTTGACATCCATGTCTTCCGACATCCGCTCGTACATCTCGGCATTTGTGGCGAGCTTGATGCAGGGCGTGGGCTTGTAGCCGGAAACCGAGCCGCGCCCGGTGGTGAAGGCGATCAGGTTGGCGCCGCTCGCGATCTGGCCGGTGACCGAGGTCGGGTCATAACCGGGGCTGTCCATATAGACAAAGCCACGCTCGGTGATCGGTTCGGCGAATTTGTAGACCTGGGTCAGGGGAGCGGTGCCGCCCTTGGCCACGGCGCCCAGCGATTTTTCCAGGATCGTCGTCAGCCCGCCCTTCTTGTTGCCGGGCGAGGGGTTGTTGTCCATCTCACCACCCTGGCGCGCGGTATAGTCCTCCCACCACTTGATGCGCTCGACGATCTTCTCGCCGACCTCGCGGCTGACGGCGCGGCGGGTCAGAAGGTGTTCGGCGCCGTAGATCTCGGGCGTCTCGGACAGGATCGTGGTGCCGCCATGCGCCACCAGAAGATCCGACGCCGCCCCGAGCGCCGGGTTGGCCGTGATGCCGGAATAGCCGTCCGAGCCGCCGCATTGCATGCCGACCATCAGATGCTCCAGCCCCGCGGGCTCGCGCCTGTGTTCATTGGCCTTCACGGCCATTTCCTTCAGCGCCGCCACGCCGCGTTCGACCGAGCGGCGGGTGCCGCCCATGTCCTGGATCGTCATGTGCCGGAAGTTGCCATCGCTGCGCAGCCGCTCTGCGCCGACCAGATTGGCGACCTGCAGCACTTCGCAGCCGAGGCCCGCCACCAGGATGCCGCCAAAGTTCGGGTTCCGCGCATAGCCTTGCAGGGTGCGGAACAGGGTCTCGTAGCCTTCATCCTTGCCCGACATGCCGCAGCCGGTGCCATGGGTGATCGCCACCACGCCGTCCACATTGGGAAAATCCTTGAGCCAGCCGTCGCGCTCCACCGCCTCGACGATGAATTTCGCCACCGAGGCCGAGCAGTTGACCGAGGTCAGGATGCCCAGATAGTTCCGCGTGCCGTATTTGCCGTCCTGGCGCGGGTAGCCCATGAAGGTGCGCTTTTCGGTGACCACCGGCTGCGGCGCGCTTTCGCTGGCAAAGGCGTAGTCGGTCGTATGCGCCCCCATGCCGAGGTTTTGCGTGTGGATATGCTCTCCCGTTGCAATCGCGCGCGTCGCATTGCCGATAATCTGACCATAGCGGATCACCTGAGCGCCCGAAGCAATCGGCCGGGCCGCAATCTTGTGGCCGCGCGGCACCGCCTGTGCCAAGGGTTCGGCAAGCTCGGGCAGCACGGTCCCGGCGGGCAGATCGCGCAAGGCGATGATCACATTGTCGGAAGGATGCAGCCGGATCACCGGCTGGGGGGCAAGCGTCGTCATGGGGCAGGGGCCTTTCACTTGAAGGGAGCCGGGGCGGGTCACGCGAACGGTTGACAGGGCCACAGTCCCCGCTAACATGTTAGTATGCTACAAGCTGAAAGCCCTCAAGTTCAAGTCTCCGTTCCGCCTTTGGCGATCGAGGTGCAGCTGCCGCCGCGCAAGGCTTTGCGGCCTCTGGATGAATTCCAGGGTTCGCTGGCGCAGAAGGTCTATACCTGCCTGCGCGAGGCGATCCTGTCGATGTCGCTGCGCCCCGGCGACATCATCCGCAAGCCCGAGATCTGCGAGGCGCTTGGCGTCTCGCGCAGCCCGGTCTCCGAAGCGGTGGCGCGGCTTGCGGTCGAACATCTGGTCCGCATCGTCCCGCAGGCCGGCACCTATGTGGCGCGCTTCTCGCTGGAGGAGATCCGCGAAGGTGTCTTCCTGCGCGAGGCGCTGGAGCTTGCGGCGGTGGAGCGCGTGGCCCAGTCGGTCACCGAAGACCAGCTGATCCTGCTGCGCCGCAACCTGCGTCTGCAACAGGCGCTGCTGGAGGATCAGGATTTCGCCGGCTTCTACCAGACCGATTCCGCGATGCACGAGCTGATCCTGTCCTTCACCGGCTTTCGCCGGGTCGCGGCCATGGCCGATACGGCCTGGGTCCATGTCAACCGGGCGCGCCAGCTGATCCTGCCGGCCACCGGGCGGGTGCAGGCGACCTATGTCGAGCATCTGGCCATCCTCGCCGCGATCGAGGCCCGCGACCCGCAGGCCGCCCGCGAGGCGACCAAGGTGCATCTGGGTCAGCTCATCGGCTTTCTGGAGCCTCTGGCCCTGTCGCGCCCCGACCTTTTCGAACCGGATTAGGATCACATGCTGCCCAACCGCCCCCGCTATGCCGCCCGTCTGAACGCGTTCAAGCTGGGGATGACGAAGCCCACCGTGCCGGAGCTTCTGGCGCGCATCGGCAAGGTGCCGGGGATCGACGCCGCCGATCTGAACTTTCCTGATCATTTCGAGGGCCTCGCCCCGGCCGACCTCGGCAAGATCATGGCCGACCACGGCATCGCGCTGAACGGCGTGGCGATGCGCTATTACACCGACCCGGGCTTTCGCCTTGGCGCCTTCACCAACCCCGACAAGCGCGTGCGCCAGGCGGCCATCGACATCACAAAGCGCGGTCTTGACGCCCTGGCCGCGATGGGCGGGCAGGTGATGACGCTCTGGATGGGACAGGACGGGGTGGATTACGCTTTTCAGGGCAATTATTCCCGGATGTGGGAGGACACGCTGGAGTCTCTCGCCCAGGTCTGCGACCACAACAAGGCCCTCGACATCTCGCTGGAATACAAGCCGAACGAGCCGCGCGCCTTTTCCTTGATGCCCGATATCGCGACCAACCTTCTGGCGATCAAGGAACTGGGCCGCGCCAATACCGGCATCACGCTCGACTTCTGCCATGTGCTGTTTGCGGGCGAGATCCCGGCGCAATCGGCGCAGCTGGCCGGGCGGCATTCGCGCATCCTCGGGGTGCACCTCAACGATGGCTACGGCAAGCGCGATGACGGGCTGATGGTGGGATCGGTCCACCCGATGCAGACGCTGGAGCTGTTCGTCGAACTCGACCGCCAAGGCTATGACGGCGTGATCTATTTCGACACGTTCCCCGACCATTCCGGCCTTGACCCCGCCGCCGAGGCAGCAGCCAATGTCGAGATGACCGACCGTCTGCGCGCCACGGCCAAGCGGCTGGCCAGCGACCCGGTGCTAGCTGCGGCCACCAGCATGCAGGACGCGGCGGCGGCCTTCCGGGCGGTGGCAGCGCAGCTTTACCGCTAGGGGCGTTTTCTCCACCCGGTCGCCTGTTGACGGGCGGGGAGTCCAGCCTCCCACCGCTCCGCAGGTTCTTCGCTCCTGCGGAGCAACCTGCTGCGCACCCCTCCGGAGTATTGCGACAGAGGGCAAAGGGAAAAGCAGAATTACAGGTCGTAGAAGTTCTCCGCTGTGCCGCCGTAGATCTGCTTTTGCGCCGGAAGGGGCAGGCCCTGCGTCAGGTGGCGCGCGGCGTGGAGCCAGGTGCCATATTCGGCCCGCAGGCGGCAGACCGGCCAGTCCGAGCCCCACATCACACGCTCGGGGCCGAAGACCTTCAGGATATGGTCGACATAGGGGTGGAGGAGTTCGACCGACCAATCGGGGTCGGCCTCGGTGATCAGGGCGGAGAATTTGACGCAAGCCCCGGTCTCGCCCGCCAGCCGCGCCATGCCCTCGGCCCAGAAGTCAAAGGCCTCCGGGGTGCGGATCTGCGGTTTCATGCAGTGGTCGATCACGGTGCGCAGGTTCGGATAGCGCTTCAACAAGGTCAGGAAATTGGCCAGATGGCGCGGAAAGCCGAGCGCGTCGAAGGTGAGGTCAAGGTCCTGCAAGGCGCCGTAAGCCCATTGCACATCCTCGCGCAGCATCCAGTTGTCGTCGGGAATATCCTGGATCATCGGGCGCACGCCCTTGAAGGCGGGATGGCCTTTCAGGCGCGCCAGGGTCGCCCTCTGGCCGGGATCCTCGAAATCGACCCAGCCCACCACGCCCTTGATGAAATCGGACGCATCGGCGAGGCCGAGCATGTATTCCGTCTCGGCGGTGGTGGCAGCGGCCTGAACCAGCACCGTGCCGTCGATCTGGTGGCGCACCAAGGCCCCCACCAGATCGCCCGGCCGGTAGACCCGGTCAAGCACCGGATCGCCCTTGGGCATCCAGTCATAATCGCCGCGCGCGGGGTTCCAGAAGTGCTGATGGCTGTCGATGATCATGGCTGGCCCTCGGTCGGGGCGTCGGGGCGCAGCAGGCCTTCGGCCTTCAGATGCGCCCAGAGCACGGGGGGGATCACGGCGGAGGCGGCGCGGGCGTTCGCCTCGACCTCGGCCACGCCCTGCGCGCCGGGGATGACCGAGAGCACCGCCTTGTGCTGCAGCGGGAACTGGAAGGCCGCATCGACCAGCCGCACCGCATATTGCGCGCAGACCGCCTCGATCCTTGCGACCTTTTCCAGAACCCAGGCCGGGGCCACGTCGTAGTTGTAAAACGCCCCGGGCCGCGCCCCGGTGGCCAGCACGCCCGAGTTATAAGGCCCGCCCACCACGACGCCGATGCCGCGCTCAAGGCAGAGCGGCAGGAAGGAATTGAGCGCCTCCTGTTCCAGCAAGGTATAGCGTCCCGCCAGCAGGAAAATGTCGAAATCGCCCCGCCGGGCCATCCACTCCGCCGGTTCCCATTCGTTCACACCTGCCCCGAAGGCCCGCACCACGCCCTGATCGCGCAAACTGAGAAGCGCCTTGTAGCCGCCCGCCATGAACTCGGCCAGTTTCGCATCCAGCGCCGCCTGGCTGCCGTGGTTGAAGATATCCAGATCATGGGCATAGAGAATGTCGAAGCGGTCAAGCCCGCTCCGCTCCAGGCTGAACTCGACCGAGCGCATCACCCCGTCATAGGTATAGTCGTAGATCTCTTTCCGGTTGGGCACATTGAACCACTTGCCGATGCCATCGCGCTCCTCTCCGGGCCGCAAGGTCCGCAAGAGGCGCCCGACCTTGGTGGAGACGACATGGCCTTTGCGCCCCTCCAGCGCGCGGTTCAGCCGGGTTTCGGACTGACCGAGGCCATAAAGCGGTGCGGTGTCGAAATAGCGCAGGCCCAGATCCCAGGCCCGGGTCATCGTCGCATGGGCGTCATCCGCCGCGACCGGCCGGTAAAGCCCGCCGATCGGCGCCGTGCCAAACCCCAGTTCGGTAAATGTCAGCGCGCCTTTGCCCTGACGGTCCCAGACCCTTGTCTTCAATTGCATCTCCTCCGCTCGCGTGGCTAACATGCTAGTATGAATCGGCGGGCCGTACATTCCCTTTGTGCGGCCGAAGGGGGGAAAGATGGGCAATTTCAAATCCGTGTTCGGGTCGACACGGCCAGTGATCGGCATGGTGCATCTGGGGGCGCTGCCGGGCAGCCCCTTGTACGATGCCTCGGCCGGGATCATGGGGCTTCTGGCGGCGGCCCAGGCCGATTTGCGGGCGCTGCAGGCGGCGGGCTTCGATGCGGTGATGTTCGGCAACGAAAATGACCGGCCCTACGAGTTTCAGGTCGATACCGCCTCGACCGCGACGATGGCGGCGGTGATTGGCGCGTTGAAGTCCGAGATCACCGTGCCATTCGGCGTCAATGTCCTCTGGGACCCGATGGCCACCGTGGCCTTGGCCGCCGCCACCGGCGCGCATTTCGTGCGCGAGATCTTCACCGGCACCTATGCCAGCGACATGGGCCCCTGGACCCCCAATGCCGGCGCCGCGATGCGTTACCGCAACCGGCTCGGGCGGCAGGACCTGGCCATGCTCTACAACGTCAGCGCCGAGTTTGCCGACAGCCTGGACCGCAGGAGCCTGCCCGACCGGGCGCGCTCGGCGGTGTTCTCCTCGATCCCGGACGCGGTGCTGGTCTCCGGTGCCATCACCGGAGAGGCCGCGGCGATGTCCGATCTGGAGGCGGTCAAGCGCGTCTTGCCCGACACGCCGGTTCTGGCCAATACCGGGGTGAAACACACCACCGTCGCCGATGTGCTGCGGGTGGCGGATGGCTGCGTCGTGGGCTCGGCCCTGAAATACGACGGCCATACCTGGAATGCGATCGACCCCGAGCGGGCGCTGGACTTCATGGCCACCGCCCGCGCTGCGCGTGAGGGTGCGAGGGTCGGCGCATGAAATCCCGCCTCCGGCAGGATCTGCGGGCGCTGATGCTGATCCCCGGCCTTTCGGGCCATGAAGAGCCGGTGGCCGCCTGGCTGCGCGACAGGCTGGGTGCTCTGGGGCTTGTCCATCGCACCGACCGGCTGGGCAACCTGATCGCCACGATCCCGGGCGACCCCGAAAAGCCCTCGGTCATGGTCTTCACCCATATGGATCAGCTGGGATTCTTCGTCCGCAAGATCGAGCCGGATGGGTTGATCCGGGTGGAGCGGATGGGCGGCGTCTCTGAGCGCGCGATGGCGGCGCAGGAGGTGGTGCTGTCAGGCGCCAAGGGGCCTGTGGCCGGCATCATCATGAACAAGGCCCACCACGCCACCACGCCGGAGGAGAAGTACAAGGTCCTGACCACGCCAGAAATCCGCATCGACACCGGCCACGGCTCGAAAGCGGCGGTGGAGGCTGCGGGCATCCGCATCGGCACGCCAGTGACCTATGCCGGCCGGGTGATCGAATTGGCCGGCGACCGGATTGCCGGCACCTCGGTCGATGACCGGGCCGGCTGCGCGGCGCTCTTGGAACTGGCACGGGCGCGGGCAGGGCAGGCGGGGCCGACCCTGCATCTGGTCTGGTCGGTGCAGGAGGAGTTCAACCTGCGCGGCGCGGTGGTGGCGGCGCAAAACCTCTGCCCCGATATTGCGGTGCAGATCGACCTGATGCTGGCATGTGATACCCCCGACATGGCCGACCGGGGCGAGATGACCCTCGGCGGCGGGCCGGGGATCAGCCTTTACTCCTTCCACGGGCGCGGCACCCTGAATGGGGTGATCCCGCATCCTGCGCTGGTCCGCCTGATGGAGGACAGTGCCGAGGCTCTGGCCTTGCCCCTGCAACGCTCGGCCCAGGTCGGGGTTCTGACCGACCTGAGCTACGTCCAACTCCTGGGCGACGGTGTGGCATCGATCGACGTCGGTTTCCCGATGCGCCATTCGCATTCGACGGTAGAATGCTGCGACCTCGGCGATCTGGCCGGGCTGGTGCAGCTGTTGGACGCGGCACTGACCCGCATCCCCAAGGCGATGAAACTGGAGCGTGACTGATGGCGGAACCCTTGCGCAACCTGACCCTTGGCGTAGACATCGGCACCTTCGAATCCAAGGGCGTGCTGGTTGACCAGACCGGCCGCATCGTGGCGCAGGCTGCCCGCCCTCACCAGATGATCGTCCCGCAGCCCGGCTGGGCCGAACACCGCGCGGAGGAAGACTGGTGGGGCGATTTCGTCTTCATCACCAAGGCCTTGCTGGCGCAATCTCAGGTAAGACCTGAAGAGATAAAGGCCGTGGCGACCTCGGCCATCGGGCCCTGCATGCTGCCCTTGGATCACGCTGGCAATCCCCTGATGAACGGGGTTCTCTACGGCGTCGACACCCGCGCCAGCGCCGAGATCGCGGAATTGAACACCGCCATCGGCGCGGATGTCATCCTAGCGCGCTGCGGCAATGCGCTGACCTCGCAATCGGTCGGACCGAAGATCCTCTGGCTGCGCCGCCAGCGCCCCGACCTTTGGGAAAAGACGGCGCGCATCGTCACCTCCACCAGCTACCTCACCCTGAAGCTGACCGGCGAGACGGTGATCGACCATTACACCGCCGCCAATTTCTCTCCGCTCTACGATATGGAGCGGCAGGACTGGTGCTTTGATCTGGCCGATATCTGCCCGCCCGAGATGCTGCCGCGCATGATGTGGTCTGGCGAGATTGCGGGCCATGTCACGGCGGAAGCCGCGCGCGAGACCGGTCTGGCCCCGGGCACCCCGGTGACCTGCGGGACGATTGATGCGGCAGCAGAGGCGGTTTCGGTCGGCGTCTCCAGCCCGGGCGACATGATGATGATGTATGGCTCGACCATCTTCATCATCGAGATCACCGGCATTCCGCGCCCGACCGATGCCCGTCTCTGGCATGCGCCCTGGCTCGCTCCCGGCAGCCATGCCGCCATGGCGGGGCTTGCGACCTCCGGCACGCTGACCCATTGGCTCCGCGATGTCTTTGCCCGCGACCTGCCCAAGGACAGCGCCTTTGCCACCCTGACGGCCGAGGCCGAGGCCTGCCCCCCCGGCGCCAGGGGCCTGATCTGCCTGCCCTATTTCTCGGGCGAGCGCACCCCCCTGCACGACCCGCAGGCCAAGGGCACTTTCTTCGGTCTGAACCTGACCCATGGCAGGGGCGAGATCTACCGCGCCGCTTTGGAAGGCATCGCCGCCGCCACCCGCCAGATCACCGACACTTATGCCGAGGCTGGCAGCCCGCCGCAGCGCGTGCTGGCCGTCGGCGGCGGCACCAAGAATAGGCCCTGGCTGCAGACGACCTCGGACATGACCGGGCTGGACCAGAGCCTGTGCCGGGTAACCACGGGGGCAAGCTATGGCGACGCCTATCTGGCGGCCCTTGCCGTGGGTCTGGCGCAGCCCGGCGACATCGCCACATGGAACCCGGTGGAGGAGGTGGTGGCCGCGCAAAGCCACGACGCCTATACCCGCCAATACCCGATCTTCCGCGCACTTTACGAGCGGACGAAGGACCTCATGGCGGCCCTGACATGAGATACGAGCTTCTGACCCCGCATCACCTGCGCGCGGCCATCGCCGCCAACACGCCGCTGGTTCTGGCGATCGGGGTGCAGGAGTACCATGGCGAACACCTGCCGCTTGGCGTTGACCTTCTGGCCGTGACCCGGTGCCTCGACCGGCTGGAAGCCGAGGCGCCAGAGCGGCTGATCCTTTTGCCGCCCTTTGCCTATGGCGCGGCCAGCCATGCCGTGGCCGGGCCCGCCAGCGGCACGCTCCATATCGACGCCTCGGTTTTCCTGCCCATGGCGCAGGCCCTGTTCGCCGCGCTCCTGAAGGTGGGCTTTCGCAACATCCATGGCGTGATCCACCACCAGACCGAGAATTTCGCCCAAGGCATGCCCACCGACCTCGCCTTCCGCCTCGCCGCGCGCCAGGCGGTCTTCGCCCATCTGGAGGTGACGCGGGGCGAGGGCTGGTGGGGCTCTGCCAGCATGGACAGCTACTACGAAGGCCATGCCCAGGGCGACAATCCCTTCAACTGGATCTCCATCCACCCCCTGATGCCGCCCGAGGTGTCCCGGCATTTCCCCTTCGACCATGCCGGCGAGGGCGAAACCGCCCTGATGCTGGCGCTCGCTCCCGAAACGGTGGCGCCGGAGCGGATGAAGGAAAACGCCACCTGGTACACCCAGAGTGCCCCCAAGGCGACGCAAGCCCAGGGCGAGGCCGGTGTCGCCGTCATCCTGTCACATCTCAAGACGCTGCTGGGCCTCTGACCCCTCCATCCAGAGGCAAATATCCCACGGATGAGCCATGTGCCTGAAGGTCGAAGAGAGGGCGCAAGGGAGGGTGTGAAACCCTCCGAGGCTCACCAAGCGCGCACGCCGGATTACAAAGGCGGCAGGTCGATCACGCCCTTTTTCAGGATGAAGCAGCCATAGGGCCCGGAATCCGCGGTGCGGATGATCGCGAAGGCGGATTTGGCCGCGGCATAGAAGGCGAAACGCTCCAGCGGGATCAGCCGGATCTCGCGCCCCTCGATCCGGGAGCAGGTCTCGGCCATCCGGGTGAAGAGCGGCAATTCGGTGTCCGGCGCCCCCACCACCTGCATCCGCGAGACCGGGGCGGGAACGAAAGTGTCGAGCGGCATCAGGCTCAGGATCGCCTCGGTCGCGGTCAGAAGATCGCAGCCGGGCATGGCGACAAGCTTGCCATAGGTGGTCTCTTTGGCAATCGTGGTGGCGGGGTGGTTCACGTCGCAGATCACCAGGTCATCGCCATGGCCCATCAGCATCAGGACATGGACGATCTCGGCGCTGAGCCTTTGGTCGATGCCTTTCAGCATCTGCTTGCCCCACGAATTTTCTGCGAAAATTCAGCGCCTGACGGCGGCAGGATAGAGCGATTTTTCGCAGAAAAATCGGGCCTCATTTCACCGCACCCGCCGCCATGCCCTTGATGATGAAGCGCTCCAGCCCGACGCCGATGATGATCAGCGGCAGAATCGCAGCAAAGCTCAGCGCCGCCATCGACCACCAGGAAATCCCCTGGCTGCCGGTCTGGCTCGCCACCATCACCGGCAGCGTATTGGCATAGGTCGAGGTCAGGAGCGCTGCGAAGAAATACTCGTTCCAGGTCAGCACCAGTGACAGGATCAGCGCCGCCACCATGCCCGGCAAGGCGATGGGCAGGATGATCGTGATATAGGCGCCCCAGATGGTCTGGCCGTCGACCATTGCGGCCTCTTCCAACTCGGTCGGGATGCCGGCGAACTGGTCGCGCATGATCCAGATCACGATGGGCAGCACCGACAACGTGTAGAGGACGATCAGCCCGATCTGGGTGTCCAAGAGCGCCAGCTCCTTGTAGAGCACCAGGAAGGGCAGGGCGAGGACCACCGGCGGCAGGATCAGCTGGCTCAGGAAGAAGAACGAGATATCGGCGTTCTTCATCCACAGGAACTTGTAGCTGAAGCGCGATAATCCGTAAGCGGCCAGGCTGCCCAAGGCCACGGCCAGCACCGACGACGACACCGAAATGACCGAGGAATTCCAGAACCGCCGCAGGAACTCGCCCCGCACGGTCGAGGGCTGGCCGATGGTTTCCGGCGACAGGCCGAGCGATTTCCAGCCCAGCCATTTCGGCTGGTAATCCCACCAGGGCAGCAAGGCCCCCTTCATCACATCCGGCGCCATCTTGAACGAGGTCGAGATGGTCCAGTAGATCGGGAACAGCGCCACGATCGCCCAAAAGATCAGCAGGCCGTAGATCACCACTCGCCCCGTCCACCATTTGGCGCGGAAGCTCGAGTCGGCGGCACTGTCGCGGAAAATTTGTGTCGTCATCTCAGGTGCTTGCCTTCATGTAGCGGTCAGCGGCCTTCATCAGAAGGGTCATGACGATGATGATGATCACCAGGTAGACCATGGCCAGCATCGTGCCATAGCCCACGTTGGACCGGTCGCGGTACTCGCGGAAGATGAAGCTGGTGACGGTGTCGGTCGCCCCCCCGGGCCCGCCCGAGGTCACGTTGATCACGATATCGGCCAGCTTCAGCTTGAAGATCAGCCGGATCAGCACCGAGGTGATCGAGACCGGCAGCATCAGCGGGAAGGTCACCTCCCAGAATGCGCGCCAGCCGGTGGCGCCATCGACGCGGGCGGCCTCCTGCAGTTCTTTCGGGATACCCTGCAGGCCGGCGAGGATCATGATCATCATGAAGGGGATGAAGGTCCAGGCATCCATCAGCATGATCGTCGCCTTGGCGATCCAGGGCGAGGAGAAGAACGACGGGTTGTCCCAGCCCAGATGGCGGGCCAGCGTGGCGAGCGGGCCGAAGCGCGTCTCCATCATCGACTTGCCGATCATCCAGGACACCGCCACGGGGGACAGCATCAGCGGCAGAAGGAAAGCCACGCGGAAGAACTTGCGGCCGCGGATCTCGGCATTCAGCATCAGGGCGAGGCCGAAGGCCACGACATATTCGGGCAGGATCGCCAGCACATACCAGATCATGTTGGTCAGGGCGTTCCAGTAGAAGGGGTCGTGCCACATCTGCACGAGGTTCGCCATGCCGTTGAACTGGCGGCCATCGGGCGAGGCGAGGTTCCAGGAGGAAAAGGCGATGATCAGGCCGAACAAGAGCGGAAACACCGTCATCGAGATCACGAACAGCGCCGCCGGCAACACGAAAAGGATGCGCTTGCCCTGTTCGCCCTTGATCAGCACCTGGCCCCAGCACAAGCAGATGGCATAAAGGATATAGGCGTAAAGCGTGGGCCGCCAGTTGACGAAGCCGAAGTCATACCCGCCCCAGGACTGCAGCGCCTGGGCCGCGGCCACCAAGGCCATCACCCCCGCCGAGCCCCAGATCAGCGCCAGCCCCAGACCGCGCCGGGTCGGGGTGATATTGTCGGTTTCCACGACGTGAAGAAGATCGCCTTCGCTCAAGCTCTTGCCCCTGCTGCCTGCTGAAAATGGGGTGCGCCCCGGTTGCGGCGCACCCCGATCGGTTCCGTCACGCGGGGCCGCTTGCCCTGCTTGAGGTCGGCCTCACATCAGGACGGGGCTGCCCCCTCCGACGATCGGCCTGACGGTTTGAGGGGCACGGATGCCCCTCTTGTGGCCGGTGTCCGGTAGGATGGGCAATATGCCCATCTTCCCGAAATGTCACATGCCGAGCGAGGCCTTGTAGAGCTTGATCTGCCCCTCGCGCCCGATCTGGTCGGTGATTTTCTCCCAGGCGGCGGCAATCGCATCGGCGGTTTCCTGTGCCGATTTGTACTGACCGGCATAGCCCTTGGCCAGTTCGTCCTCGGCGACCGAGTAGTACTGGAAGATGCCCGGGATCCGCGGTTCGATCGCGGCATTCGGGTGGTTGTAGCTGTCGGCGTTGGAGCCGAGGTAATCCTCGACAAAGGCCTTGTCGTAACCGGCCGCAGCCCATTCGTCATAGTTGAAGTGGCTGTTGCGGTAGGGCTGGAAGCCCGAGGGATAGGCGGCGGTCCACAGGCTGATGTCCTTGCCGCCCAGATGGGCTGCGGCGGACCAGGCGGCCTTGCGCTTCTTCTCGTCCTTCGACACCCGGTTGGTCACATAGATGCCCCAGCCGAGATAAGCCATGTTGGGGGCAAAGTTCGGCGTGGCCGGGGTCTCCCAGGCGGCGGTGGTCGGGTTGTAGACCTTGTCCGCACCGGGGTTGATCGAGAAGCCCACGACATCACCCACGACCGAGCTGTCCGAGGTCTTGGAGTTCGACCCCACGTCGCCCCACCAGCAGATGCCCGAGCCGGTCCCGGCGAGGAATTGCTGGAAGGCGGTGGTGCCGGGGTCGGCGTTGATCTGGTCGGCGGGCAGGTTCTTGATGTTGTCCATCACGTCCTGGATCGCCTGCACCCAGCCCGGGTTGTTGACCATCGGCTTCATGGTGTCCGGCTCGAACAGCCAGGCCGGGTTGCCGGGGTATTTCACATAAGCCGTGGCACGGTCTTCCAGGAAGTAGAAGCCGAAGCCGCCCCAGCCTTTCAGCGGGTCGAGGAAGCCCACGGCGTCCTGACCGGTCAGCGGGTCTTTCTGGCCATGCACCTTGCCGGAATATTCGGCGATCTGCGCCCAGGTCGTCGGGGCGTCCTTCATGCCGGAAATCGAGCCCTCGCCGAAGTAGTCCTTGCGGTAGGCAAAGGTGTGGCAGTCGCCGTCCACCGTGACGCGGTAGGTCTTGCCATCCCAGGTGCCGACCGGCGCCTTGAGGTAGTTCACATAATCGTCCATGTCGATCTGGGCCTTGACCCAATCCGGCATCTCGTCCAGCAGGCCCTTGCCGGCGGTGTCGCCTTCAAACGGGGCGCCCATTTCGATGATGTCGAAATCGACGGTGCCGGTCGCGATCGCCTGTTGCAGGCGCGGGCTGTAGTCGGCCTGGGCGAGGTCGATCCAGTTGATCTTGGCGCCGGTGTATTTCTCCCACGAGGTCAGGAAGCCGCGGAACAGAAGGTTGTGCAGGTTCTGGTTGTTCAGCCCCATGAAGGTCAGCTCGACGCCGGCGAATTCGCCTTCCTTGACGCTGGCCTTGGTGGCGCCGAGGCACAGCTCGCCGACCTTCTGCCAATCGGCATCGGTGGGAGAGCCTTTGCCCACGCCCGGGATGGCGAGGATCTGCTGGCGCAGGGCGTCATCGGCCAGGGCCGGACGCGCGCCCATCAGGCCGCCCATCAGCGACAGCGCGCCGAGCGAGGCCGCGCCTTTCAGCACGCCGCGCCGGGTCAGCCCGGCCTGCACGGCATAGTTGTAGAGATCGACTTTCATTCTTTCCTCCGCTTTGGGTCCGCCGCGACGGGCGGGTTTGGGTCTCGGAAAGCCTGCACCCTTTTGGGCATTCTGATCGGCGCTTCCCGCATCCTTGGTCCGGATCGCGCCGGACTTGGGGGGACTTTCCCTTGGCATCGCCCTCAAGTCAAGCTTCTAACATGTTAGCGTGCTAGATGATGGACAGCGCCTTTGGGCTGGGGTACGAATTTGACGGGCCGCCCCGGTTTGACCGGGTGTCGGGAGGGGATTTTTCTGCTGGGGAGGCAAGATGGCCGAGGTCAGGATCCGCGATCTGGTGAAATCCTATGGGGGGCTGCAAGTCGTCCACGGGGTCAATGTCGATATTGAGGACGGCCAGTTCGTCGTGTTGGTGGGGCCCTCGGGCTGTGGCAAATCCACCCTGCTGCGGATGATCGCGGGGCTTGAAGGCATCTCCGGCGGCACGATTTCGATCGGCGACCGGGTGGTCAACAACCTGCCACCGGCGCAGCGCGACATCGCGATGGTGTTCCAGAACTACGCGCTTTACCCGCACAAGACGGTGGGGGCCAACATGGGCTTCCCCTTGAAGATGGCGCGGATGGACAAGGCCGAGATCGACCGCCGGGTGAACCGCGCCGCCGAGATCCTCGGCCTGACGCCCTACCTCGGCCGCTATCCCCGCGCCATGTCGGGCGGCCAGCGCCAGCGTGTCGCCATGGGCCGCGCCATTGTGCGCGACCCGCAGGTCTTCCTCTTCGACGAGCCCCTGTCAAACCTTGACGCCAAGCTGCGCGTCCAGATGCGCTCCGAGATTCGCGAGCTTCATCAGCGGCTTGGCACGACAACCGTCTATGTGACCCACGACCAGATCGAGGCGATGACCATGGCCGACCGCATCGTGGTGATGCGCGATGGCCGGATCAGCCAGATCGGCGCGCCGCTGGAGCTGTACGACACCCCGGCCAACACCTTCGTTGCGGGCTTTATCGGCTCGCCCGCGATGAACCTGATCGCCGGCGTGGTCAGGGGCGGGCGCTTCGTGGCACCGGGCATCGACCTGCCGCTGCCCGCGGCTTCGGGTGTGGTCGAAGGCCGCAAGATCACCTATGGCATCCGCCCCGAACATCTGACGCTTTCGGATCAGGGCATGCCGGCCAGCGTCGTCGTGGTCGAACCGACCGGGGCGGAGATCCACCTCGTCCTGCGTGCCGGTGAACAGGAACTGACCGTGGTGGTGCGCGAACGCCAGACCTTCACCCCCGGCCAGACCCTGCACCTCGCGCCGATGCCCGGCCTCATCCACCTCTTCGATGGCGAGAGCGGCGCGCGCATCGGATGACCCGCACGATCCTCTGCTTCGGAGACAGCAACACCCATGGCACAAAGCCGATGCCCGACCTCGACGGCGCCGGCCGCTTTGGGCATGAGGCGCGCTGGCCCTCGGTCATGGCGCAGGCCCTCGGCACGGGCTTCGAGGTCATCGCCGAAGGCCACCCCGGCCGCACCACGGTGCATGACGACCCGATGGAGGGCCCGCACCGAAGCGGCATCCGGGTGCTGCCCTCGCTGCTGGAAAGCCACAAGCCCTTGGATCTGGTGATCGTCAAGCTTGGCACCAATGACCTGAAGAACTGTTTCCACGTCAGCGCCGCCGACATCGCCTTCTGCCTTGATCGCCTGATCCGCCTGATCCGCGCCTCGGGCGCCGGGCCCGGCGGGGCCGCGCCCAAGGTCTTGATCATCGCCCCGCCGCCGATTCTGGAAACCGGCTGTCTGGCGCAGATGTTCGCCGGCGGTGCCGCCAAGTCGCAGCACCTCGCCGCGGCCATCGCCAGCATGGCGACCCGGCTGCAGGCCGATTTCTTCGACGCTGGCCAGCACATCGCGGTCAGCCCGGTGGACGGCATCCACTACGAGGCCGAAGCCCAGGTCGCCCTCGGCCTTGCCCTCGCCGAAACCCTGCGCGAGGTTCTGGCCTGAGCCTCGCCAATACCCCATTCATCGGTCTATAAATATCCTGCGGGGTCCGGGGGTGCAAAACCCCCGGCGGCCCGCCAAGGAAGCCCTGCGGAGGACATATGCTCAAGAAGATCGACAACCGGCTGAATGCCGAGGTGCTTTACGCCCTGCGTGCCATGGGCCATGGCGATACGCTGGTGATCGCCGACACCAACTTCCCTTCGGATGCCATCGCGCGCCAGACCGTGCTGGGCGAGCTTCTCAGGATGGACAACCTCACCTGCGCCGAGGCCGCCGAGGCGGTTCTGTCGCTGCTGCCGCTGGACACCTTTGTCGAGGATTTCGCCGCCCGGATGGAAGTTGTGGGTCACCCCGACCAGATCGAACCGGTGCAGGCCGAGGTTCAGGCCGTGATCAACGCCGCCGAAGGCCAGCCCCGCACCATGCTGTCGATCGAGCGTTTTGATTTCTACGAGCGCGCCAAGGAAGCCTATGCCGTGATCCAGACCGGCGAGCGGCGCTTCTATGGCTGCTTCATCTTCCGCAAGGGCGTGATCCCGCCCGAGGCGGTGGTGAGGGCGAACTGATGGGCCGCGTTGTCATCCTCGGCGTCTTTGTCGCCGACACCGCCTACCGGGCCCCGCGCCAGCCCAAGATGGGCGAGACGATCCTCGGCAAGAGCTTTGTCCTCGGGCCGGGCGGCAAGGGCTCCAACCAGGCGGTGGCCGCGGCCATGGCCGGGGCCGAGACGCATTTCATCTCGCGTCTGGGTCAGGACCCCTTTGCCGACATGGCCCTTGCCACCTGGGCCAAGGCCGGGGTGAAGCCCGCGATCACGCAGGACCCCAAAAGCTACACCGGGGCGGCCTATATCTTTGTCGAGGATGGCACCGGCAACAATGCCATCATCATCTCGCCCGGGGCCGCGGCAGAGATCACCAATGCCGATATCGACGCCAATGCCGACCTGATCCGCGGGGCCAAGGTCTTCATCACCCAGTTGGAACAGCCGATTCCGGTGGCGGTCCATGCGCTGCAGATGGCGCGCGCGGCGGGGGTGACGACGATCCTGAACCCGGCGCCGGCGGCCAGCCTGCCCGAGGGCACGGTGGCGCTTTGCGATTACGTAACCCCCAACGAATCGGAGGCCGAGGCTTTGACCGGCCTGCCCGTCACCACCGTCGCCGAGGCCGAGGCTGCGGCCCGCGCCTTGCGCGCGATGGGGGCAGGGGCTGTCATCATCACGCTGGGTGACAAGGGTGCCCTGTTCCACGACGGCAGCCGCACCGTCCATGTCCCGCCCTTCAAGGCCGGGCCGGTGGTCGAAACCACCGGGGCGGGCGATGCTTTCAACGGCGGCTTTGCCGCGGCTCTGGCCGAGGGGATGGACCCGGTCGATGCCGTCCGCTTCGGCTCGGCCACCGCCGGCATCTCGGTCACCCGCGCCGGCACTGCGCCCTCGATGCCCGCCAGGGCCGAGATCGAGGCTCTGCTTAAGGCCTGATCGCGGTCCGGCAGCGCCCGTGGGCCGCCAAATCAGAAGGGCGCCGGAGGAAACTCCGGCGCCCTTTCGCTTTTCCGTCAGACCGCCTCAGGTCCAGAGGAAGTCGGTATCGTGCAGCTGGTTGGCATTGGTCAGGCCGGTCATGTTGATCAGGATATCCGCCTTGCCATCGCCATTGATGTCGATCTGCAGTTGCGAGCCCTGAACGCGGGCTTCCGAATTGTCCGACCCGCCCGAGAAGCCGCCGCTGCCCAGATAGGCGAAGGCGCCGACAAGAAGGCCGTGGAACTCCAGCACATCGCCCTCGGCCGGGCCGCCGTCCAGCGTGTTGAAATCGCTGATCGTGTCGGTGCCGCTGGCCGAGATCGAGTTGAAGACGAAATGGTCCGCCCCCTCGCCGCCGGCCACGGTGTCGTTGCCATTGCCGCCGGTCAGCGTGTCGTCGCCGTCCATCCCCATGATCCGGTTGGCATAGTTGTTGCCGGTGATCACATTGGCCCCGGCGTTGCCCGTGGCACTGGCGTTCAGGGTGCCGACCAGGGTCAGGTTCTCGAGGTTGTCGCCCAGGGTCCAGTTGGTGTAGCTCATCACCAGATCGGTGCCCTGATCGGCCTGTTCGACGATCACGTCAAGGACCGAGTCCACGACATAGGTGTTGTTGCCGGTGCCGCCCACCAGGCTGTCGTTGCCGCTGCCACCGTCCAGCGTGTCGTTGCCGGTGCCACCCACAAGCGTATCGGCGCCGGCACCGCCGGACAGAAGGTTGGTCGCACTGTTGCCGGTGATCAGGTTGTTGGAGATGTTGCCCGTGCCATTGATCGCCGCGGTGCCGGTGAGGGTCAGGTTCTCGATCTCGACCGACAGGGTATAGGTCGCGGTGGAGATCACGCTGTCGAAGCCGCCACTGGCCAGTTCGGTGATCTTGTCGTTGGCGGCGTCGACATAATAAAGATCGTCGCCCGTGCCGCCGATCAGGCTGTCGTTGCCGATCCCGCCGTCCAGCGTGTCATTGCCCGCGCCGCCGGTGATCGAGTCATTGCCATCGAGGCCCATCAGCAGGTTGTTGCCCGCATTGCCCAGCATCACGTTGGCCACCGCATTGCCGGTGCCGTTGATATTGGCAAGACCGCTGAGGGTCAGGTTCTCGAAGTTGTCGGCCAGGGTCCAGGCCACCGAAGAGACCACGGTGTCAGTGCCCTCTCCCACGTTCTCGACCAGGATATCGGTCGCGCTGTCGACGATGAACGTATCCGAGCCGAGGCCGCCGGACATGCTGTCATTGCCGGTGCCGCCGTCCAGCGTGTCGTTGCCGGCATCGCCGAAGATCGTGTCGTTGCCGTCAAGACCGCTCAGCAGGTTGGCCGCGGTGTTGCCGTTCATCACGTTGGCATTGATCGTGCCGGTGCCGTTGACGGCCTTGTTGCCCGAGAGGGTCAGGTTCTCGAGGTTGACGTCAAGGACATAGGTGACCGAGGAGATGACCGTATCCTTGCCGCCGCCCGACACCTCGACCACCACGTCATCAAGCGAATCCACCACATAGGTGTCATTGCCATTGCCGCCGATCAGGCTGTCGTTGCCGGTACCGCCATCCAGCGTGTCATAACCGTCGCCGCCATAGATCGTGTCGTTGCCGCCCATGCCCTGCAGAAGGTTCGCAGCCCCGTTGCCGTTGATCAGGTTGACGCCTTCGTCCCCGGTCGCATTCGCCGCACCGGCCAGAAGGGTCAGGTTCTCGATACTGGCGTTGCGGCCCACCAGCGAATAGCTGATCGAGGCGAAAACCGTGTCGGTGCCGGCGTTGGAATATTCGATGATCAGGTCGGTGGCGGAGTCGACATAGTAGATGTCGTCGCCCAGACCGCCATAAAGCACGTCGTTGCCGGCGCCGCCGTTGAGCGTGTCATTCCCCGCCCCGCCATAAAGCGAGTCGTTGCCGGCATAACCGTTGAGCAGGTTGTTGCCGCTGTTGCCGGTCAGGGCATTGGCGACCGCCGTGCCGTTCGCCGTCAGGTCGGCGGTGCCGGTGTAGGTCAGGTTTTCGACATTGGCCGCAAGGCTGACCGCGAAATCCGAGACGATCGTATCGGTGCCGCCATTCGTGACCTCGACGATCACGTCGTTCAGGCTGTCGATGACATAGGTGTCATTGCCCGCGCCGCCGACCAGGCTGTCGTCTCCGGTGCCGCCGTCGAGGGTGTCGTTGCCGCCGCCGCCGTAGATCGTGTCGTTGCCATCCAGCCCCGACAGCAGGTTGGCGCCGGAATTGCCGGTCATCGTATTGGCCAGCGTGTTGCCGGTGCCAAGGACATTGGCGTTGCTGGTCAGGACCAGATTCTCGAAATTGGCGCCGAGCGTCCAGGTGATCGCGCTGTTGACGACATCGGTGCCGGCGCTTGCGTCCTCGAAAACCTGATCGTCGGCGGAATCGACGATGTAGCTGTCGTTGCCCAGGCCGCCATACATCATGTCGTTGCCGGTGCCGCCGTTGAGCGTGTCGTCCCCGGCCCCGCCGTAAAGCGTGTCATCGCCGACCAGACCGGACAGCGTATTGGCGATCCCGCTGCCGGTGATCACATTGGCGCCGCCGTTGCCGGTGCCGCTGGTGGCCGCGCCGGTCAGGATCAGGTTCTCGATGTACAGGCTCAATGTGGTGTTGATCGAGCTCTGGACCGTGTCGGTGCCGCCACCGGTGTATTCGTTCACCTTGTCGCCGCTGGCCTCGATGATGTAATAGTCATCGCCCGCCCCGCCGTTCAGAACGTCGTTGCCGGTGCCCCCGTCCAGCGTGTCATTGCCGTCATTGCCGTTGATCGTGTCATCACCTGCCATGCCCTGCAGCAGGTTGTTGCCCTCGTTGCCGGTCAGGACGTTGGTGTAGGAGGTGCCGGTGCCGGTCAGATCGGCGGTGCCGGTCAGGATCAGGTTCTCGACATAGGTGCCCAGCGTGTAGTTGATCGAGGTCATCACGGTATCCAGACCCTGACCCGAGCCCTCGACCACCACGTCACCGGCGCTGTCGACCACGTAAAGGTCATTGTCCAGGCCGCCGACCATCGAGTCGTTGCCGGTGCCGCCGTCCAGCGTGTCATCCCCGCCGTTGCCGATCAGCGTGTCATTGCCCGCCATCCCGGAAAGCAGGTTATAGCCCCGGCTGCCGATGATCCCGCCAAAGCCCGAGTTGCCGGTGATCACGTTGTCGCCGGCGTTGCCGGTGCCCTTGAGGTCAGTCGTGCCCAGAAGGAGGATGTTCTCGAAATTGTCGGCGAGGGTCCAGTTGACCGAGGTCTGCACCGTGTCGACGCCTTCGCTGGCATTCTCGACGATTTGATCGTTCAGGCTGCTCACGGTGAAGGTGTCGTTGCCCGCGCCGCCGATCAGCGTGTCATTGCCATCGCCGCCCGACAGAAGGTCATCGCCCGCGCCGCCGTTCAGGACGTTGTCATTGGCGTCGCCGGTCAGCGTGTCGTTCATCGCCGAGCCGGTGATGTTCTCGACGCCGGTGACGTAATCGCCCGCCGCCTGACCGAAAGCACCGAACCCGTTGGTGAGGTTGAGCGACACCCCGTCCTGCGAGCTGGCGTAAGACACCGTGTCGATGCCGTCGCCGCCGATGATCAGGTCATCGCCGAGGCCGCCGCTCAGGACGTTGTCATTGGCATCGCCGGTCAGCGAGTCGTTGTTGTCCGACCCGGTGACATTCTCGAAACCGGTGTAGGCATCGCCATCGGCATCGCCGCCGCTGGAGGTGCCGGCCGAAAGGTCCACCGTCACCGCGGCGGAGGAGCCGCTGTAATCCAGCGTGTCGCTGCCGCCACCGCCGGTCAGGCTGTCGGCCCCCGCGCCACCGCGGATCGTGTTGTCGTTCAGATCGCCGATCAGCGTGTCATTGCCGGCCCCGCCCACGACATTCTCGATGCCGCTGAAGGTGTCGGTGCCCTCGCTGCCGCCCGACATGGTGCTGGCGCCCAGGTTGACGGTCAGCGCCGCGGTCGAGGCGCTGTAATCCAGCGTGTCCGAGCCGTTGCCGCCGACGATCAGGTCGTTGCCGGTGCCACCGATGAAATAGTCGTTGCCGTCGCCGCCATAAAGGCTGTCGTTGCCGGCCGCACCGCTCAGCATGTTGTCAGAGGCATTTCCGGTGATGTTGTCGGCGTTGACCGTGCCGATGATGTTCTCGATGCTGACCAGCGTATCGCCCGCCGCATCGCCGCCCGAGGCGGTGCCGGTGGTCAGGTTGATGGTGACCGCAGCACTCGAGGCCGAGTAATCCGCCGTATCCGACCCGGTGCCGCCATCCAGGCTGTCATTGCCCGCGCCGCCGATCAGCGTGTCGTTCGAGGCGCCGCCATAGAGCGAGTCGTTGCCGGCCGCGCCGCTCAGATAATCATTGCCCGCAAGGCCGCTCAGGGTGTTGTCCGAACTGTCGCCGCCCAGCGTGTCGTTATAGGCCGAGCCGGTGACCGCCTCGATATTGCTCAAGACGTCACCGGTGGCATCGCCACCGGTGCCCGAGCCGGCACCCACCGTGATGCTGATCGCCACGCTCGAGGTCGAATAGTCGATGGTGTCAATCCCGCTGCCACCGTCGATCGTGTCGGCCCCGGCACCGCCGTTCAGCACGTCATTGCCCGCGCCGCCATAAATCAGGTTGTTGTTGGCATCGCCGGTCAGCGTGTCGGCAAAGGCCGAACCGGTCAGGCCCTCGATGTTGAGAAGCACGTCGCCCGTCGCATCGCCGCCGGTGCCCGTGCCGCCGAGCGTCACATTGACCGCCGCCGAAGAGGTCGAGTAGTCGGCGATGTCGGTGCCCGCGCCGCCATCCAGCGTGTCGGCCCCGACGCCACCCGTCAGGCTGTCGTTCAGGGCGCCGCCGTAGAGCGCGTTGTTGCCGGCATCGCCGGCCAGTGTGTCATTGAAAGCCGAACCGATCAGCGTCTCGACATTGGTGATCAGATCGCCCGCCGCATCGCCGCCGCTGCCCGCCGCCCCCCCGATCGTGATGCTGACGCCCGCGGCCGAGGCGGAATAATCCACCGTGTCATTGCCCGTGCCGCCGTCGATGACGTCGTTGCCGGCGCCGCCGGTCAAGCTGTCATCGCCCGTGCCGCCATAAAGGCTGTCGTTGCCCGCAGCCCCCGACAGGCTGTCATTGCCGACCCCGCCATAAAGCGCGTTGTTGGAGGCGTCGCCACCCAGCGTGTCGTTGAAGCCGGTGCCGATCACCGTCTCGATGTTGGTGACGACATCGCCCGCAGCCTCGCCGCCGGTGCCAGCTGCGCCGCCCACGGTCAGGTTGACGCCGACGGTCGAGGCCGAATAATCCAGCGTGTCATTGCCCGCGCCGCCGTCGATCGTATCGGCGCCAAGGCCGCCGATGATGCTGTCGTTGCCCGCCGCAGCCGAGATCACGTTGGCATTGCCATCGCCGATCAGCGTGTCGTTGAAGCCCGAGCCGGTCAGGTTCTCGATCGCGGTCAGGGTGTCGTTGCCCGCATCGCCGCCCGAACCGAGCCCGGTGACGAGGCTCACCGAAACCGCTGCCGTCGAGGCGGTGTAATCGGCGGTGTCGGTGCCGGTGCCGCCATCCAGCAGGTCATTGCCCGCGCCGCCCTGCAGCGTGTCATTCTCGGAGCCGCCATAAAGGCTGTCGTTGCCGGCAGCGCCGCTCAAGGTGTCGGCCAGGGAGCCGCCGTAAAGCGCGTTGTTGCCGGCGTCGCCGATCAGCGTATCGGCAAAGTTGGAACCGATCAGATTCTCGACCGTGGTCAGGATGTCGCCCGCCGCATCGCCGCCGGTGTTGGCCGAGCCGTTGACCGTGGCGTTGACCCCGGCGGTGGAGGTCGAATAGTCCACCGTGTCATTGCCCGCGCCGCCGTCGATGACATCGTTGCCGGTGCCGCCGGTCAGCGTGTCGTCGCCCGCAGCCCCATAAAGGCTGTCGTTGCCCGCGCCACCCTTCAGCCAGTTGGCAAAGCCGTCGCCGGTCAGGGAATCGTTATAGGCCGAGCCGAGGATCGCCTCGACCGTGCCCACCGTGATCGTGTCGTTGCCCGCATCACCGCCGGTGCCCAGACCGGTGGCCAGGCTGACCGTGACCGCTGCGGTCGAGGCCGAGTAATCGAGCCAGTCAAAACCCAGGCCTCCGTCGATCAGGTCGCTGCCCGCGCCGCCCGACAGGGTGTCATCGCCGTTGCCGCCGTAAAGGCTGTCGTTGCCCGCGGCGCCGTAAAGAATGTCATTGCCATCGACGCCGGTCAGAGAATCGTTTCCGGTGGAGCCGGTCAGGGTGTCGTTTCCGGAAGTCCCTGCATAGTTCGTCATCGTGGTTCTCCAATACCGACCTGCCCGAAGGCTAATGGCGCATAAACTTGTCCCGTGACTACGGGTGCGGTGGGGCGGAAGTTGGACGGGTATTTTGCGCAAAGTGGAAAAATTCAGACAAGATTAAGGCAGATCAGCCTGTCGCGCCGCAATGCATGGGGCGAGGGCGCCTTCGCGCGGCGGGAATGGCCCCCTGATCCGGGGGCAAAGCGACTTTCCGCGATAAACTTTGGCGTTTTTGACCTGCCGCGCGTTGATTCTGCGCCGCCTAACGTCTAGGTCTGAACGATGATCACGCAGAAGATGAAATACGCGCTCAAGGCGCTTCTGACCCTGTCGGACGAGGCTGCCAAGCCCGCGCCCGAGGCCCTGACGATCGAAGAGATCGCCAAGCGTTCCGGCGCGCCCAAACGCTTTCTGGAACATATCCTTCTGGAAATCCGCAATGCCGGGATCATCGCCTCGACCCGGGGCCGCTCGGGTGGCTATCAGCTGATCAAGGCGCCGGAAGCCGTCTCGATTTCCGAGCTGTTGCGGATGATCGACGGACCGATCGCCCCCTTGCCGTGCCTGTCGCGCCGCGCCTACCAGCGCTGCGAGGATTGCTCGGATGAGGAGACCTGCCGGATCCGCAAGGTATTTGCCGAGGTCTTCTGGTCCTACCTCGTGCTGATCGAAAGCCTGACCTTGGCCGACATCCAGAAATCCGCCGACACCCAGCTGGCGGTTCTGGGCGCCTAAAGCGGGCGGCCAGTGCCGCCCATTCAGTGCCGCCCAGTCAGCCAGTTGCCAAAGGCCGCGAATTTCGACGGGCCGATCCCCAGCTTCGCCTCGCGCGTGTCGGCGATGCGCAAGAGCGTGTACATCAGATGCACGCCGAGCCAGCGGAAGGGTTCGGGCTCCCATTTGCGGACCTTGCGGTTGACCCAGGGCAGGGCGGTGATTTCGGTCTGCCGCCCCAGCGCCAGATCGGCCAGCGTCCGCCCGGCGAGGTTGGAGGTCGAAACCCCCACGCCGACATAGCCCCCCGCCCAGCCAAGCCCGGTGTCGCGGTCCAGCCCCACCGTGGCGCACCAGTCGCGCGGCACCCCGATGACGCCGCACCAGGCATGTTCGACGCCGTAGGGCGCGGCCGCAGGGAAGTGGCGGTGCAGGGTCTCGGTCAGGCGGCGGATGGTTTCGGCATCGGGTTCGCCGTTCTTGTCCATCTTGGAGCCGAACTTGTAGGGCACCCCCCGCGCGCCCACCGTGATGCGCCCCTCGCGGGTGCGCTGGCAGTAGCAATAGGAATTGGCGGCATCCTCGATCAGCTCATGGTTGTCCCAGCCGATCCTGGCCCAGACCTCGGGCGGCAGGACGGGCGTGGCGATCTGGGCCGAGTTGAGCGGGATCCAGTCGCGCTCATGGCCGGGAAAGCCGGGCGTGAAGCCTTCGGTGCAGCGCAGGATGATCGGGGCC
Source organism: Rhodobacter sp. P2_H5 (assembly GCF_056403335.1). Taxonomy (NCBI): domain Bacteria; kingdom Pseudomonadati; phylum Pseudomonadota; class Alphaproteobacteria; order Rhodobacterales; genus Rhodobacter; species Rhodobacter sp. P2_H5. The sequence continues at coordinate 214,871 of NZ_JBFUFS010000003.1, read as the reverse complement.
TTGATGCGGCCCTTGGGGGTCACGACCTCGCCCTTGTCATAGGAGGTGACGGCGGTGTCCTCATAAATCACCGCCCCGGCCCGCTCGACCGCTTCGGCGAGGCCGCGGACCAGTTTGGCGGGCTGGATGCGCGCCACGCCGGAGAGCGCCATGCCGCCTCTGGCCTTTGGCAAGGCGATCCGCTGTGCGATCTGTTCGGGCGACAAAGCCCGGACCCGGTGCGCCTGGCCCCAATGCTGCTGATGCGCAATCTCGGCGGTCATGCGGGACATCTGGGCCTTGTTCTGGGCAAACATCAGGATATCGGTGCGCAGGATATCGGCGTCGATGCCCTGATCCTCGCAGACCCGGATGATCTCTTCGACGGTGCCTTCCAGGTGGCGGGCCATCTCCAGCACGGCAGGGCGGCCATGGGTCTTGGCATAGCGCTCGTGATCCCAGGACAGCGTGCCCATGCACCAGCCGCCATTGCGCCCCGAGGCGCCGAAGCCTGCAAATTCACGCTCCAAGACCACCACGCGCAGGTCGGGTTGCGCCTGCATCAGATACCAGGCGGTCCAGAGCCCGGTGAAACCCGCCCCGATGATCGCCACATCCGCCGTCACGTCGCCTTGCAGGGCCGGGCGGCGCGTGGCGGGCAGGCCGATGTCGGCATACCAGAACGACACGTCTCCGATTTTCATGGCACTCTCCTGCGGTGGGGATCCCGGGGGCAATCTGACCGCGGGTTTGATCAAATGCAAGGGCAAGAAAGGGGGCTCTGCCCCCTCGGCCTCTGGCCTCACCCCCGGGATATTTGGGTCTGAATGAAGGGGGGAGCGGGGGTGCTTAGAGGTTCTGGGCGAGCCAGGCGCGGAAGGAGGTCAGAGGGGCGCGCGGCGGGCGGTCTTTCGGCCAGACGAGGTAATAGGCGCCAAGCGCGCGGATCGGGGGGCCGAAAAGCGGGATCAGGCGGCGCTCGGCCAGGTCGCGCTCGATGAGGAACAGGGGGAGGAGGGCGGCGCCCATGCCGTGGATCGCCGCTTGCTGCATGGTGGCGAATTGGTCGAACAACATGGCCGGCGGGCGCAGGTTGGCTTGCCCGTGATGGGCGAGCCAGCGGCCCCAGTCGCCGGGGCGGCTTTCGAGTTGCAGGAGGGGCAGGCTCAGCACCTCCGCCGCAGTGCTGAGCGGCGGCGTGGCGGGGCTGGCGACGGCGAGGATTTCCTCTTCGGTCAGTTTCAGCGCCTCGGTGCCGGGCCAGTCCTGCCGCCCGTAATGGATGGCGGCGTCAAAGGCGCTGTCGGTGAAGTCGAAGGGTTTGAGCCGGGTCGAGAGGTTCACCGTGACCTCGGGGTGGAGGCTTGCGAACCGCGCCAGCCGGGGCGCCAGCCAATGCATGCCGAAGGCGGGCAGGATGGCGAGGTTCAGCGAGCCGCCGGTCGGATTGGCGCGCAAGGTGAGCGAGGCCTGCGACAGGCGCTGCAGGGCGCGGCGCGCCTCGGTCACGAAATCCAGCGCGGCGGGGGTCAGGCGCAGCCGGTTCTTCTCGCGCAGGATCAGGGTGACGCCAAGCTGCCCCTCCAGCGCCTGCAGCTGGCGGCTGATGGCACCTTGGGTGAGGTTCAGTTCGGCGGCGGCGGCCGAGGCTGAGCCGAGCCGCTCCACCGCCTCCAGGGCCAGGAGCGATGGGATCGAAGGCAGATAGCGCCGGGCCAGCATATGAGGTTTCCTCATGGTTTGGTGAGGTCGTTTCGATGGCATTGTGACGGGTTTTGTGGCAGATGTCAGGAAAGAATGATGGAGGCAGACATGACCGATCGCCCGAAACTCAAAGCCAAGGATGCGCCGGATCTGGGGCGCTTCGACTGGCAGGACCCCTTTCGCCTCGCCGACCAGCTGACCGAGGAAGAGCGGATGCTCTCCGAGGCTGCCCGCGCCTATGCCCAGGAAAAGCTGCAGCCGCGCGTCATCGCGGCCTTCCGCGAGGAATCCACCGACCCGGAGATCTTCCGCGAGATGGGGGCGATGGGCCTCTTGGGCGCCACGATCCCCGAGGAATATGGCGGACTCGGCGCCTCCTACGTCGCCTATGGTTTGATCGCGCGAGAAGTCGAGCGGGTGGATTCGGGCTACCGCTCGATGATGTCGGTGCAATCCTCGCTCGTCATGTACCCGATCTATGCCTATGGCACCGAGGCGCAGCGCCAGAAGTACTTGCCGAAGCTGTCCTCGGGCGAATGGATCGGCTGCTTTGGCCTGACCGAGCCGGATGCGGGCTCCGATCCGGCGGGGATGAAGACCGTGGCGAAGAAGACGGCGGGCGGCTATGTGCTGAACGGGGCCAAGATGTGGATCTCGAACGCGCCCATCGCGGATGTGTTTGTGGTCTGGGCCAAGTCCGAGGCGCATGGCGGCAAGATCCGCGGCTTTGTGCTCGACAAGGGCACCAAGGGGCTGAGCGCGCCGAAGATCGGCGGCAAGTTGTCCTTGCGGGCCTCGATCACCGGCGAGATCGTGATGGACAATGTCGAGGTCGGTGAAGAGGCATTGCTGCCCTATGTCGAGGGTCTGAAAGGCCCCTTCGGCTGTCTGAACCGGGCGCGCTATGGCATCGCCTGGGGGGTGATGGGGGCGGCGGAGTTCTGCATGGGGGCGGCGCGGCAATATGGCCTGGACCGCAAGCAGTTCGGCAAGCCCCTGGCGCAGACCCAACTTTACCAGCTGAAGCTCGCCAATATGATGACCGAGATTTCGCTGGGGTTGCAGGCCTGCCTGCGTGTCGGCCGCCTGCTGGACGAGGCCAATGCCGCGCCCGAGATGATCTCGATCATCAAGCGCAACAATTGCGGCAAGGCGCTGGAGGCGGCGCGGCTGTCGCGCGACATGCATGGCGGCAACGGAATCCAGGAAGATTACCAGATCATGCGCCACATGGTGAACCTCGAGACGGTGAACACCTATGAGGGCACGCATGACGTTCATGCGCTGATCCTTGGCCGGGCAGTGACCGGGTTGCAGGCCTTCTTCTGAGCGCCCGCCGGGTCCAAAGGCGCGCCTGCGGCGCAAGACTTATCCTCGCCTCTGGCCTGCGGCCAACCGGCTTCAGGTCAAGGGCCTCCGGCGGGAGTATTTGCGCAAAGCGCAAAGGGGGCGGGACTCTTGGGCCGAGAGCTCGTGCCCTTGCCCTCTGTCCAAATACTCTCGGGGGGTGAGCGCGTCAGCGCGAGGGGGGCAGACAGCCCCCCTTTCTGTTTCAGGCCCACCCTTGACGGGACGCGCCGCTGCCGCCGCGATTTATCGCGGCGGCCTCCGCCACCCGGCCTCGGACGCTTTTGCGGCCGGGGCCGGGTGGCCATTGCCGTCAGAGTTGGGAGAGGCGGACCAGGTCGTCATAGACCTCCGGCACGCCAGCGATGATCTTGTTGCCCTTGGTCAACCCGTCATTGGCGAGGAAGTCATTGACCTTCAGACCGGCCGCCTCGATCACGGCGATGGCGCCGAGGCAGTCCCAGGAATTGATGTGGGGTTCGTAATAGCCCAAGAGCCGGCCCGCGGCGACATAGGACAGGTTCAGGGCGCCGGAGCCATCGCGGAAGAACATGCCGCCTTCGCGCAGGAAGGCTTCGAAGGGGCGCAGGAAGTCTTCGACCTTGATCCGCGTCGAATAGCCCATGCCGGTGATGCCTTCGCGCAGGCTCTTGCCAGGGTGGCGCGGCACGGGTTTGCCGTTCAGCGTGGCGGGGATGCCCTTGCCGCCGGCGAAAAGTTCGTCCCTGACCGGCGCATAGACCATGCCGAACTGCAGCACCCCTTCGCAGACGAAGGCGATCGAGACGCACCAGTTGCCCATGCCCGACACGAAAGGCTGCGTCCCGTCGATCGGATCGACCACCCAGATGCCCTGGCCCGGCGCAAAATCTGTCACGCCGGTTTCCTCACCGAGGAACGCGTCCTGCGGGAAGGCCTCGGCCAGGCGTTTCTTGATCAGCAGTTCGGTGTTGACATCGGCCTCCGATGCCATGTCCTGCAAGCCCTTCGACTTGATCGTCAGGGCGGAGAGGTTCTGGAAATAGCCATGCGCCAGCGCCCCGGCATCGCGGATCAGGGTCAGGCAAAAGTCGTAACGCGGTTGAAGGTCCATCAGTCTTTCCCCAATCAATCTTTCCATAACCAGGCGGCGCCGCGCACCCCCGAAGCGTCGCCGTGAATGTTGCGCAGGATCGGGGTGTGAAACACGGTCGAGAAGGTGCGCTTGGCCAGTTCGCGCGGCAGATCCTCGTAAAGCTCGTCGACATTGGACATGCCGCCGCCCATCACGAAGACATCCGGGTCAAGCGCATTGACCACGGTGGCGAGGCCGCGCGCCACGCGGTTGATGTAGCGTTCCCAGAGCATCCCGGCCAGGCGGTCGCCCTTGCGTTTGAGGTCGATGATCTCGCGCGCTTTCAGGCTTTGGCCAGTATGGGCCGCGTATTGCGCCTCGAAGGCGCGGCCGGAGACCCAGGTCTCCATGCAGCCATGGCGGCCGCAGTAGCAGACCGGGCCGGGGATTTCGGTGATATCGGGGAAGGGCAGGGGGTTGTGGCCCCATTCGCCGCCGGAATTGTTCGGGCCATGGTGGGCGCGACCGCCCACGGCGATGCCGGCCCCGGCGCCGGAGCCGAGGATCACCGCGAAGACCACGTTATAGCCTGCGCCGGCGCCATCGGTGGCTTCCGAGGCGGCCAGGCAATCGGCGTCGTTTTCCACCTTGATGGGCCGCCCGATCGCGGCTTGCAGGTCGGCCTCCACCGGCTGGCCCAGAAGCCAGGTCGAGGAGGCGCCTTTGCCCAGACGGCTGACCGGCTCCAGCGAGCCGGGGATGCCGATGCCGATCGAGCCGGTCCGGCCGGTTTCGGCCTCGAGCCGGTCGATCATCGCCTTCACCGCGGCGATGCAGCCGGGATAATCGTGGCGCGGGGTGTCCTGGCGCAGGCGGAGCAGCTCGCGCCCGTCCTTCTCCATCGCGACCCCTTCGATCTTGGTGCCGCCCCAATCGATGCCGATGAGCATGTCAGCCGTTTCCGCCCGAAAGGTCGAAGGTCAGCGCCAGGATGTTGAGCAGGATGTAGATCGCGCCCAGCGTCCACATCGCGGTCTTGTCCAGACGCAGGCTGTCCTCCTCGCGGTCCTGATAGCGCAGGCGCAGCGACCAGATTGACACGAAGACCGAGACGAAGATGATGCCCACCGCGATCAGGTTGATCTGCTCGGCCAAGGTGACGGCGGTGGTGGGCGGCAATTCTCCGGTGATGACGAAGGCGTTGGCGGAGGCCGCGAAGATCGAACCGACCCCCATGCCGAAGCGCGCATCAAGGTCATCGGCCTTGATCAGGAAGGCCAGAAGCCCGAGCAGCACGGCGAGGGCCGAGATCCAGAAGCTTTTGAACAGGGGGCCATAGCTTGTCCGGTCGAGCGAGACTGCAAAGGTCAGACGCGAATAGTCGCTGGCGTCGGCCCCGGCACTGCGCAGCCCGTAATCGGTGTCGTAGACATGGGTGGCCACCTTGGTCGGTTGCAGGGCGACTTTCCAGCCCGAGACCTTGACCGCCGGGTCCAGTGCTATGCCGGTGTCGGGTTCGTAGGTCAGCTGGGCATTGTTCAGCTCGGCGTCTTCCAGTTCCAGCGTGATCACATGGTTGTCGAGCGGGAAGCGGCGGACGTCGAAGTCGTGGAACATCGTCGCTTGCACGCGCACGGTGGCGTAGTTCATCCCCTCGTCCACCTCGACCTGCGCTTCGGAGCGGCTGGAGATGACGCCGTTGACGAATTCAAACGTCTGGTCGGGGCGCACGTCGGCGCCTTTCCAGCGGAACCACAGCCACATGTCCACATCGAAAGAGCCGTTCTGCGGCGAGACATTCGACAGGCGCATCACATAGCCGCCGACCTGAACGACGGTATGGGTGGTGATCGCCTCGGTCGCCGCAGCCACGATGCCTGTATCGGCCCCGGYGGCGGGCGCGGTGGGTGTTGCGGGGGCTGTTGTTTGGGCTTGTGTCGCGTCATTGGTCTGCGCCGTCGCACCGGCAGCGCCAAGGCAGAGAAGCGCCGCGAAACAGACGGTCAGAAGGGTCCGGAACGGATTTTGCATGGCGTGCTTTCGGCTTGAGGCTCGGCTTCGGGTGCAGGGCGGCGCGGGGGGATCCTGCGCCCAGTCTTGCGGGCGCCGGGCCGCGATTTCAACCGTTAATCAAGGCGCCGCAGCAATTTGCGCTGCAGCAATTGCGCCGCGCAAGGCCCGCCGTCGCGCGGAAGGGATCAGCCCTTCAGCCCATAGGCCACCTTGATCGCAGCGACCGAACTTGCGCCGAACTTGCCATCGGTCTTGCCGGTGAAGAACTGATGCTCTTTCAGGATCTTCTGCAGGGCGATCAGGGTCTTGGGCTTGAAGGAATTGGCATTGGTGGTCAGCTGGTTCAGCACCTGTTCATTGCCCGAGCGCAGCGCCTGATAGAGGTACTTGGCGGCGTCCTGCGGGGTCTTGCCGGGGACCAGACCCTCGTCGATCATGCCGGCATAGTTGAACATCGCCTCGGGGTGGCGCAGGTCGGCGGCCTGACCGAACAGGGCGATGCCCTTGGCCTGATCGGGGGCGAGGCCGAGCCCGCCCTGGAAGTACAGAAACCCCAGATCGTTGATCGCATCGGCAAAGCCCTGAGCGGCCGATTGCTGGTAGAGTGCCAGCGCCTTGACCGGGTCGGGGTCGACGCCGAGGCCCTGCTCGTAAAGCTTGGCCAGTTCGTATTGCGCATCCGGGGCGCCCGCGGCGGCAGCGCGGCTGAAGTAATCCGCGGCCTCTTTCGGGTTGAAGCGTTTGTCCTGCGGGTTCTGGCGGATATAGGCCAGACCCATCATCGAACGGGTATCGCCGTGATCGGCCAAGGCGCGCAGCTGTTCCTCCTGATCGGGGCGGCTGTAAGCCTCGGACCAGGCGACCTTGGTATCGGCCACCTCGGCCACATCGGTCGCCCCGTCGCTCGCCCCGGCCAGATAGAAGGGCGTGCCCGACAGCGAGCCATAGGTATAGGGCTCCTGCAGGTTCTGGGTCTGCTTCAGCACATCGTCGCGGACCTGCCGGAACATCAGCGAGATTTCGAGGTTGGGTTTGCCCAGATGGCTCATCAGCGCCGTGGCATAGGGGCTGTCGGCGCCGGTGCCGTCGAGGGCGACCTGACCCTCCTTGGCGGCAAAGGCCACCAGGGTGCCGAGGTCGGGGTTGACCGGGGCCAGTCCCGCCACGCCGGTGGAGCGGCTGTCATTGGTGCCGGCCTTGGCGGGGTCGGGTTTGGCCGTGGTGTCGATCAGGTCGCCGAAGGGGTTGTTCCGGCAAGCGTCCAGAATGACCACGCGCATCTTGCGCGCCGATTCCACCACCTTGAGCATCTGCGCCAGCGAGACGCCAACCCGCTGCACATCCTTGTTCGATTTCACATCGGCATCGACCGGGATCAGGTAATTCTCGCCGCTCGCCTCGACCCCGTGGCCGGCATAGTAGATCAGCGCGATATCGGCGGTCTCGGCCTCGAAGGAAAAGGTCTGCATCGTGTCGAGCAGCTCGTTCTGCGAGGCGTCGATCGCATAGGTGACCTTGAAGCCGACCTTCTCCAGACTGGCGCCGACGTTGCGGGCGTCGTTGATCGTGTTCTTCAGCTGGATGACATGTTCGTAAGCCCCCATGCCGATGACCAGCGCCACCTTGGCCGCCATGGCGGGCAAAGGTGCCAGCAGCAGGAACAAGAGGGCAAAGGGGGCAAGAAAGGCTTTCCGCAAGATCACATCCTCAAAGTCCAAAAGCTCTGCGTCACGGGCAGGAGAACAGGGGCAGCTGCGACTGGCCCCTATTCGACGATCCTGAATTCGATCCGGCGGTTCCGGCTGCGGTTCTCTTCGCTGTCATTGGCGGCAAGGGGCATGGTCTCGCCATAGCCCTTGGCCTGCAGCCGGTCGGCGGCGACGCCCTTGCTGGTCAGATAGGCCAGAACCGAGGCCGCGCGCCGTTCAGAGAGCGTCAGGTTGGCGGCATCGGGGCCTACCTCATCGGTATGGCCGCCGATCTCGATCTTCAGGGCGGGGCAGCGCTGCACCACGTCCAGAAGCGTGTCCAGGACGGCCGAGTCCGCCACATCCAGCCGGGCCGAGGCCGAACCAAAGGTGATGTTGCCGGCATGGCTGAGCGTGTCGAAGCGGTCCTTGCACATGGCGGGGTCAAAGTCGCCCTGCGTCTCCTTGGCGGTGACGGCGCCGACCAGCGGCGCCACCGGGGCGGCGGCGGCATCCGCGCTGCCCTGCCGGGCGAAGACCCAGTTGAAGGTGACCGAGCCCACCGGCACCACCTTGACCTTGGCCGCGTCGTTCAGCTTGGCCACATTGTCCAGCATGTTGAAATCGGCGGCATTGACCGGAATGACCCCGAGGCTTGCAACCGAAACCCGGTCATCCGAGATCAGGGTGACGACGACATCCGTCGTCATCGCCTGCGTGACGCCATGCAGCGACAGGGTGAAGGGCAAAGGCATGATGATCCGCCGCTTGGTGGCCAGATCGGCCAGCGCCGCCGGGTCGATATGGGCGGTCACCACGGCTTCGGGGAATTTGAAGGTTTCAAAGAACAGGAACCGCATCCGCACATTGCGCAGGTCGATATGGGTGTCGATGGAATCGAGCGCCACATGCACCTCGGCATCGCCCTTGTCCGAGATCGTGCCGGTGAAGGTCGCGATATTGTTCATCTCGGCCTTGATCTCGTTCTTGACCGAAAGGAAGCCCAGGGCCGAGCCCTCCGGCTCCAGCACCCAGCCCTTGGCGAAGGCGTCCTGCGCGCTGGCCGGCGCGGTGAGGGCGAAAAGCAGGCCGGCGATGAGGACACCCGTCGAGAGGCCAAGACGTCGCAAAAGCATCAGCATCAAGAACACTCCATCAGGCGGGCGGATCCGCAGGCCGAGGGTCGCGCGGCCGGCCGGGTCCCGCCGAATATGCGCTTTGTTTTGCGAGGAAAGCAACAGTGTCAGGCGATTGTGATCGGCCGGGGCTTGAAGTGCTGCCCCCGGCACCGGGTCGAACGCATGGCGGCCATTGTCAGGGCGGGCGGAATGGGTAAGGGTCGGCCCGTGAGCATGCAGGAGGATGATTGTGGTGCGACTATGGCTTTGGGTTGCCTTGCTTTGGGCCAGTTGCGCCAGTCTTGCCCTGGCCGAGCCGCGCATCGCGCTGGTCATCGGCAATGGCGGCTACAAGGTGGTCAACGCCCTGCCCAACCCGCCGCATGACGCCGAGCTGATGGCCGAGGCCTTGAAGAAGGCCGGTTTCGCCGTGACGCTGATCACCGACGGCGACATGGCCGCGATGGGCGCCGCCGTCACCGACTTCGGCAAGGCCCTGCGCGAGGCGGGTGCCGATGCGACCGGCCTTTTCTATTATGCGGGTCATGGGGTGCAGAGCTTCGGCCAGAATTACCTGGTGCCGGTCGATGCGCGGCTGACCAATGCGGCGGATCTGTCGCTGGTGGCGCTGGATGCGCAAGCCGTGCTGCGCCAGATGTTCTCGGCCCATAACCGGACCAACATCGTCATCCTCGACGCTTGCCGCAACAACCCCTTCTCGCAGGTCCGCGACCTCAGCGACAATGGCCTGGCCGAGATGTCGGCGCCGACCGGCACCTTCCTCGCCTATGCCACGGCACCCGGCAACGTGGCCCTGGACGGCGCCGATGGCAACAGCCCCTTCACCAAGGCGCTGGCGGCGAGGATCGTGACCCCGGGTCTGGCCATCGAACAGGCCTTCAAGGATGTCCGGGTCGAGGTTCTGGCCAAGACGGCCGGCAAGCAGACCCCCTGGGACACCTCAAGCCTGACCGGCGATTTCGTCTTCACCGCCGATGCGGTCTCGGGCGATGAGGCGGCGCTCTGGGCCAATGTCAGTCAGTCGCGCGACCCGGTGCAGATCATGCTCTTCCTGCGCGCCTATCCGAAATCGGCGCATGAGAAAGAGGCGCGGGCCTTGCTGGCCGATGTGATGCAGGCCGAGGTGAAGGGCCAGGGCAAGCCCACGCCCGCCCCGGTCACCGGCAGTCCCGCCGCCGGGGCCGACCCGGCCGAGGTCGCAGCCTTTGAAGCGGTGCAGAAACAAGCCACCCGCGAGGCTTTCGCGGGTTTCCTTGCGCAATACCCGCAGTCGAGCTTTGCCGCCGCCGTCCAGGCCGAGCTGTCAGCACTCGACAAGCCGATCACCGCCACTGCCGTTCCCCCGGCCTCTGCCCCGGGCGAGGTGCCCGCCGACATGGCCGCCGCCATCGCCGCCGAGGCGATCACCTTCGCCGGCCCCCTGACGCTGGGCGACGACGCGATCAAGGGCCGCTCGATCGAGGACCTGATCGGCTCGCAACCCCTCTTCGCCCCGATCGAGGGCCTGCCGAAAGAGGCCTGGGCCGGCCAGGCCTGCACGACCTGCCACAAATGGACCAAGCCCGCGCTTTGCGATCAGGCGAAGTTCTATGTGAAAGAAGCCGCCCCCTCCGCCCGGTTGGAGCAGCATCCCTTGGGTGGGGCGTTCAAACTCTCGCTGAAGGCCTGGGCGCAAGAAGGCTGCAAGTGACCGCATTCTTCTGGTAGCAGCGGGGGGCCCTGGCCGCGCAAGGCTTTGCGCGGCGTTCTTCGCTGAAAACCTTCCACTGGAAGGTTTTCCGGGCGCTCATCACCCCCGCACCCCCCGCCTGAGGGGCTTTGCGCCCCTCCGGACCTCCCCTTGGCGCCCTACGGGTGATTCGTCGGTTTTTTTGCACGGATGGGGGCGGAGGCCGCGCAAAAGGGCAGCATCGCCGTGAAAACCTGCCGCAGTCTTGAGCATCGGCGCAACGCGCGGCCTGCGGCGCCCTTGCGGCTTGGAGCCCGGTTCGGCGCCCCCTTAGGCTCATAGATGAGTATAGCGGCTAGGGTTCCGGCATCCATCAGATGCGTCTGGTCCGAGAGCCGCAGCTGCCGGGAGAGACAGATCCGGCAGATGCACGGCGGGAGAAAAGCCCGGGAGACCTCGTGAAGCCAAGGGATTGGCCGCGAAGTCGTGTGTCAGATCCCTTTTTGTGAACAGGAAGGGATATCATGAAGACCACGCGCAGAGCCGCACTGACCAGTCTCGCCGTCCTTGGCGCACTTGCCTTCACCCCGCCCGCCTGGGCCGAGAAGAAGAGTGATTTCAAGGTGGCCTGGTCGATCTATGTCGGCTGGATGCCCTGGGGCTATGCCGCCGACACCGGGATCGTCAAGAAATGGGCCGACAAATACGGGATCAAGATCGAGGTCACCCAGTTCAACGATTATGTGGAATCGATGAACCAATATACCGCCGGGGCCTATGATGCTGTGACGCTGACCAATATGGACGGGCTGTCGATCCCGGCGGCGGGCGGGGTCGATACCACCGCCGTCATCGTCGGCGACTTCTCGGCCGGCAATGACGCGGTGTTCCTGAAAGGCCCGGGCAAGCTGGAGGATATCAAGGGCCGCCCGGTCAACCTCGTGCAATTCTCGGTCTCGGATTATCTTCTGGCTCGGGCGCTGGAGACGGTGGGCATGTCCGAAAAGGATGTGACCGTGGTCAACACCGCCGATCCGGATATGGTGGGCGCCTTCCAGACGGCGGATGTGCAGGCGATGGTGACCTGGAACCCGATGGTTTCCGAGATTGCCAAGCTGCCCGATGCGACCAAGGTCTTCGACAGCGCGCAGATCCCGGGCGAGATCATCGACCTGATGGTGGCCAACACCGATGTGCTGAAGGACAATCCCGATTTCGGTAAAGCTTTGGCGGGCATCTGGTACGAGACCACCGCCCTGATGACCGCCGACACGCCCGAAGGGGCGGCTGCGCGGGCTGCGATGGGCAAGGCTTCGGGCACCGATCAGGCAGGCTTCGAGGATCAGATGGCCGCGACCAAGCTTTTCGCCAAGGCGGAGGAGGCGGTGGCCTTCACCGACTCGCCCGATCTGGGCAAGACGATGGACCGGGTGCGCGGCTTCCTGTTCGAGAAGGGGCTTCTGGGCAGCGGGGCGACCTCGGCCGATGCGGTGGGGATCGAGCTGCCCGACGGTTCGATCTTGGGCGACAAGGCCAATGTGAAGCTGCGCTTTGGCGACACTTACATGAAGCTGACCGCAGGCGGCGGGCTGTAAGGCGCCAGATGCGGCTGATCAATCAACAGCTTGCCCCGGGGACGGCGGCACTGGTCCGGCTGGCGCCCTTTGGCCTTCTGGTGCTGGTCTATCTTCTGGGCTCGGCCCTGCGCCTGTCCACCAACCCCGGCGACAAGCTGTTGCCCAGCCTTGCGACCATGGTGGAGACGATCAACACCATGGCCTTCACGCCTGACAAGAGGAGCGGGGATTACCTCCTCTGGGCCGATACTTTCGCCAGCCTCAGCCGTCTCGGCTGGGGGATGGGGATTTCGACCCTCGTGGCGCTCATGGCCGGGATGGCGATCGGGATGCTGTCGATGGTCCGCGCCCTGGCGGCGCCCTTTGTGGGCTTCGTCTCGATGGTGCCGCCCCTGGCGCTGTTGCCGGTGCTGTTCATCCTCCTGGGTCTGGGCGAGACGGCGAAGATCGCGCTTATCGTGATCGGCGTGGCGCCGATCATGATCCGCGATCTGGCTGCCCATGTGCAGGCCCTGCCGCGCGAGCAGATCGTCAAGGCGCAGACCCTTTCGGCGGGAACCTGGCTGGTGGCTTTGCGCGTGGTCCTGCCGCAGGCCCTGCCACGGCTGATCACCAGCCTGCGGTTGCAGCTTGGCCCCGCCTTCCTGTTCCTGATCGCGGCCGAGGCGATTTCGGCGGACTCGGGCCTTGGCTTCCGCATCTTCCTCGTCCGCCGTTACCTCGCGATGGATGTGATCTTTCCCTATGTCGCCTGGATCACCCTTCTGTCGGCGCTGGCCGACCTTGGCCTGAACGCGCTCCGCCGCAAGGTCTTCCCCTGGTCGGAACTGGAGGGCGGCCAATGACAGCCCTCTCGATCGAAAAGGTCTGGAAGGAATATGGCGACCAGATCGTCCTGGAGAATATCTCGCTGGAGATCGCCGCCCGCTCCTTCGTGGCGCTCGTTGGCCCTTCGGGCTGCGGCAAGACCACGCTGTTGCGGATGCTGCTGGGGCAGGAGGTCCCGACCCGCGGTCGCATCCTGATGGACGGCACGCCCTTGCCCTCGGAACCCGGGCCGGATCGGGGCGTGGTCTATCAGCGCTACTCGGTCTTCCCGCATCTGACGGTGTTGGGGAATGTGATGCTGGGGCCGGAACTGCAGGGCTCGCGCTTTGCAGGCCGGGCCTTTGGCGCCGCCCGGAGGCGTCTGGCGGACGAGGCGCGCCAGATGATCGCCGAGGTCGGCCTTGCGGGGTCTGAAGGGAAATACCCCTCTCAGCTCTCGGGCGGCATGCAGCAACGCTTGGCGCTGGCGCAGGCCCTGATGATGAAACCCCGCGTCTTGCTGCTGGATGAACCCTTCGGCGCGCTGGATCCGGGGATCCGGGCCGAGATCCACCTGCTGATGAAGCGCCTGTGGAACGAGGTGCCGATGACCGTGGTCATGGTCACCCATGACCTGCGCGAGGCCTTCACCCTTGGCACCCGCGTCGTGGCCCTCGAACGCGCCCGCAACCGCCCGGAGGAGAAGCTGCGCTACGGCGCCAGCATCGCCAAGGACATCACCCTCTGGCCGCCGCGCGTGGCGGGGGTCAGGACCCCTTACGACGAAGATCAAACGGCCCGTCGGGACGACCCGACCTTTGAGACGGCCCTCGCCGGGACGGCCCCGCAGAGTTGAGGATCCATAATGCATATCCACAGAACCACTGACCAGATCGCCGCCGATCGCAAGAGATATGAGGAACATCAACGGCTTGGCCTTGAGTTTTCGCCCAAGGCCCTGCCGGAGCCAAGCCCGCGCCCCGCGCCCTTGGCCGAGGGTGTGCTGGCCGAGGAGGTCGTCCCCGGCTTCTGGTACACGAGCCTTGCCCTGAAGGCCGGCGAGACCCTGCGTGTCGTCACCGGCGCCCGCGCCTCCACCGTTTCGCTGGCCGTCTGGTCGGCCAAGGACACGTCCGAGCGGATGAACCTGCCCGACACGGTCAAGGTGCAATGGACGACCGAGCTTTCGAAGGGTCGGGTGATCTTCTCCGACATGGGCCGCGTGCTGTTGTCGATCACCGAGGACAGTTCGGGCGCCCATGATGCCCTGACCGGCGGCTCCTCTCCCGCCACGACCACGGGGCGCAACACGCGGGAGAACATGGTGCTGGCTGCAGCCAAGCTGGGGCTGGACCGCCGCGATCTGCCGTCACTTTTCAACCTTTTCGCGCCCGTCAGGGTCAACGCGGCAGGCGCCTTCGACTGGCGCGGGGCGATGCTGACGCCCGGCGACTGGGTGGAGTTGCGGGCGGAAATGGATGTGCTTCTGGCGCTGTCGAACTGCCCGCACCCGCTTGACCCTGTGCAAGAGGCAGGCCCCGTCACGCTGCAAAAGCTGGCCGCCCGCCCGGTGCCCGCAGATGACCTCTGCCGCACCGCCACCGCCGAAGCCATCCGCGGCTTTGAAAACAACGCCCGTGTGTGAGGGATCAAGATGAACACCCCTGTGCAAACCTATGATATCCCCGCCGAAAAGCCGTGGTCCGGTCTGGTCAAAAAGGGTCAGACCATCCGCATCGAGGACAGCTTCGGCCAACAGGCCATCGACACGATCTTTTACGCCGCACAAGACTTTGGCGAGCGTTACTCCAGCCAGGAGACCCTGCGCGCCCAAGGCTCGGCCTATATCGGCAAAGGGTCCAAGGTTGTCTCTTCGGAGGGCCGCGTGATGCTGACGGTGACCGCCGATACCTCCGGGCGGCACGACACCTCGGCCGGCTGCTGTTCGTGTGAAAGCAACACCGTGCGCTTTGGCCATGGCACGCGCTATCTGCATGCCTGCCGCGAGAATTTCATCATCGAGCTTGCCAAACACGGCATGACCAAGCGCGACATCGTGCCCAACATCAACTTCTTCATGAACGTGCCGATCAGTCCGAACGGGTCGATGACGATCGACGATGGCATCTCCGCCCCCGGTGATCATGTGGAGCTGGTGGCCGAGATGGACGTGCTTTGCGTCATCTCCAACTGCCCGCAGATCAACAATCCCTGCAATGGCTTTGACCCGACGCCGATCTGCGTCATCATCCGGGATTAAGCGCATGTTCAGCAAAGTTCTTGTGGCGAACCGGGGTGAAATCGCGGTGCGCGTGATCCGCACACTCCGAAAACTGGGGATCGCCTCGGTCGCGGTCTATTCTGATGCCGACCGCTTCTCCCCCGCGGTCCGGCTGGCGGATGAGGCGGTCCGTCTTGGCCCGGCGCCTGCCGCGCAAAGCTATCTGGATGTCGATGCCGTGGTGGCCGCCTGCAAGGCGACGGGGGCGCAGGCGGTGCATCCCGGTTACGGCTTCCTGTCGGAAAACATCGGTTTCGCCGAAAGGCTGGCAGCCGAGGGGATCATCTTCATCGGCCCGCATCCGGAACACCTGCGCGCCTTTGGCATGAAGCACACGGCGCGCGATCTGGCCCTGGCGGCGGGCGTACCCTTGCTGCCCGGCACCGGCCTGCTGGCCGATATCGAAGAGGCCTGCGAAAGGGCGGGCGAGATCGGTTACCCGGTCATGCTGAAAAGCACGGCGGGCGGTGGCGGCATCGGGATGCAGCTTTGCGACGGTGAGGCGGCCTTGCGGGCGGCTTTCGCCAGCGTCCAGCGCACCGCCTCCGCCAGTTTTGGCGATGCGCGGGTGTTTCTGGAACGCTTCGTCTCCGACGCCCGCCATGTCGAGGTGCAGGTCTTCGGCGATGGCGCGGGCCGGGTGGTGGCCCTCGGCGAACGCGACTGCTCCCTGCAGCGGCGCAATCAGAAGGTCATCGAGGAAACCCCGGCTCCCGGGCTTTCGGACGCGGTGCGCGCCCGGCTGCACAAGGCCGCGACCGACCTCTGCGCCTCGGTCGCCTATGCTTCGGCGGGGACGGTGGAGTTCATCTATGACCCGAAGCGCGAGGAATTCTACTTTCTGGAGGTCAACACCCGGCTTCAGGTCGAACATCCGGTGACCGAAGCGGTCTTCGGCATCGACCTTGTGGAATGGATGATCCGTCAGGCCGCAGGCGAAGCCACGATCCCGGCGACCCTGCCCAAGCCGAAGGGCGCCGCCATCGAGGCCCGGCTTTACGCCGAAATGCCGCATGCCGATTTCCGCCCCTCCGCCGGGCGGCTGACCGAGGTGCGTTTCCCCGATGATGCCCGCGTCGATGGCTGGATCGAGACGGGCTGCGAGGTCACGCCCTACTACGATCCGATGCTGGCCAAGATCATCGTTCGTGGCGCAGATCGCCCCGCGGCGATTACGGCGCTGCAGAAGGCGCTTGCCGAAACTTCGGTTCAAGGGATCGAGACCAACCTCGGTTACCTGCGCGCGATTGCAGGATCTGACCTGCTGGCTTCGGGGTTGGTTGCGACCACCGCGCTCCGCAGCTTTGCCTATCAACCCGAGGGGGTGGAGGTGCTGGCCCCCGGCGCGCAGTCGAGCCTGCAGGAACTGCCGGGGCGGCTTGGCCTTTGGCATGTCGGCGTGCCGCCCTCCGGCCCGATGGATGCGCAAAGTTTCCGGGCGGCGAACCGGATGCTCGGCAATCCGCCCGACACGGCGGCTTTGGAGCTGACGATGACCGGCCCGACCCTGCGCTTTCTGGCGGCGACCAAGGTGGCGCTCGCCGGGGCGCGGATGAAGCTGGTGCTGGATGGGCAACGCGTGGCGGGTCCGGTGGTGGAGGTGCCTGCGGGCGCAGTCCTGTCGATCGGCGCCATCGAAGGCGCGGGCCAGCGCACCTATCTCGCCGTGGCGGGCGGCTTTGCGGCGCCAGAGGTTCTGGGCTCACGCGCCTGCTTTGCGCTTGGGCAGTTCGGTGGCCATGCGACCGGGGTCCTGAAGACCGGCGACATGTTGCATCTGGCCGGGACCGCGTGTGCGGCTCCCGAGGTTGTGGCACCGACGGATCTGACGCGGGAGTGGGAGGTGGCCGTGCTGTACGGCCCGCACGGCGCGCCGGACTTCTTTCAGGAGGGCGACATTGCCGACCTGTTTTCAACGCCTTACGAGGTGCACTTCAACTCGGACCGGACGGGGGTGCGCCTGATTGGTCCCGCGCCGAAATGGGCGCGGCATGATGGTGGCGAGGCCGGGCTGCATCCCTCGAACCTGCACGACAATGCCTATGCGATCGGGGCCATCGACTTCACCGGCGACATGCCGATCATCCTTGGTCCCGACGGGCCAAGCCTTGGCGGCTTTGTCTGCCCGGCGGTGATCGCGGCAGAGGACCGCTGGAAGATGGGCCAGTTCCGTCCCGGCGACCGCATCCGCTTTCGCCCGGTGCTGAACGATGACCCGGTGGCGGGGCCGGCGGTGCAGGGGGCGGGGTCTCCGATCATCGGTCAGGCGGAGGGCGAGGTGCCGGTCGTCTACCGCCGGCAGGGCGATGACAACCTGCTCGTCGAATATGGTGCCATGACCTTGGACATCGAACTGCGACTGCGGGTGCATCTTCTGATGCAGGCGGTCAAGGACGCGGGCCTGCCGCTGATTGATGTCACGCCGGGCATCCGCTCCTTGCAGATCCACTACGACAGCACGCGCACCAAACGCGCGACCCTGCTGAGCGCCTTGGCCGAGATCGAGGCGCAGCTGCCCCCGGCGGAAGCGGTCACCGTGCCCTCGCGCATCGTGCATCTGCCCTTGTCGTGGAACGACCCGCAGGCGGCCTTGGCTGCGACGAAGTATCAAGACCTCGTGCGCGCCGATGCGCCCTGGTGTCCTGACAATATCGAGTTCATCAGGCGCATCAACGGCTTGGACGACGAAGCTGCGGTGAAGAAGATCGTCCATGACGCCAGCTATCTGGTGCTGGGGCTGGGCGATGTCTATCTTGGCGCGCCGGTGGCGACGCCGGTCGATCCGCGGCATCGGCTGGTCACCACAAAGTACAACCCGGCGCGGACCTGGACGCCGGAGAACGCGGTGGGCATCGGCGGCGCCTATATGTGCATCTACGGGATGGAGGGGCCGGGCGGTTATCAGCTCGTGGGCCGCACCATCCAGATGTGGAACGCCTGGCGCCGGACCGAGGCTTTCCACAGCCAGCCCTGGCTTCTGAACTTCTTCGACCAGATCCGCTTCTTCCCGGTCAGCGCCGCGGAACTGACCGAGGCGCGCGCGGCTTTCCCGCACGGCGGCTATCCGGTGAAGATCGAGGAGACGACTTTCCGCTGGGCCGACCATAAGCGCCGTTTTGCGGCGGAGGCGGACAGCATCAGCGCCTTCAAGACCAGCCAGCAGACCGCCTTCGAGGCCGAGCGCGCGCGCTGGAAGGCGGCGGGGCTGGACCGCTTCGTGGTAGACGACGGCCCGCCCGCCCCGGCGGAGGCGGTGCCTGCGGGCCTGACCGGGGTCGAAAGCCCGATCCCCGGCAACCTGTGGAAATTCCTCGTCGCACCGGGCGAGACGGTGACTGCGGGCCAGACCGTGGCCATCATCGAATCGATGAAGATGGAGATCACGGTGCCGGCCCCGGCCTCTGGCACCCTGCGCGAGTGTCGCGCGGTGCCCGGCCGTCCGGTCCGGGCCGGCGATGTCATCGCGGTGATGGAGGCGTAAGCGCCGGCATGACCGCGGCGGCCCCTCGACAGGGGGCGGGTCCGCCGCGGCTTGCATCCTGCAAAAGCCTCGGCTAAACCGCCGCGATCGGGTGGTTAGCTCAGTTGGTAGAGCGTCTCGTTTACACCGAGAATGTCGGGGGTTCGAGTCCCTCACCACCCACCATTTTCCGGCCGTTCCGAAGATGCAGGACCGGGTTTTCCCGCCCTGTGTTTCCCCTTTGCCGCAATGCGGGCGCCCTTGCACGCAGGGATTGCGCGCCCCAGTGGAATCAACCACAAATCGCCATATAATCGCCGCACTTACGAACAATCTTTTAGTGAGTTAATGAGACCTTAAGCGAGTCTTTGGCCCCGGGGCGGGCAAGATCGCGGACACAGAGGTTGATCGGGGCTGGAACGAAATGAAGATACTTGCTGTCGATGACGACGCCCTTACCCTGGAACTTCTGGTCGAGGTTCTGCGGCTGCATGGCTACAACAACATCTCCACCGCCAACAGTGCGGCAGAGGCGGCCGAGATGATCGGCTCGGCGACCGTGCCCTATCAGTGCTTCCTCCTCGACATCTCGATGCCCGAGGTCGATGGAATCGAACTGTGCCGCTGGATCCGCCGCGCCCCCCGGCACCGCTTCACGCCGGTGCTGATGACCACGGCGCTGTCGGACAAGCCCTTCATCGACCGCGCTTTTCTGGCCGGCGCCTCGGATTACGTCACCAAGCCCTTCGACCCGGTTGACCTGACGACCCGGTTGCGTCTGGCCGAGCATCAGATCCAGATCGAACGCTCGACCCCCGATGTCGGGCAGGCGGCCTCGCCGGTGCAGGCGCATGTCGAGGCGCTGGCCCATGTGGCGCTGGCCGAGCCGGGCGCCCTGAAGGATGTGGCCGGGCTGATCGAATATGGCGCGCTGGAAAACTACCTGCTGCAACTGGCGCGCGGCGCCTTTTACGGCACCAGCGTGATGGCCCTGCGGATCGTCGATGTCGGCGATCTTTACTCGCAATGTTCCAGCATCGCCTTCCGTGACATCCTGTCCGACGTGGCGGCCTGTGCGGTCCGCTCGCTGAAAAGCTATGATTGCGTGCTGTCCTATGCGGGCAACGGGATCTTCGCCGGGGTGGTCGGGGCGGTTGCGGCCGACGATCTGGATGCGGTGGAATTCAAGATCAACCTGATGATCGAGAAGCTCGATCTGACGGATGATCATGGCCAGCCGTTGACAGTGCGGATCGTGGTCGGGCCGGCGCGTCCGGTCGGCATGATGAAGACCGGGCGGGTTGCGGTCGCGCTGCTGAGGCGCGCGATCGAGGATATCGTCTGGAACGCGGGCCGCCCTGCGGCCTCTGCGCCGGAGCCGGACCTGACGGCGCCTCTGGTGCTCAAACCCTACAGCCGGGTGTATTGATCCCCCCGAGGCCGGAGGCCGCATGCAGAACCTGGACAGCATCGCCCTGAAGATACAGGAACTTCGCCCGAGGTTCCTTGCGCTGATGTCCGAGCGGCTGGACCGGTTCGAAGAGATCCGGGACCAGCTGGAAGGCGTGCAGGACCCGACCGCGCTGCTGGACGAGATCCGCTTCGGGGCGCACCGCATGGTGGGACTGGCCGCGACGCTGGGTTTTGTGGATCTGGGCACGCTGTCGCAAAGGGCCGAGCTTGCCATCCTGGCGCGCGCCACTGCCAAGGACAAGCGCTGGCCCGATGCCGAGCTTCTGACCTGTCTGGATGTGATGATGGGGGAAATGGCGCTCTTGCTGGAAGATTGACCGGGGATTGCCGTCGCGGGGCCGGGGGGCGCCGGGAGGAAGATCCAAACCGATGTAAAATCAGGCAGATGGCCCGCTGCGGAGCCGCAATAATCGGCCTTCTGCCCTGACTGAACTGTTGTTGATCTGTGCCAACCTGTATAGCCTTCCTTCACGTCTACGGGAAAATACGGCGAAATGGCCATTGAACACGATTCCGACCTCGTGCACGGCCTTGCTGCGCCTGTGAGGCTGGTTCAAATCCTCGCGCTCGCTGCGGCGTTTCTGGTTGTGAGCCTCACCGGGCTCTACCTTGTGCCGGCCGGTGGTCAGGATGTCGTGATTCTGCGTGGCACGGGCTTCGGGCTCGCGGCGCTTGTGTTCTTTGGCCGCGGCCTCTGGCCTGGCGTGTTTCTGGGCGCGCTGGCCAGCCGGATTCTGATCGCCTATCTCGGGATTCAGACGATGGCGCCGGGCCCGGCGATGGTGCAAGGCGGGCTTCTGGTCCTGGCCACCACGGCGCAGTGCGTGGCGACCGCCGGGATCATCCGCCAGATCTGCGGATTTCCGCTGCGCCTGACGGGCTTTCGCCAGCTGGCGCTGATCGGCGGCGTCATATTGCCGGTGAGCTGCCTTTACGTGCCCACCATCGGCATGGCGATTTTCGTCATCGGCCATCCGGCCGGATCCTCCAATCTGGTGCACAACTGGATCATCTGGTGGGTCGGTGATCTGATCGGCGTGGCGCTGACGCTACCGATGGCGGTGCTCGGGCCATGGAACAGCAAGCCCGCGCTTTACTGGCGCGACATCGCCTTGCCGCGGTTCAGCCCCTCCGCCGTGGTCTATATTGCCTTCTCGGTCGCCGTGACCTTTCTGTCGTGGTACGCGATCTCGCGGATGGGTGACCTTTCGGACGAGGCGCAGTTCCGCACCCTGGTCGGCGACAATGCCCGCGCCCTGCAGCACCGCTTCGACGCCTATGACCTTGGCCTGCGCGGCGGTGCCGGCTTTTACCGCAGCTCCACCCATGTCAGCGAGGAGGAGTGGACCAATTATGTGCGCGCGCTGAACCTGGGGCAGAACCTCAAAGGGCTGAATGGCATCGGCTTTGCCGAGATCGTCGCGCCGCAGGATCTGGCGAAATTCCAGCAGGAGATGCGCGACGAGGGCGTCGGCGATGTCACGATCAAGCCCGCGATGACTGCGGATCCGATGTTCGTGGTCAAGTACTTCGCCCCGGCCGTGCTGGCGAACCAGGTCCTTGGCCTCAACATCGCCTACGAGGAAAACCGCGCCATGGCGGCCATCACCGCGCGCGATACCGGCAATGTCACGATTACGCGGCCGATCGTGATCTGGCCGGAGACCGAGCGTCGCACCGGCTTTCTGCTTCTGGCGCCTGTCTATTCGACACCCGATGCGCCGACGACGGTGCAGGGGCGCCGCGACGCCTTCCTTGGCTGGGTCTATGCGCCGGTCTTCGCCACCCGGATGCTGGACGATCTGACCCGCAGTCAGACCAATGACCTGACCGTCTCGATCTACAGCGGCCCCGATATCGACAAGGAGAAGCTGCTTTACACCGACGTCGATGTCGCCAGCGTCGCGCGCCTGCCGCGTTTCCGCATCGTCGACCGCATGGAGATCTTCGGGCAAACCTGGACCTTCGAATGGCAAAGCAGCCCGGTGTTCGAAAGCCGCCTGTCCAACATCCAGGCTCTGGCCATTCTGGTCGTCGGGCTTCTGTTCTCCTTCCTCTTCGGAATTTTCCTGCTCAACCTCACGCGGCGCGAAGAGCTGATCCGCGACATCGTGGCCCTGCGCACCGGGGAATTGGCCGCCCAGGTCGAGGAGAACCGCTCGATCATCGAATCGGCGGTGGCGAAGATTGCCCTGCTTGATGGCCAGGGCAATGTCATGCGGGTCAACGACGCGCTGATCCGGGTCTTGGGCCGCGAGCGCAACCAGTTGATCGGAAAGCCTTTCTCGCTGCTGGTCGATGGCCAGCTCGACAGCTATTTCGACCGGCCGGAGGGCGCCAGCGACCACCCGAGCTACCGTGGCGTGTTGCGCACCACTTCGGGCTTCGGACAGGCGATCACGCTGGATGTGCAGATCATCCCCTGGGTCACCGGTGCCGGGGAGTGGCGTTATACCGCCGTCATGCGCAACATCACCGAACAGCGCCGCATCCAGGACCAGCTGCGCTCGACCCAGCACCGGCTCGACCTTGCCCTGACCGGTGCCAAGATCGGCGTGTTCGACATCGACCTGCGGACCGGCAAATCCATCGTCTCGCGCACCTGGCGCGATCTTCTGGGCTACCGCGACGACGAAGAGGTCGACAGCCAGCAAAGCTGGCGCAAGCGCGTCCACCCCGATGACCTGCCCAAGGTCAACGCGGCCGACGAGGCCTGCATCGAGGGGCGCGTTCTGCGCTCGGTCACCGAATACCGCGTGCAGATGCAGGATGGCAGCTGGCGCTGGATGCGGTCGGACGCCGTGGGCGAGGACCGCGATGCCGATGGCCGCGCCTGGCGGCTGATCGGCCTGCAGACCGACGTGACCGACCAACGCCAGGTCGAAGAGCTGAAGACACAGTTCGTCTCGACCGTCAGCCATGAATTGCGCACGCCGCTGACCTCGATCAACGGCTCGGTCTCGCTCTTGCTGAACGCCATGTCCGAGGGCATCCCCGAAGCGGCCCGGCGCATGCTGTCGATCGCCCAGAAGAATTGCGACCGGCTGATCCTGCTGGTCAACGACATCCTGGATCTTGAGAAGCTGGAGGCGGGGCCGCCCAAGCCCTTGCTCGCCGCCGCCGATCTTTCGGTGCAGGTGCTGCGCGCGATCCAGGTCAACCAGCCCTTCGCCTCACGGTTCAACGTGACCTACGAGACCGCGACCACCGTGCCCGGCGTCACCGTGATGATCGAGGAAAACCGCTTCCAGCAGATCATGACCAACCTTCTGTCGAATGCGGCCAAGTTCTCGCCACGCGGCGGCGTCGTCACCGTCTCGGTCGAGACCTTTGACGCTTACGCCAAGGTGTCCGTAACCGACCACGGCCGCGGCATCCCGGCCGAGTTCCACGACCGGATCTTCAAGGCCTTCTCGCAGGTTGACGGCTCCTCCAACCGGCAGAGCGAGGGGACGGGGCTGGGTCTGCACATCGCCAAGAAGACCATCGAACAGATGGATGGCCAGATCGGCTTTGTCTCGGAACCGGGGGTGGTCACCACCTTCTGGGTTACCGTGATGACCGCCGTTGGCATCCGCCCCCCGCGCGAGGAAGAGACGCCAGATCGCCCCGGCAAAGCGCCCACCAGCGCCATTCCGCGCATCCTCCATATCGAGGCCGACAAGGATTTCGCTGCGGTTCTGGTGGCGGCCTATCGTGGCGCCGCCGAGATCGTCAACGCGACCGACGAGATCGCCGCCCATGCTTTCATGAAGAGCGCGGCCTTCGACCTTGTGATTCTGGACTGGGATCTGGGGCGGATCAGCGGGGCGGAACTTCTGGAGGAGATCCGCCTGCGCCAGCCCGGGGTTCCGATCATCGCCCTGACCGGCTTTGAACACCACGCCAACGCGGCCGATGTCGAGATGACCCTGATCAAATCGCGCATCCATCTGGAAGATGTGGCCGAACGCAGCCTGTCCCTGATCAAGGCGACCGCCGACAGCCCCGCCGCCTGAACCCTTGCAAGCTGGGGAAAGCTTCGGTTTTGGGCCCGAAGGGGCGAAAAAAGGCCTGTCTCCCGAGCCCGCCAACCATGTCGAGCCGGCCCGCGCGGCGGCCCGCCGTCAGGGCTGGCAAGGGTGCGACGGGCTGGCGCTGCGGCCTTCGGGTGCCGGGGAAACATTGTGGCGAACCGGGCTGCGACTATTCAGGAAGTGAACTCAAAAAGGTCACAGTGTTGGGGATACTCCTCCCCCATAGGACGCGCGTCCGGCGCTGTCGTGGTCTGGTTTTGCACAGGCCGCAGCGCAGTTTTGCCGGGCGCAATTAAGGTAAAGGGTATCGGAATGGCGGACGCCGGCGCATCTTTTTTCGCCCAGCTTAGCACCGTCACCAGGGGATTCGACGACCGGGCGTTTTTGCTCGTTTTGGTCGCTGTGCTTTTGTTGGTGATTTTTGGAGGTTTCCGCACGTTGCGGGTCAAGACGACACAACTGCGGCTCCGGGAGGAGGAGCTGACCCTGTGCCGCCGCGCCATGGAGGCGCATGCCATGGTCAGCATCGTCGATGCCGACGGTATCATCAGCTATGTCAACGGCACGCTGGCGCTGGCGACCGGCCATCGCGGCGACGAACTTTTGGGGCAGGCGTTCAACGACGTGCTGCTGGCCGACTCGGTCGGCTCTTTCGCCACGCTCTGGACCAAGGTGAAAACCGGCCAGATGTGGGCCGGCGAAACCCGGATCCGCTGCAAGGACGGCAGCATCCTGTGGACGAAGGCGACCATCGTTCCGGTGGTGGACGAAGCGGGCAAGCTGGCGCGTGCGATCTGGTTGCGCACCGACATCCGCGAAACCCGGCTCTCGCAGGCCGACATGCACAACCGCGCGATGATCGACCTGTTGCAGGACGAAGTCTATGTGATGACGACAGATTCGCTGGAACTCCTCTATCTCAACAAACGCTCTCTCGCCGCGATGAACTGGAAGGCGACCGAGCTTGCCGGCAAGCGTCTGGCCGATGTCAGCGAACGCTTCGACGAGGCGCTGTTCCGCGAACGCGCCGCGGCGCTTCTGGCTGGCACCATCGATTCCGTGCTGTACGAGGATGCGATCAGCACCGGGCCGATCGAGGTCAGCCTGCAACTGGATCACAGCCTGGAGGGTGCGCCGCGCTTTGTGGCCATGGTGCGCGACATCTCCGAGCGCAAGCGCGCCGAGCGTGACAAGACCGAATTCGTCTCGACCGTCAGCCATGAGCTGCGCTCGCCGCTGACCTCGATCAAGGGCTCGCTCAACCTGATTTCCTCGGGCGCGCTCGGGGCGATCCCGGAACGTTCCGCAAGGCTGATCCAGGTGGCGCTGAGCAATGTCGACCGGCTGGTCCGGCTGATCAACGATCTTCTGGATCTGGAAAAGCTCGATGCCAACATGATGGATTTCAGCTTTGAAACCATCGACCTCGTGGCCTTCGCCGATGATGCGGTGGCGGCCAATGCGGGTTATGGCCTTGAATATGGCGTGAGCCTGCGACGGATCGGTCCGCGTGAGCCGATCTATGCCCGGGTCAGCCGCGATGGCATGATGCAGGTCCTGACCAACCTGATCTCCAACGCGGTGAAATTCTCACCCGAGGGGCAGGCGGTCGATCTGGGGGTCGAAGAACACCCCGAGGGCGTGCGCCTGACCGTGACCGACCGTGGCGACGGCATCCCGCCCGAGGCGCAGGGCGCCCTGTTCACCCGGTTTGTCCAGGCCCATACCCAGGTCGATCAACGCCGGGGTGGCACAGGATTGGGATTGAGCATTGCGAAATCGATCATGGACAAGCATGAGGGAAAGATTACCTTTACCAGTGAGATGGGTGCAGGGACGACTTTCATCATCGACTTGCCGAAGGCCGGCAGCATGCGGGCCGTTGCCTGATTGGGGCGATGGGCATGGTGATGGGTATTCTGTGGCTTGTACCTTGCTCGTGCATTTGGTGAACTGGTAGTTCGTAAAACAACCCTGGCCAGATTTGCCCAGACCCCCAAGGAAACACGATGCCCAAAATGCCCCGAATAGTGCATGTCGAAGACGACCCTGATATCCGCGAGATCGCGTTGATCGCGCTGGAAATGGTCGGCGGACTGCAGGTCGTGCAATTCGCTTCGGGGCGCGAGGCGCTGGAGGGGGCGGCTGCCGCGCGGCCGGACCTGTTTCTTCTGGATGTGATGATGCCCGGGATGAACGGCGAGGAGACCTTGAGCGCGTTGCGCGAGAAGGCCGAATTTGCCGAGACTCCGGCGATTTTCATGACCGCCAAGGCGCAGCAATCGGATGTGCGGAAATTCCTGGAGGCGGGGGCCCTCGACGTGATCGTCAAACCCTTCGATCCGATGCAGCTTGGGAATCAGATCCTGGCGATCTGGAACAAATGGCACCTGAACCGGACGTCGGTCGATCAGGCAGACTGAGGCCGGGGCAGGGCACGTCCCGCGCCTTCACCCCGGCGCCTGGCATGCTTCAGGGGCGGCAGGCGCGGTCAGGCCCAGAGTTTGTTAAGCAATCCGGCCAGAGCAGACGCGGGGGCCTGCGGCCGATCGGGCTTGATGGCATGATGGTCGGCGATGTCCTGATCCAGCTGGGCCAGGGTCATGTACAAAAGCTGCACCGCCGAGGCGCCGCTGCGCAGCATGCCGACCCGGACCGGCGTACCGCATTCAAAGCGCAACTCGGCTTCGGTATCCATGCCCTCGGTGGCGCCCATGCGCTGCAACAGATCCTCGGCCACAAGTGCCAGTTCTTCGACCGGACCGGGGCCCGCGCCATGGACGACCACGGCAAAGGTGCCGCTGCCGGCATAGGCCACGAAGAACTCGTGCCCGCGCAGGGCCTGCGACAGGGCCTCGGCCACATCGGCCAGCAGGAAGTGATAATCGGTTGCCGACAGTGTTCTGTGATATTCGGCAAGACCGCGCACCTTGACGCCAAGCAGCGTCGTGGTCCCCAGATCGCCGCGTGACATCTGCAGCAGGTAGTTCTCCAGGTTGACGATCCCGATCACCCCCGGCACTTCGGTCACCGTGACCGGCTGGCCAAAGGTCACACGCGCCTCACGCTCCATCTCGTCGCGCAGGAGCCTCACCTCCATCGCCTTCTCGCGGGTCCGCGAGCCTTCCTCGACCAAGCGCCGCGCCAGGGCAACCCTTGTGCCCAGTTCCAGCGCGTCGAAAGGCTTGGTCACGTAATCGGTGGCCCCGGCGGCAAAGGCGCGCTGGACAAAGCTGCGGTCCGACATCGCGGTGACCATGATCACCGGGGTCGCGCCATAGCCGCTCTTGCGCTTGACCCAGGAGCAGAAGGTGATGCCGTCGATCTCCGGCATCTGGATGTCGAGCATCAGGCAGTCATAGGGCTGGGGGGCGGCTTCGACCATTGCCATGGCCATGCGGGCAGACGTGGCGGTTTCGACGTTATCGAATCCCGATTGCGCCAGCGCAATCGTCAGGATTTCAAGAATCATCTCGTCATCGTCTACGGCAAGTATCTTCATGGTTCTTCTCGATCCGCCGAATGTCTGCGTTGGTCGTTGCGCGGTTTTTTGTCGCAGCCTTTGCAGGCCGCTTGGGTGGGACGTTTTGCGACTTCGGTCTTATTCACGATGCCGCCGCTTTGGGGCCGAATTATGATAGAGGCGGGGCGGTCCCGGACAAGTTGGTGTCCGAGTTATGAATTTCGGTAACAGGAAATTGCGGTGACCGAAAATTCGCCCGGGAGAAATTAACGGCCCCCACACCCGCAAGCAGGTCTGGGGCTTATTTGAGTCCGTCGAGCGAATTCAACTCGCTGCGGTCAAAGAGTTTGCGGTGGTTGACCGCCAGCACGGCGCGCTTGAAAGCCATCTCCGCACGCTGCTGCTTCCTGCCCTGCAGCAGAACCGGCTCTCCGGCCGAGATGGTCAGGTGGGGTGCGGCTGCGGGGGAGGTCTCACCCTGAGGGGCGGAAAGGTGCTGGTTGATTTCGGCCTCGATGTCGCGGCTGGACAGGGCCGAGGTCTGGACGGCCAGAAGAAAGATGCCATGGCCGCCATAGGCGATCTGGCAATTCTCCACCCCGATCACCGCGCAGACCGCGGTTGCCACATCGCGCAGGGCGGCGATCCTGGTCTTGGTCGTCACATCCGGGCCGATGGAGTCGATCTGGTCCATCTGCACCGCCAGAACCGCGATCTTGTTGGCCTCCCCGCGGTTCAACTGTCCGATATAATTGGCCAGCGAGCGCTGCTCGATCAGGTTGGGCATGCCCGCGACCTGCAGTTCAAGCGTGCTTTGGCGGCCAGCGCCGATCTGCCCCGCTTCAGAAGTGGCTTCGGGCGCAAGATCAGCAAGCGCCTCGATCCGGTCCTGCGCCAGATGCAGGCGCGCGCCGAATTCGATCACGTCGAAGGGTTTGGTCGTGTAATCGGTGGCGCCGGCGCGAAAGGCGCTGTCCATATGCCGCATGTCGCGCATCGCGGTCAGCATGATGACCGGCACGTCGCGGTAGGCCGGCACTTCGCGCAGCTGGCGGCAGAGCTCGATTCCGTCCATGTCGGGCATGTCGATGTCAAGAAGGAGGCAGTCGTAAAGCCGCTCTCCGGTTCCGAGCAGGGCGAGCGCTTCCCAGCCCGACGCCGCCGTGGTGACCTTGCGGAACCCCACCTCGGCAGAGATCATCGGCACCAGTTCGCGGATGAAAGGGTCATCGTCCACCGCCAGGATCCGCATCGCCGGGACCAGCGTCCTGCGCAGGCCCGCCGGGTTTTGCCCGACCGTCGCCAGGGAATTTGCAGCTTCGCCGGAAATCGCGCCGCTCTGGTCCGGGGGCGGTAATTCCGCAGGCGGTTCGGCCGTTAAACTGCCGACCGCTTTGCCGGAATTGTGAACCGGGTTGCGGCGCGCGCGCATTTCTGCCAAAGGTTTTTTTGCTGCAGAAGCCAGGATCGCGCCCGCGAGAGTGGCCAGGCAGCAAATCAGTAAAGCGACCTTGAAAGAGGCCCCGGCCAAGAGCGCGACTGCCGTGGCGACCAATCCCGACGCGCAACCGACAAGTATCAGACCAAGCATTGCAGGGCCCCCGTGATGATCCAGACTGGCGCCGTTTTCTCGACCGAGATGGCGCGACTTTCCCGAGGATAGCCTTCGAGGGTGGGTGAGACGAAGATCTGGCGGGACATGGAACGCTTTCTGAACAGTCGCTTAGACGTTAGTTTCTGTATTCAGTTCTTATGTTTTAAATGTGGCATTCTTGGGCCTGGGTGCGGTTAGCCTGGACAGGCTGCAGTACTTTTTCTTGTGTGTGCCATTGGTTTTGGCAATGCCGCCCGTCCGTCGTGGGTCAGAAGTCCTTGAATGGAGAGGCTTCGCGCTCATACCGCAATATGTATCAACACTTCCGTCGCCACAGTTCGGCGGGCCCTTCCTGGAGACCGGGACAAGATGAACGACCTTCTGCTCGTCGAGGCCCTCAGAAATGCGGGAGTCGCGACGATGATCCTCGACGGCGCGGGAAAGATTCTCTTCTCCAGCCTGATGGCCGACCGGCTTCTGGGCTATGCACCACGCGCGCTTGAGGGACGTGAGGTCGAGGACATCCTCTGCTTCAGCGCCCTGGCCAAGCTTGGCCGCGGCGACGATGTGCCCGAGGGCCAGACCCGTCTGCACGGCGTCAGGGCGCGTGATGTTGCGGGGAAGGCGCTGGATCTGCAGGTGGAGGTGACCGCCTGGAAGGACCCGGCGGGCCAGACCTGCCACACTCTGATCCTGCACAATGCCGCGGCCGAACGGTCACTGGCCCTGCGGCTGGAAGAGGAATTGTCGCTGTCGAAGAACGCCTTGCGCGGGGCCTGCATCGGCGTTTTCGAATATCGCCCGCTGACGGACGAGGTGATCGTCTCGGACATGTGGCGCGACCTGTTGGAGCTTGCGCCGGGAGAGACGACCGACGTGCAGGTCGAATGGCGGTCGCGCGTGCATCCCGATGACCTGGCCGCAGCACTGGAGCCGATCCGGCTGTGTCAGGAGGGTCTGGCCGACCGGGCGGGATGCGAATACCGGCTTTTGCGGCGCGACGGCTCGCGCTGGCAATGGATCAAGACCGACATTTCGGTCGCCACCCGCAATGCCTCCGGGGTTGCCACGCGGCTCAGCGGGGCGATGACGGACATCACCGAGCAGAAGGCCACCGAACTGGCCCTGTTGCGCAGCGTCGAACAGTTTCGCTCGGCCTTTGACAGCGCAACGATCGGCAAGGCGATCGTCGGGCTGGATGGCCGCTTCCTGCGCGTGAATTCGGCCCTGTGCGAGCTGATGGGCTTCACCACGGAAGAATTGCTGAAGACCAATTTCCAGACGCTGACCCATCCGGACGATCTGGCCGAAGACCTCGAGTTGCTGGGGCAGCTGGTCGAGGGCAAGATCTCGTCCTACCAACTGCAGAAGCGGTTCTATCGGGCGAATGGCGCGATTGTCTGGGGTCTGCTGAGTGTGTCGCTGGTCCGCGATGTCCACGGCCGGCCCGAGCAGTTCATCGCGCAGATCGTCGATGCCACCGAACAGCGCCGCCTGAACGAGATCAAGAGCGAGTTCGTGGCCACCGTCAGCCACGAGCTGCGCACGCCCCTGACCAGCGTGCTGGGCGCCCTGTCGCTTCTAAGCTCGATGGACACCGAATCCCTGTCCGACCCGGCGCAGCGCCTGCTGTACATAGCCCAGCAAAACGGCAAGCGTCTCTTGACGCTCGTCAATGATATCCTTGATTTTGAACGCTTTTCGTCAAAGCAGATGCGCTTCGCCCTGACGCAGCAGAACATCATGCCCCTGGTCGAGGAGGCGGTGATGGCCAGTCTCGCCTTTGCCGACAAATACGGGGTGCGGATGGAAATCGTCTATCCCAAACAGCCGATCCTCGGCTTTGTCGATGCGCGGCGGCTGGGTCAGGTGATGGCGAACCTCTTGTCGAATGCGGCGAAATTCGCCGACCGCGGCACGACGGTCGAGATTCTGGGCGAGGATCTGGGCGAGGAGCTGCGCATCTCGGTCCGCAACACGGGCCGCGGCGTGCCCGAAGCCTTCCGCAGCCAGATCTTCGAGCCCTTTTCGCAGGCCGACCTCTCCTCGACCCGCACCCATGGTGGCACGGGGCTGGGGCTCAGCATCACCAAGCAGATCGTAGAGCAGACCGGCGGCAAGGTGGGATTCGACAGCGAGTCGCCGGGCCTCACCACCTTCTGGTTCACCATCCCGACTCGCGACCCCAAGAACCGCTGAGCGGCGAAAGTCCGCAGGCGGGGGAGGGGCACCGCCCCGGCCCCCCCGGTAAGGCGGCAATCAGCGCATCATGTGGATGTTGGGCGGGCGGCGGCGGCTCAGCTTGTTGCGCAGGCGGGTTTCGGCCCGCTCGATCGCGCGTTCGCAGGCCTTGCGGGCGCGCTGCCCGGGGTTGGCGCTTGGCCGGATCGGGTTGCCGATCGAGATGGTGATATCCATCGGGCGACCGTTTTCGAACTCCAGATCCTTGTCGTCCAGCAGGCCCTGCACCTCGGCCTCCAGCCCGTGCGAAGCCTCCAGCGTCGCCTTGCTGGAGATCACCACGAAGGCCCCGTTGCCGGCATAGGCCAGCAGGCAGCCGTGTTTGGCCAAGGCCCGGTTCACCGATTCCGCCACTTCGCCCAGCATCTCGACATATTCGCTGGTCGTGGTGGTCTCATATAGGGTTGCGATCTGGTCGATCTTGACCGCCATCACCTGCACGCTGTCGAGGCCCGACCGCGACAGCTGCAACAGATAGTTGCGCAAGGCCGCATAATCCACGCAGTCCGCGCCGGCGGTGATCTTGATGTCCTCGGCCAGGGTGAAACCGTGGCGGAGCACATTGGCATCCTCGGTCGGAACCGTCTCGAGGCCGGCAAAGCCGTTCTTGCGGGCCAGCACCAGCGCCTCGATGACGCGCAGCCGCGCGCCGACCTCGGCCACCTCGAAGGGCTTGGTCAGGTAGTCGGTGGCCCCGGCCTTGAAGGCATCCTCGATGTACTTCTTCTCGGTCATCGCGGTCAGCATGATGATCGGGGTGGTCCGGTAGGCGGGCAGACGCCGGATGTGGCCGCACAGCTCAATCCCGTCCATGCCGGGCATGTTGATGTCCAGAAGCAGGCAATCGAAGCTGCGATCGCTCTGGTTCAGAAGGTCCAGGGCCTCCGCCCCGGATGCTGCAGCAAAGACATCCGGGAACCCGGCCTTGGTGAGAATCAAGGGCAGCAGTTCGCGGATGAAATAGTCATCGTCGACAGCAAGTAACTTCATTAGGGCCTCGATAAAGCAGTTCCTCGGGAGATTCGAAAATAACCGACCTTAATCCTGTGCCCCACCAAAGACCGTTCCAGATTAGCGCAACAGACCAAAAGGGCAAGCGCGTCGGGGCAAATTTAGTTCATCCAATGTAGGGTGGTTATGACATGCACCTTCTGGGGTCAATCCGTTCGCGCTGGTTTCCCCGTCGCCCGTTTTGCGGGCCGAAGGCGAAGAGAGCGGCCGTGGGATCATCGGCACCCCGTCGCCCGGGCGGTCAGGCGGGGGCTGGCGGCAGGGCCCGCCGTTTGCGGATTCGCGCCGGGATCGGCCCGGGTTGCGCCCAAGGCAGCCCCTGCGGCATGATTTCACTTGCATCCTCGGGCCGAGACGCCAGATAGAGGGCCGAACCTGCAGCGGGACGGCATGCCATGACCTTTCAAATCGCAATTCTCGGCGCCTCGGGCTATACGGGGGCAGAACTTGTCCGCCTGATCGCCACCCATCCGCAGATGGAGGTCGCAGCCCTCGCCGCCGACCGCAAGGCCGGGATGGAGATGGCCGAGGTCTTCCCCTTCCTGCGCCACCTGGACCTGCCCAAGCTGGTCAAGATCGAGGAGATCGACTTTTCGAAGATCGACCTCTGCTTCTGCGCCCTGCCGCATGGCACGAGCCAGGAGGTGATCGACAAGCTGCCGCGCAGCCTCAAGATCGTTGACCTGTCTGCAGGCTTCCGGCTGCGCGACGCGGCGTCTTACGAGAAATGGTATGGCGCCCCGCATATCCACCCCGAGCTGCAGGCCGAGGCCGTTTATGGCCTGACCGAGTTCTACCGCGACGACATCGCCAAGGCGCGTCTGGTGGCCGGCACCGGTTGCAATGCCGCCACCGGCCAGTTCGCCCTGCGCCCGCTGATCGCGGCGGGGGTGATCGACCTTGACCAGATCGTGATCGACCTGAAAGCTGGGGTGTCCGGGGCAGGGCGCTCGGCCAAGGAAAACCTGCTGCATGCCGAGCTGTCGGGCGGCACCCATACTTATTCTGCTGGCGGCAAGCATCGGCACCTGGGTGAGTTCGATCAGGAGTTCTCGAAGATCGCCGGTCGCCCTGTCATGGTCCAGTTCACCCCGCATCTGCTGCCGATGAACCGGGGCATCCTCGCCACCGTTTACGTCAAGGGCGACCCCGCCACGGTGCACGAGACCCTGCGCGCGGCCTATGCCGAGGAGCCCTTCCTGCGCGTGCTGCCCTTTGGCCAGCTGCCCTCGACCCGTGACATCGCCGGGTCGAACTTCTGCCATGTCGGCGTGATCGGCGACCGGATGCCGGGGCGTGCCGTGGTGGTGGCAGTCTTGGACAACCTCAACAAGGGCTCGTCGGGTCAGGCCCTGCAGAACGCCAACCTGATGCTGGGCCTGCCGGAAACCATGGGGCTGATGCTGGCCCCGATCTTCCCGTGAGGTTCTGATGGCCGGGCTCAAAGGGCTGAAGAAGAAGCGGCGCATCCAGATCATTCTGGTGGCCTTCCTCGCCTCGGCACTGTCAGTCGGGTTGATCACCTACGCGATGAAGGATGGGCTGAACCTGTTCCGCTCCCCCTCGCAAGTCGGCAGCGAACCGCCGCGGGCCGGTGAGGTGTTCCGCTTGGGCGGTCTAGTCGAGGTGGGCTCGCTGGTACGCGGGCAGGGCGATGTGATCACCTTCAGCGTCACCGATACGAATGCCACGGTGCCCGTGTCTTTCAAAGGCGTTCTGCCGGACCTGTTTGCCGAAGGCGCCGGCGTGATCGCTTTGGGGCAGATGCAGGACAAGACCTTTGTCGCCACCGAAATCCTGGCCAAACATGACGAGAAATACATGCCCAAGGAAGTCGTGGATGCGCTGAAGGAACAGGGCGTCTATGTGGCACCCAAGCCCGGCAATTGAGGGCGTGCGCTGTGGTTAAGCGAAATTAACCCCTGAGGCGGAGTCTGGCGCGGTCACCAATGGGGGCCGCTCATGCCGGATGTTCACCAGATCGCCTTGGAAATCGTCGCCCGCGAGGGCGGTTTCGTCAACGACCCCGCCGATCCGGGGGGCGCCACCAACCATGGCGTCACCATCGGCACCCTGCGCGCCCTTGGCCGCGATCTGACCCATGACGGCCGCGTCGACATCTCGGATGTACGCAGCCTGACCCGTGACGACGCAGTGGAGATCTTTCTGACCCAATATTTCGACCGCCCCGGCCTCTCGCGCCTGCCGGAGGCTGTGCAGCCTGTGGTCTTT
Organism: Rhodobacter sp. P2_H5; assembly: GCF_056403335.1. Lineage (NCBI taxonomy): Bacteria > Pseudomonadati > Pseudomonadota > Alphaproteobacteria > Rhodobacterales > Rhodobacter > Rhodobacter sp. P2_H5. Next base: position 180,123 of record NZ_JBFUFS010000003.1, on the reverse strand, counting down.
GACATGTATGTCAACGCGGGCTCGATGGCGGTGAAGCTTTTGCAGCGCGTGCTGAAATCCTGCGGCACGATGCTGCGCGAGGATGGCGTGATCGGTCCCGCCACCCTCAGCGCCGCCAAGGCCGAGGCCGCGAAGGGCGCGCAGGCGCTGGTGGACCGCTACAGCGTGGCCCGGCGTGACTTCTATTACAGCCTCGCCGATGCCCGGCCCGCCAGCCGCAAATATGCCTGCCGCAAGGATGGCGGCAAGGGCGGCTGGATCACCCGCGCCGAAAGCTTCCTCTCCCCCGCTCTCCGTTTGACCGATGCCCAACATCAGGCCCGCATTGCCGCCTGGAAGTAAAAGGATGCCCCACATGGATATGACCAAGATCGCCACCGAAGTGGAGGCCGCAGCCGAGGCGCTGACCAGCGGCGCCGCAGGCCCGCTGCCCCCGGTGCAGATGCAAAGCAAGACAGGCAAGGCCGGTTACGACCATCTGATCGACGCGCTGAACCGCCTGCCGCGCCCCTTGCTGGCGCTTGGCACGCTTCTGGTCTTCGTGGTGGCGGGCATCAACCCGGTCTGGTTCGAGGCCCGGATGCAGGCGCTGAGCACGGTGCCCGAACCGCTCTGGTGGCTGCTCGGCGCGGTGCTGACCATGTTCTTCGGCTCGCGCGAGGCCTATTACATCCGGCAAAAGACCCCGCCGAAACCCTGAGGCGCGGGCCGGGCCGCGGTGTAAAACGTATAAATACAGGGGGCCGGCGCCGATCCAGCACCGGCTGGCCCCCCGGGCGTCCTTGACCTGAGCGATCCTCTCTGGCATCCCCCAAGGCGATGAGACAGGATTTGATCAGATGAACCTCTTTGCCGATATCCGCGCCCTTGTCGTGGCCGAACTGACCGCCATGGCCGCCGAGGGCGCCCTGCCGCAGGGGCTCGACCTTGCCAATGTCGCGGTGGAACCGCCGCGCGACCCGGCGCATGGCGATATGGCGACCAATGCCGCCATGGTGCTGGCCAAGCCCGCCGGCCAGTCGCCGCGCGCCATTGCCGATGCGCTGGCCGCCCGTCTGGCGAAAGACCCGCGCATTTCGGCCGCGGAAGTGGCAGGGCCGGGGTTCCTGAATCTGCGCCTCTCGAATCTGGTCTGGCAGAGCGTCGTCAAGGCGGCCCTCACCGATGGCAAGGATTTTGGCCGCTCCTCGGCGGGCAAGGGCCGCAAGGTCAATGTCGAATTCGTTTCGGCCAACCCCACGGGGCCGATGCATGTGGGCCATGTCCGCGGCGCTGTGGTGGGCGATGCCCTGTCGAACCTTCTGGCCTTTGCCGGCTGGACCGTCACCCGCGAATATTACATCAATGACGGCGGCGCGCAGGTCGATGTGCTCGCCCGCTCGGCCTTTGAACGCTACCGCGAGGCCAACGGGCTGGAGCCGGAAATCCGCGAGGGTCTTTACCCCGGCGACTACCTGATTCCAGTGGGCGAGGCCTTGAAGGCGAAATACGGCGATAGCCTCCTGAACCAGCCCGAATCCGTCTGGCTGCTGGATATTCGCGAATTTGCCACCCAGATGATGATGCAGATGATCCGCGACGATCTGGCGGCGCTTGGCGTGCGGATGGATGTCTATTCCTCGGAAAAGGCGCTCTACGGCACCGGCAAGATCGAGGCCGCGATCCAGACCCTGCGCGATCAGGGCCTGATCTATGAAGGCACTCTGGAACCGCCGAAAGGCAAGGTGCCGGAGGATTACGAGCCGCGCATCCAGACCCTGTTCCGCTCCACCGCGCATGGCGACGACGTTGACCGTCCGGTGATGAAATCCGATGGCTCCTGGACCTATTTCGCCCCCGACATCGCCTATCACTTCGACAAGGTGCAGCGCGGCTTTGACGAGCTGATCGACATTCTGGGTGCCGACCATGGCGGCTATGTCAAGCGGATGAAGGCGGCGGTTGCGGCCCTGTCGAACGGCCGCGTGCCCTTGGACATCAAGCTGATCCAGCTGGTCAAGCTCTACAAGAACGGCGAGCCCTTCAAAATGTCCAAGCGGGCCGGGACCTTCGTCACCCTGCGCGATGTGGTCGAACAGGCCGGTGCCGATGTCACCCGCTTCATGATGCTGACGCGCAAGAACGACGTGGCGCTGGATTTCGACTTCGCCAAGGTGCTGGAACAGTCGAAAGACAACCCGGTCTTCTACGTCCAATATGCCAATGCCCGGATCAACTCGGTCCTGCGCAAGGCGCAGGCGGCGGGAATCGACACGTCGGATGCGGCGCTTGCCGCAGCCGACCTGAGCCTGCTGTCGCACCCGGCCGAGATCGACATGGCCCAGCAGATCGCCGAATGGCCGCGCGAGGTCGAGATCGCAGCCAAAGGCAACGAACCGCACCGGATTGCCTTTTTCCTTTATGAACTGGCGTCCGAATTCCACGGGCTCTGGAACAAGGGCAACGACGACACATCGCTGCGTTTCGTGCAGGAGGGCAACGCTGCCACAACTTCGGCGAAAATCGCTCTGGCCCGTGCGACGGGCGTTGTGATTTCGGCGGGATTGGCTATCTTGGGCGTCACTCCGGTCGAGGAAATGCGTTAAAAACGTCCCGGCCGGTCGAGCAGGTAAAGCGCAGGCGGCGATGTATCGCAGGCGCATGTGGGGCGACATGGCAGATTTCAATTACGACGAGTACTCCTCGGCTTTCGATTCCACGTCTGGTCTTCCCTCCGGGCTGGCCGACAAGGCGCGGCGCTGGATCAATATTTCCGGCGCGGTCTGTTCGGTCTCGCTGGTTCTGGCGCTGGCGATCTGGGGCTACCGGCTGGCGGTGCGCGATGTGACGGGGATCCCGGTCATGCGCGCCGTGGCGGGGGCCATGCGGATCGCTCCGGCGGATCCGGGTGGCGAACAGGCGTTGAACCAGGGGCTGACGGTCAATGCGATCGCGGCCATGGGCACTTCGGCCGCGCCGGCGGACCAGATCACCCTCGCCCCGCAAGCTGTGACCCTGCAGGACGGCGACGCAGCACCCGCTGCGGTGGCCAGCGCCGCCGCAGCCAATGCCGCAGCCAATGACGCCGTCGAGGAAGCCTCGATCATCACGGGCCAACCAGTGGCTGACGACATGATCGGCGTGATTCCAGCAGACCCCGAAACGCCCGCCGATTCCGGCCCGGCCATCGTGCCGAGCGACCCCAACGCGATTCGCGTCTCCCTGCGGCCGCAGCCGCGCCCGACCTCGGCGCCGGTCAAGATCCAGTCGGTTTCGGCCAAGTCCCTGCCCGCCGCCCGGGAGATCGACCCCGCCAATATCGCCAAGGGCACCCGTCTGGCCCAGCTTGGCGCGTTCGAGACCCCCGACCTCGCCCGCCAGAAATTCACCGAGCTGCAGGGCAGCTTTGCCGAGCTGATGGCCGGCAAGGATATCGTCATCCAGTCGGCGCAAAGCGGCGGTCACACCTTCTACCGCCTGCGCGCGCATGGCTTCGGCAATGATGACGACGCCCGCCGCTTCTGCGCCGCTTTGCAGGCCGAAGAGACCGACTGCATCCCGGTCGCTCAAAGATGAGTGCTTACGGTCGCGGCGCTGCGATCTTCGGCTGTGAAGGGTTGGAACTGGGCCGCGATGAAGCGGCCTTTTTCCGCGACTTCGACCCTTGCGGTTTCATCCTCTTCGGCCGCAACGTCGACAATCCCGCTCAGGTTCTGCGCTTGACCTCCGCCCTGCGCGAAGCGGTTGGCCGCGATGCCCCGGTGCTGGTCGATCAGGAGGGCGGCCGCGTCCAGCGCCTGCGCGCGCCGCATTGGCGCGAATGGACCCCGCCGTTGGATTTCGTGCAGGCCGCCGGCACCCATGCCCCGCGGGCGATGGAACTGCGCTACCACCTCATCGCCCGCGAATTGCGCGAAGTGGGGATTGATGCCGATTGCGCCCCGGTCGGCGATCTGGTCACGCCCGAGACGCATCCTTTCCTGAAGAACCGCTGCTATGGTTCTGATCCCGCAGAGGTTTCCGCGATTGCCCGCGCCGTGGCCGACGGGCTTCTGGCCGGCGGCTGCCTGCCGGTGATGAAGCATATGCCCGGCCATGGCCGCTCGCACCTCGACACCCATCTGGCGCTGCCGCGGGTGACCGCCAGCCGCGAAGATCTGGCCGCGCAAGACTTCGCCCCCTTCCGCGCCCTGAACGACCTGCCCCTGGCGATGACCGGTCATCTGGTCTTTGCCGCCTATGACGAGCGTCCTGCCACCCAGTCCGAAGCGATGGTCAAGGTGATCCGCGACGAGATCGGCTTTGCCGGGCTTCTGATGACCGACGATCTGAACATGGAAGCCTTGCAAGGCACCCTCGCCAGCCGCACCGCCGCCTCGATCGCGGCGGGCTGCGACATTGCCCTGCATTGCAAGGGCGATCTGGCCGAGATGCAATCCGTGGCCGGTGCGGCGGGCGAGATGTCGGCGGCGACCCTGCAGCGCGTGGCTGCGGCTTTGGCCTGCCGCCATGCGCCCTCGGATGTTGACACGGCGGCGTTGGAGGCCGAACTTGGCCGCCTGATGCCGGATGTTGCCCATGGCCCAAGCTGACGACTGGTCCAGCGACCAGCTCGACCTGTCCGACCGTCTTGCCCCCTCGGATCGCCTCGCGGCCGAGGCGCTGATCGTCGATGTCGAGGGGTTCGAAGGGCCTTTGGACCTGCTGCTGTCCCTGTCGCGGACCCAGAAGGTCGACCTGCGCAAAATCTCGGTCCTGCAGCTGGCTGAACAATACCTGGGCTTCGTCGCCCGCGTCTCGGCGCTCAGGATCGAACTCGCGGCGGATTATCTGGTGATGGCGGCCTGGCTCGCCTATCTCAAATCCCGCCTGCTTCTGCCGCCCGAACCCGGCGAGCCGGGGCCGAGTGCCGAAGACCTCGCCGCCCACCTGGCCTTTCAGCTGGAGCGTCTGTCGGCGATGCGCGAGGCTGCGGCCCGGCTGATGGCGCGCGACCAGAAGGGCCGCGATTTCTTTGCCCGCGGCGTGCCGGAACTGGTCGACCGCCTCAGGACCGTGCGCTACGAGGCCACGCTTCTGGACCTGATGCGCGCCTATGCCCGCATCCGCACCCGCGACGAGTTTCGCCCCTATGCCTTTGATCGCCATAACGTCTATACGATGGAGCAGGCGCTGGAGCGGATGCGCGGGCTTCTGGGCTATATGGGGGCCTGGGCCGACCTCACCTCTTTCCTGCCCGAGGGCTGGGGCGCCGCCCCTGAGCGGCGCAAATCTGCCACCGCAGCCCATTTCGCCGCCATTCTGGAAATGGCCAAGCGCGGCCAGATCGAGATCCGCCAGGGCGAGATCTTCGCCCCGCTCCTGCTGCGCCGGAAGGGTGAGGCATGAGCCCGCTGCACCCCGACGCCCGCCCCGAACCGATCGAGCGCAGCCTGTTCGAGGCGCCGCCGATGGGCGAGCAGGAGCGGATGGTCGAAGCCGTCCTCTTCGCCGCGACCGACCCGGTGACCCTGGCCGAACTGGTCAAGCGCCTGCCCGAGGGCTGCGACCCCGCCGAGGCCCTGGCCCACCTGCGCCGCCGCTACGAGGGCAGGGGGGTGAACCTCGTAAAGGTCGGCGACGCCTATGCCTTCCGTACCGCCCCCGACCTTGGGTATCTCATGCGCAAGGAAAGTGTCGAAAGCCGCAAACTCTCCCGCGCCGCGATCGAGACGCTCGCCATCGTGGCCTATCACCAGCCGGTGACGCGCGCCGAGATCGAAGAGATCCGCGGTGTCGCTGTCAGCCGGGGCACGGTGGATCAGCTGATCGAACTGGACTGGATCCGCTTTGGCCGCCGCCGGATGACCCCGGGTCGTCCGGTGACTTTCGTGGTGACTGAGACCTTCCTCGACCACTTTGGCCTCGAATCCGCCCGCGACCTGCCGGGGCTGAAAGAACTGCGCGCGGCAGGACTTCTGGACAGCCGCCCCTTGCCAATGCCAGGATCCTCCCCAGATGAGGAAGATGAGGGCCCCGAGACCGGCCAGAGCGAACTTTTCGAGGATTGAGCGATGGACCGCATTATCATGATGATCGTCAACCGCCTCATGGGGCAGCTGATCAACCGGGGCATCAATGCCGGGATCAACCACGTCGCGAGCAAGGGCCGCAGACCCGAGGACATGACCCCCGAAGAACGCGCCCAGGCGCAGGAGGCCAAGGCGACAGCCAAACGGGCGCGTCAGGCGGCCAATCTGGCGCGGCGGATGATGCGTTAGGGGGGGGCGCTCGGCGGACCCGGCTGGGGGTTTCACACCCCCAGACCCCCGTGGGATATTTATGGACCAATGAAGAGGGGGCCCGGGGAGGAGTTTTCGCGGGGGGCTCAGTTCTTCACGGCGCCGTAGAGCGGGACGGTGGAGATCGACATCTTGGCGCTGCCCTGGCTCAGGTCGTTGGCGTGGGTGAGGTAGATCAGGACCTGGTTCTTCTGATCGTAGATCCGTGTCACGTTCAGCGATTTGAAGATGAGCGAGGTCGAGCGGCTAAAGACCTCTTCCCCCTTGGGCGAGGTGTTGATGTTTCCGACCGTGATCGGCCCGGTCTGGCGGCAGGCGATCGAGGAATTCGACGGGTCCTCGAACCAGTTGCCGTTCGACAGCCGGTCCAGAACCGAGCGGTCGAAATAGGCGACATGGCAGGTCACACCCTGCACCTTGGGATCGGGGATCGCCTCGATCACGATGTCGTTGCCGGTCCAGTCGACGCCGACACGGCCGACTTCCTCGGCCTGGGCGGAGAGCGGGAGGAGGCAGAGGGCGAGGGCGGCAAGACGGCGCATGGGGCAACTTTCAATTGGGTCTCTGTTGATATTGTAGCCGGAGGGGCGCCAGACAAGAGAGGCCAGAACCGGGGCGGCGGTGTACCGCCCGAAATCCCACCGGGCTCCGCACGCCCGAAATGGGGCAAATCCCTTGCAAGGCCCCGAAATTCCCCCGGCTTTGGTTGACCCCGCCTTGGGCTGGCGATAAACGGAGCCTCAGACAGGGGTGTTTGCAGCAGGCAAACCCCCGGACATCGGTTGAAGGAGCCCTTCGTGGACACTCTTCTGCGTGAATATCTGCCCATTCTCGTGCTTTTGGCGGTGGCGATCGGGCTTGGAATCGTTCTGATGCTGGCCGCCGCCGTGCTGGCCGTTCGCAACCCCGACCCGGAGAAGCTTTCGGCTTACGAATGCGGCTTCAATGCCTTTGACGACGCCCGGATGAAGTTCGACGTGCGCTTCTACCTCGTCTCGATCCTGTTCATCATCTTCGACCTTGAGGTGGCTTTCCTGTTCCCCTGGGCCGTGGCCTTCGGGCAGATCTCGATGGTGGGCTTCTGGTCGATGATGATTTTCCTCGGCGTGCTGACGGTGGGCTTTGCCTATGAATGGAAGAAGGGGGCCTTGGAATGGGCGTGACGGACAAGGCAACGCCGCTGGATGGCACCTCTGGCGGGATCGAGCGGATCGGGCAGATCGGCGGGGGCTTCCAGTCTTCCGGCTACCAGACCGGCGTCAATACGGCCGGTGCTGACCGCGAGGTCGCAACCCAGGCCCTGAATGCCGAGCTGCAGGACAAGGGTTTCCTGCTGACCTCGACCGAAGACGTGATCAACTGGGCGCGCAACGGCTCGCTGATGTGGATGACCTTCGGTCTGGCCTGCTGTGCGGTCGAGATGATCCACGTCTCGATGCCGCGCTATGACCTTGAACGCTTCGGCACAGCACCCCGCGCTTCGCCGCGCCAGTCCGACCTGATGATCGTGGCGGGGACGCTGACCAACAAGATGGCCCCCGCCCTGCGCAAGGTCTATGACCAGATGCCCGAGCCGCGCTATGTGATCTCGATGGGCTCCTGCGCCAATGGCGGCGGCTATTACCACTACAGCTATTCGGTGGTGCGCGGCTGTGACCGGATCGTGCCCGTCGACATCTACATCCCCGGCTGCCCGCCCACCGCCGAGGCTTTGCTGTACGGCATCCTGCAGCTGCAGCGCAAAATCCGCCGCACCGGCACTCTGGTCCGTTAAGGGGGCATCATGGCATTGAACCTGACCGAACTGAGTGCCGCGATGACCGCCCGCCCGGGCGTCGTCTCGGCTGTCGAGACCTTTGGCGAGCTGACCCTGACGGTGACGCTGGATGCGCTGCTGGACGTGATGCACAGCCTGAAGGTCGATCCGGCGACCCGGATGACCTCGCTCGTCGATATCACCGCCGTCGACCACCCCGAGCGGGTGAACCGCTTTGACGTGGTTTACCACCTGCTGTCGATGTACACCAACGGCCGGATCCGCGTGAAGGCCGAGGTTTCGGAACTGGGCATGGTCCCTTCGCTGATCCCGGTCTATCCGGCGGCCAACTGGTTCGAGCGCGAGGTGTTTGACCTGTTCGGCATCCTCTTCTCCGGCCACCCCGACCTGCGCCGGATCCTGACCGACTATGGTTTCCGCGGCCATCCCCTGCGCAAGGATTTCCCGACCACCGGCTATACCGAGGTCCGCTATGACGAGGTGCAAAAGCGCGTCGTCTACGAACCGGTCAAGCTGACCCAGGAATACCGTCAGTTCGATTTCATGAGCCCGTGGGAGGGTGCGCAATACATCCTTCCCGGCGACGAAAAGAAGGCTTGAGACATGGACGGCGATATCCGGCAGAACGCTTACGACGACGGCTCGGTCGACCTGGAAACGGGCGAGCAGCGCATCCGCAACTTCAACATCAACTTCGGCCCGCAACACCCTGCAGCGCATGGCGTTTTGCGTCTGGTGCTGGAGCTTGACGGCGAGATTGTCGAACGCTGCGACCCCCATATCGGCCTTCTGCACCGCGGCACCGAAAAGCTGATGGAAAGCCGCACCTACCTGCAGAACCTGCCCTATCTGGACCGGCTGGATTACGTCGCCCCGATGAACCAGGAACATGCCTGGTGTCTGGCCATCGAGAAGCTGACCGGCACGGTAATTCCGCGCCGCGCCAGCCTGATCCGCGTGCTGTTCTGCGAGATCGGCCGGGTGCTGAACCACATCCTGAACACCACGACGCAAGCCATGGACGTCGGCGCGCTGACGCCGCCGCTCTGGGCCTTTGAAGAGCGTGAAAAGCTGATGGGCTTTTACGAGCAGGCCTCGGGCGCCCGTTTCCACGCTGCCTATTTCCGGCCCGGTGGCGTGCACCAGGACCTGACGCCGCAGACGCTGGACGGGATCGACGACTGGTGCGACGGCTTCCCGCGCGTGCTGGACGATCTGCACGGGCTTCTGACCGAAAACCGCATCTTCAAGCAGCGTAACGCCGATATCGGGATCATCACCGAAAAGGACGTGCAGGACTGGGGCTTCTCGGGCGTCATGGCGCGCGGTTCGGGTCTGGCCTGGGATTTGCGCCGCAGCCAGCCTTACGAATGCTATGACGAGTTCGACTTCAAGGTCGCCGTCGGCAAGAACGGCGACTGCTTTGACCGCTATCTGGTGCGGATGGCCGAAATGGCCGAGTCGACCAAGATCATCAAGCAATGCGTGGCCAAACTGCGCGAGCCCGCCGCCCAGACCGACATTCTGGCGCGCGGCAAGCTGACGCCGCCGAAGCGGGCCGAGATGAAGACCTCGATGGAGGCGCTCATCCACCACTTCAAGCTGTACACCGAGGGTTTCCACGTCCCCGCCGGCGAGGTCTATGCCGCCGTCGAAGCGCCCAAGGGCGAGTTCGGCGTCTATATGGTCGCCGACGGCACCAACAAACCCTACCGCGCCAAGCTGCGCGCGCCGGGCTTCCTGCACCTGCAAGCGCTTGATTTCATGTGCAAAGGCCACCAACTGGCCGACGTCGCCGCCATCATCGGCACCATGGACATCGTGTTTGGTGAGGTGGATCGTTGAGTGGATCGTTGAGACTGTGGGTTCCCCTGATCGGCTCCGTTGTCGGGGCCGCGGCTGTGGGAATGGGCTATGCAGACTATGCGTACTGGAAGATGCGGCCCGGCATGCTTGCGGAAGATGACTTCTGGGACCGCTGCAGATCCGATGCGATGCGCAGAGACTTGCAGCCTGGGCGCTATGAAAGCGTCGTTTGGTCCAAGGTCAATGATCTTGGCATCTGCGAGGACGTCCACGGCTTCTGCAAGGTGAATCTGGACGGCAAAGGAAAGCCATTTGGCGAATCTTTTCCTGAAGACGATGTCAGAGTTGCGTCCGACGACCCTTCGAATTGTACCTATTTTGGCGGGCTGTTTGATCCGCGATCGCCTTGGAAAAGGGTAAACTGAATGCTGCGCCGCCTTCACAAAGAACAGCCTGCCTCTTTCGCCTTTACCGAGAAGAACCTCGAATGGGCCAAGGGGCAGATCTCGAAATACCCCGAGGGCCGTCAGGCCTCGGCCATCATTCCGCTGCTGTGGCGCGCGCAGGAGCAAGAGGGCTGGCTTTCGCGTCCGGCCATCGAAGTCGTGGCGAACATGCTGGGCATGGCCTATATCCGTGCGCTTGAAGTGGCGACCTTCTATTTCATGTTCCAGCTGCAACCCGTTGGTTCTATTGCCCATATCCAGATCTGCGGCACCACCTCCTGCATGATCTGTGGCGCGGAAGAGCTGGTTGCGGTCTGCAAGGAGCTGATCTCGCCCAATGCCCATGCGGTTTCGGCCGATGGCAAGTTCTCCTGGGAAGAGGTCGAGTGTCTGGGCGCCTGCGCCAATGCGCCGATGGCCCAGATCGGCAAGGATTACTACGAGGATCTGACCGCCGAGAAGCTGCGCGAGCTGATCGCCCGCTTCTCGAACGGCGAGGTTCCGGTGCCGGGCCCGCAAAACGGGCGCTATGCGGCGGAGCCGTTGTCGGGTCTGACCAGCCTCAAGGATTTCGAATCCGGCAAGAAGCAGTTTAACGCTTCGGCCCAGGCGGCGGTGGATCTTGGCGATACGGTCAAGCGGATCGACGGGACCGAGGTTCCGATCCTGACGCCCTGGCTCAAGGGCCGGGCAACGGTTTAAGGGGGCGGCAATGAGCGATCATCACGCGATGGAATCCGAAGGGCCGATGGCCTCGAACTGGGTCTGGGCTTTGGTGGCGGCCGTGATCACCGCGATCGTGGCGCGCTGGATCAGCGATATCCCGATGCAGGCGGCGATCCTCGGCGGGCTGGCGGTCTTTGTCGTCTATGCGGTGCTGCTGGCCCAGTTCTGGGAAGAGCCGCCGCGCGGGCCGGAAGATCATGGTCACGGCGACCATGGCCACGACCACGCGCACGGGCATTGAGGCAGCATGGCAAGCTCTGATCACAGCGACGCGGCGCAGGCAAAGTTGATTGCCGTGGTGCTGGTGCTTGCGATGGGGCTTTGGCTGATGGTCCTGTCGGTGGGCGACCAATATGGCTGGCCGCCGAAGTTCATCTTGCTGGCGGACCTGTCCGCCGGGGCCGCGTTCGTCTGGACGATGGTTGCAACTTACAGGCTTTGGCGCAAGCGTCAGGCGTAACGGGCCCTCGGGCCGGGATTGAAGGAACGGGCAGATGCTCAAGGATCAGGACCGCATCTTTACCAACCTCTACGGCATGCATGACCGCAGCCTGGCCGGCGCCAAAAAGCGCGGGCATTGGGATGGCACGGCCGGTCTTCTGGCGCTTGGCCGCGACAAGATCATCGAGATCATCAAGGCCTCGGGCCTGCGCGGGCGGGGCGGTGCGGGTTTTCCGACCGGCCTCAAATGGTCCTTCATGCCGAAGCAGTCGGATGGCCGCCCCTGCTATCTGGTGATCAACGCCGACGAATCCGAGCCGGGCACCTGCAAGGACCGCGAGATCATGCGGCACGACCCCCATACGCTGATCGAGGGCGCGCTGATCGCCTCCTTCGCGATGGGCGCCAACAACTGCTACATCTACATCCGCGGCGAATATATCCGCGAGCGCGAGGCCCTGCAGGCCGCGATTGACGAGGCCTATGACGCGGGGCTTCTGGGCAAGAACGCCGCCGGCTCGGGCTACCCGTTCGACCTCTACCTGCACCACGGCGCCGGGGCCTATATCTGCGGCGAGGAAACGGCCCTTCTGGAAAGCCTTGAGGGCAAGAAGGGCATGCCGCGCATGAAGCCGCCGTTCCCGGCCGGTGCTGGCCTTTACGGCTGCCCGACCACGGTGAACAACGTGGAATCCATCGCCGTTGTGCCCACCATCCTGCGCCGTGGGGCGGAGTGGTTTGCGGGCTTTGGCCGCCCGAACAACGCCGGGACCAAACTGTTCGGCGTTTCGGGCCATGTGAACAACCCTTGCGTGGTCGAAGAGGCCATGTCGATCTCGCTGCGTGAACTGCTCGACGAGCATTGCGGCGGCGTGCGCGGCGGCTGGGGCAATATCAAAGCGGTGATCCCGGGCGGTTCCTCGGTGCCTTTGCTGACCGCGGCCCAGTGCGAAAACGCCATCATGGATTTCGACTGGCTGCGCGAGCAGCGTTCGGGTCTGGGGACGGCGGCGGTGATCGTGATGGATCAATCGACCGACGTCATCAAGGCGATCTGGCGCCTGTCGAAGTTCTACAAGCACGAAAGCTGCGGCCAGTGCACGCCCTGCCGCGAAGGCACCGGCTGGATGATGCGCGTCATGGACCGTCTGGTGCGTGGTGATGCCGAGGTCGAGGAAATCGACATGCTGCTGTCGGTCACCAAGCAGGTCGAGGGTCACACGATCTGCGCCCTTGGCGATGCGGCGGCCTGGCCGATCCAGGGCCTCGTCCGCGCCTTCCGGGGCGAGATCGAGGACCGCATCAAGTACAAGAAAACCGGCCGGGTCAGCGCCATCGCGGCGGAGTGACCATGAAAACCCGGATCCCCGAACCTGCGGCAGAAGGGGCTACGCATCCTGCGTGGCCCTTGGCGGCAAGATAGGGGGACGGGATGCGCCTTTCACCTTTTCAGGCAGGGCAATTCCTCCGCGCTTACGGTCTGAACGGGGCGCTGGTCTTGGGTCTGTCGGCCTGTGCCGCCGGCGCGCCCGTGTCGCCGCTGACCATGCCGCTACCGGATGGCCGGGTTGAGGTCGTACCGCTCGCGCCCTCGACCTATGTGGTGAACCGGCAGGCCAAAAGCATTTCGACCTCGGGCATAACGATCCGCATCACCCGCAAGGACGGCCCCGACTTCGACTATTCCGAAGGGGCGCGTGCCAAGGCCGTCGCGCAAGCCTATTGCGCCACCTACCACCGCCAGCTTGATCCGCGTGCCATGGGCCGGTTTTCGCTGCCCAATGCCTGGGTTTTCGACGGAGATTGCGTATGAATCCGCCGCAATATCCGATGACGACTCCCTGTTATGGCATGTCAGCCGGGTTTGGCGCACAGAAGGCGCTGCCGCGCCTTTCTGATGCCCGCCGCGCGGCCCCGGGGCTTATGGGATACCTGACAATGACACTCCGCAACCTCGCTCTTGCCGGCCTGCTCGCCGTTTCCGGCTTTGCCGCCTCGGCAGCCGCCACCCCGATGGCGCAGGACAAGCACATCAATGACGAACTGCGCGCCGGTTTTGCGGGCGACATCCTGCGCAAGACCTGCCCCTCGATCTCGGCCCGGATGCTGGTCGTGGTGGGACGGCTTTATGACCTGAAGTCCTATGCGCAAAGCCATGGCTACACCGCGGACGATTATGACAAATTCCGCAAGGACCCGGTCGAGAAGGCCCGTCTGAAGGCCGAAGCCGCGGCCTATCTGGCCAAGGCGGGCGCCAAGCCCGGCGATGTCGAAAGCTATTGCCAGGTCGGCCGTGACGAGATCGCCAAGAACACGCCCCTCGGTCAGCTGATCCGGTCGTCCAAATGATCCCACCCGGCTTCCATCTGGCCGAGTTGAACGTGGGGCGCCTGTTGGCCCCCACCGACGACCCGCGCGTGGCCGAGTTCATGGCCGCTCTGGACCGCATCAACGGTCTGGGCAAACGGATGCCGGGCTTTGTCTGGATGATGGAAGGCTCGGGCGAGCCGGGCACCGGGAACACCGAGGCCAAGATCGGCGGCGACCCGCAATATGTCTCGAACCTGACCGTCTGGGAAAGTGTCGAGACGTTGGAGGCCTTCGTCTGGAACACCGTCCACCGCCAGTTCTATGAACGCCGGGCGGAGTGGTTCGAGGTGCTGGGCCAGATGCATTTCGTCATGTGGTTCGTGCCCGAAGGCCACCGCCCGACGCTGGACGAGGCCCTTGCCCGGCTCGACCACCTGCGCGCCCATGGTCCCAGTGATCAAGCCTTTGGCTGGGCCTGGCTCAAAGAGGCCAAGCTTTGGCAAGAGCGGGCCTGCGCCCGCCCGGCGGCGGAGTAGGTCATGCAACCCGCCCTGCACCATCTGGCAGAGCTGAACTTTGGCGAGCTGAAGCACGACTGGGATGACCCCCGCGTGCAGGATTTCGTTCAGGGTCTGGACCTGGTCAACGGTCTGGCAGCCCAAAGCCCCGGCTTCGTCTGGCGCCTGTCGGATGACGAGATGGAGGTGGCACAGACCGACCCGGAGGAGGCTTTCGGCGGCAACCCCCGCATGGCCTCGACCCTCTCGGTCTGGCAGGACGTGGCCAGTCTGGAGCATTTTGTCTGGAACACCGTGCACCGGCAATTCTATGCGCGCCGTGCCGAATGGTATGATGCGGTCGGCAATTCCAACCTCGTAATGTGGTGGGTGCCGGTGGGCCACCGTCCCAGCGTCGCCGAAGGGTTGGCGCGCCACCGTCACATGCAGGACCACGGCCCGAGCGATCAGGCCTTTGGCTGGGCCTGGTTGCAGGAAGCGAAACTCTGGCAGAGCCGCGCCTGCGCGCGTGCAGCGGCGGAGTAGAAGATGGGCAGCGCCACACGCCATGCAAAATTTATCGCGGCAGGCGGTGCGGCTTGGCGAAAAACCGTTGCCTTCGGGCGGCTAAAAGCGGATGAACCGCGCAAGATTGCCCCGGAACCGGGGCAGTTCGGTTTGGTAAAACGTGAAGACCGTTCAGGCCGGATCGGCCCCGGAAAGGAAACCGCATGACGGGTTTGGGACTTCGAAGCGCAGTCGCGATCATTTTGTGCCTGTTCGTGTCAGCCTGCGATGACTCCATTCAGGTGACAGCGCCTGTCACGGCCGGTGGACCGAAAGGACCTCTCACCTTCACGGCGGATCAGAAGCGGCGGTTGCTGGACGGGGGCTTGGCCGAAGAAATTACGCGGGAGTGCCCGCAGCATTACACGATCAATCCATCGGAAAAGGCTGCGGTCGAGCATGAATTGCAGACGGTTGCCGGTGCACAGGGCTATCGGTCTGTGACGCACGATACGCTTATCGCGTCAATTGGCGGTCAGAGGGTTTTGCAGGACACAATCTTGGGCTACATCGCGAAACGCAATATCCTCATTGGCGACAGTGCCTCTTTCTGTGCCGCGGGCGATGCAGAGGTTGCCGGTCACACGGCCATCGGGAAATATCTGGTTGCCCATTGAAGAGGCGACCATAAGACGTTTACAGGGCGTGCGAAGCGTCGGACGGTCGCACCAAAGAAGTAGGGGACACCATGTCTAACCTGAAAAAGCTGATCATCGACGGTATCGAGGTCGAGGTTGATCCGGCGATGACCATCATTCAGGCCGCGGAAGTGGCCGGTGTGGAGATTCCGCGCTTTTGCTATCACGAGCGCCTGACCATCGCCGGCAACTGCCGGATGTGTCTGGTCGAGGTGGTGGGCGGCCCGCCCAAGCCGGCGGCCTCTTGCGCGATGCAGGTCCGCGACCTCCGCCCCGGCCCCAATGGCGAACCGGCCGTGGTCAAGACCAACACGCCTATGGTCAAGAAGGCCCGCGAGGGCGTGATGGAATTCCTGCTCATCAACCACCCCTTGGATTGCCCGATCTGTGACCAAGGTGGGGAGTGTGACCTCCAGGATCAAGCCATGGCTTACGGCGTCGACTTCTCGCGGTACCGCGAACCGAAGCGCGCCTCGGAAGATCTGGACCTCGGCCCGCTGGTTGAAACCAAGATGACGCGCTGCATCTCCTGCACGCGCTGCGTCCGCTTCACCACCGAAGTGGCCGGCATCACCCAGATGGGCCAGACCGGCCGGGGTGAGGATGCCGAGATCACCTCCTACCTCAACATGACGCTCGATTCGAACCTGCAGGGCAATATCATCGACCTTTGCCCGGTCGGCGCCCTGACCTCCAAGCCCTATGCCTTCACCGCCCGTCCGTGGGAGCTGACCAAGACCGAATCCATCGACGTGATGGACGCTTTGGGATCGAACATCCGGATCGACACCAAGGGCCGCGAAGTGATGCGCATCCTGCCGCGCAACCATGACGGCGTGAACGAAGAGTGGATCTCGGACAAGTCGCGCTTCATCTGGGACGGTCTGCGCCGCCAGCGGCTTGATACGCCTTACATCCGTGAAAACGGCAAGTTGCGCAAAGCCGGCTGGGGCGAAGCTCTGGTCAAGGTGGCGGCTGCGATGGCGGGCAAGAAGGTTGTCGGCCTCGTCGGCGATCTGGCCCCGGTCGAGGCGGCTTTCAGCCTCAAGGCGCTGATCGAATCGCTCGGCGGCCATGTCGAATCGCGCACCGATGGCGCGCGGTTGCCGATCGGCAACCGCTCGGCCTATGTCGGCAACGCCACGATCGAGGATATCGACAGCGCCAAGGGCATCCTGCTGATCGGGACCAATCCGCGGCTTGAGGCTCCGGTGCTGAATGCACGCATCCGCAAGGCCTGGCTCAAGGGCGCGCAGGTCGGGCTGGTGGGGCAGGCGGCGGATCTGACCTATGATGTCCATCACTTCGGCACCGACCGTCAGGCGCTGGCCGATCATCTGACCTTTGCGCAAAACAACAAGGGTGCGGGTCCGGGCATCGTCATCGTCGGCCAGGGTGCGATTTCCGAGGCTGATGGCGAGGCGGTTCTGGCCCATGCCATGGCGATTGCGGCCTCGCAGGATGCCAAGCTTCTGGTCCTGCACACCGCTGCTTCTCGTGTGGGCGCGATGGACGTGGGTGCGGTCACCGAGGGTGGCCTGCTGGCCGCCATCGAGGGCGCCGAGGTCATCTACAACATGGGCGCGGACGAGGTCGATATCGCGCCGGGCCCGTTTGTGATCTATCAGGGCAGCCATGGCGACCGCGGAGCAAACCGCGCCGATGTGATCCTGCCGGGTGCGGCCTATACGGAAGAAAACGGTCTGTTCGTGAACACCGAAGGCCGCCCGCAACTAGCGCTGCGCGCTGGGTTCGCGCCGGGCGAGGCCAAGGAAAACTGGGCCATCCTGCGCGCGCTTTCGGCGGAACTGGGCAAGACCCTACCCTGGGACAGCCTGGCGCAACTGCGCGCCGCCATCGTGCTGAAGCACCCGCATCTGGGCGCCATCGACACCGTGGCCGACAACGGCTGGACCCCGGTGGCGCTGCGCGACATGGGCGCCGCGACCTTCCGCAATGCCTTCAAGAGCTTCTACCTGACCAATCCGATCGCCCGGGCCTCGGCCACGATGGGCGAACTGGCAGCCATGGAAGCCGAACGCGCCGCGCCGAAACTGGCAGCGGAATGATGCATCTGTCCTTCCTTCTGGCCGGGTTGTCCTGCACCGCTTTCGCGGTGCTGGCGGCCTGCGCCGAGGGGACGGGGCAGGGCGAGACGACGACGAAGGCCGATTTCAAGCCGGCCTATCTGGGAATCGAGACCGTCCTTCTGGAGGGTGATCTGGTCGATTTCCGGGTGGCCATGAAGGGCGCCCGCAACCGCGACGACGTATCGAATTACGCGCGTTGTGCTGCGGCGCAGTATGCACTGATCCGGGGCTACGGTTTTGCGCGTCATCTGCGCACGAATATCGCGGAAACCGGTGGAACTTGGCGCGGAGATGCGATTTACACCATCTCGGCATCATTGCCTTTGGGGCTGCGCACGATTGACGCCGAAGTAACGGTGCGGGACTGCGGTGACCAGGGAATACCAACGGTTTGAGGCCGTGAGTAAAGGGACGGAAAGTATGACTGCTTTTTTCCAGACGGGGCTTGGCACGGCAGTGCTGCTGATCGCCCAAAGCGTGCTCATCATCGCTTTCGTGATGATCAGCCTTCTGTTCCTCGTCTATGGCGACCGCAAGATCTGGGCCGCCGTCCAGATGCGGCGCGGACCGAACGTGGTGGGGCCCTTTGGCGCGCTGCAATCGGTGGCCGATGCGCTGAAGTTCATCCTCAAGGAAATCATCGTTCCGGCAGGGGCTGACCGCGCGGTCTTCTTCCTCGCCCCGATGGTCAGCTTCGTGCTCGCCGTTCTGGCCTGGGCCGTGGTGCCCTTCGCCCAGGGCTGGGTCTTGGCCGATATCAACGTGGCCGTGCTTTTCGTCTTCGCCGCCTCCTCGCTTGAGGTTTACGGCGTGATCATGGGCGGCTGGGCCTCGAACTCGAAATACCCTTTCCTCGGCTCGTTGCGCTCTGCCGCACAGATGATCTCTTACGAAGTCTCGCTGGGGTTGATCATCATCGGCATCATCATCTCGACCGGGTCGATGAGCTTTGGTCATATCGTGGCGGCGCAGAACACCGGCTGGGGCCTCCTGGGCTGGTACTGGCTGCCGCACCTGCCGATGGTCGTGCTGTTCTTCATCTCGGCGCTGGCTGAAACCAACCGCCCGCCCTTCGACCTTCCGGAAGCGGAATCGGAACTGGTGGCCGGCTTCATGGTCGAATATTCCTCGACCCCCTACCTTCTGTTCATGGCCGGCGAATATATCGCGATCTGGCTGATGTGCGCGCTTCTGTCGATCCTGTTCTTCGGCGGCTGGCTCTCGCCCATTCCGGGGCTGCCGGACGGCTTCCTGTGGATGTTCGCCAAGATGGTGATCTGGTTCTTCATGTTCGCCATGGTGAAGGCCATCGTGCCGCGCTACCGCTATGACCAGCTGATGCGGATTGGCTGGAAGGTCTTCCTGCCCCTGTCGCTCGGCTGGGTCGTGCTGATCTCGTTCCTCGCTAAATATGAAATCCTCGGCCATTTCTGGGCCCGTTTCTCGATGGGAGGCTGAACCATGGCTGACATGCACCACCGCCTGAACGCTGACCGCAACGGCCATACGATCGTTCTGGAACCCTATGAACATCACTGGGAAATCCTGGTGGACGAGATCCAGATCGCCAAGCGCGACACGCTGGATCTGGCCGAGGTTGCCAAGCTTCTGGTCGCCCATGGCACAGTGAACGCCCATCAGGCCGCCGAACTGTCGCATGCAGAGCACTGGGCTTCGCACGAGATGCCCGAAGCCTCGCCCAACACTGCGGAGGACAAATGATGGCTGACGTCGATTGGGGCCGCGCCACCAAATATTTCCTGCTGTTCGACTTCATCAAAGGCTTCGGCCTTGGCATGAAGTATTTCTTCGCGCCGAAGGCCACGCTGAACTATCCGCACGAAAAAGGCCCGCTGAGCCCGCGCTTCCGCGGTGAACACGCGCTGCGCCGCTATCCTTCGGGCGAAGAGCGTTGCATTGCGTGCAAACTCTGCGAGGCAGTCTGCCCGGCGCAAGCCATCACCATCGACGCCGAACCGCGCGACGACGGCTCGCGCCGCACCACGCGCTACGACATCGACATGACGAAATGCATCTACTGCGGCTTCTGCCAGGAGGCCTGCCCGGTCGATGCCATCGTCGAGGGTCCGAACTTCGAATTCGCCTCCGAAACCCGCGAGGAGCTGTTCTACGACAAGGCCAAACTGCTGGACAACGGCGACCGCTGGGAAGCCGAGATTGCCCGCAACCTTGAACTTGACGCCCCTTACCGGTGAGCACATGACCCAGGATTTCGCCAAGTTCTTCCAGACGATGATGGAGCAGGGCCAGCAGATGGCCAAGGCTTTCACGCCCGGCTCCAGCGGGTTCGGCGGTGTCGATCCTTCGGCGTTTGAGAAGATGTTCCCGGCGATGCCCAGGGAAATGCTGGAGTTCTTCTTCGGCAAGACCTTCAACCCCGAAGGTCTGGATGCCCGCACCCGCTTTCTGGTGACGATCGCGGCGCAAACCGTGCTTGGCCCCCTGGGCGAGCCGCAGTTGCGCCCGACCGTCAAGAATGCCCTTGCCGCCGGCGCCACCAAGCGCGAGATCGCGGAAGTGATCTGGCAAATGTCCATGTTCGGCGGCTTGCCCGCCACCCAGAAGGCGCTTGAGATCGCGCAAGCCGTCTTCACTGACACCGAGGAGAAGCCCGCATGACCGTGGCAGTTCTGGCCTTTTACGCCTTTGCAATCGTCACGGTGGCTGCGGCCCTGATGGTGACGCTCAGCCGCAACCCGGTGCATTCGGTGCTGTGGCTGATCCTGACCTTCCTGTCCGGCGCGGGGCTTTTCGTTCTGCTCGGGGCCGAGTTCGTGGCGATGCTTCTGATCATCGTCTATGTCGGCGCGGTGGCGGTGCTGTTCCTGTTTGTCGTCATGATGCTCGACGTCGACTTCGAAGAGCTGAAGGGCCAGATGGCGAAATACATGCCGCTTGGCCTGCTCGTCGGTGTGGTGATCCTGATGCAGCTGGCCTTCGGGATCGGCGCCTGGATCTTCGCCGATGGTGCTTTGAGCCTGCATCAGGCGCCGACGCCCGATGCGGCGCAGGTCGAAAACACCCGCGCTTTGGGTCTGCTGATCTATGACAAATACCTCTACCTGTTCCAGCTGGCCGGTCTGATCCTGCTGGTCGCCATGATCGGCGCCATCGTGCTGACCCTGCGCCACCGCAAGGACATCAAGCGCCAGAACGTGCTGCACCAGATGTGGCGCGACCCGGCCAAGGCGCTGGAGATGATCGACGTGAAGCCGGGGCAGGGCCTGTAGCCGAATTTTGAGTGGAATGCCCCGCGGGGCGGTGTTTTGGAAAGGTGGATGCAGATGATGAGGACGGTTCTTGCGACTTTGATCGTTGCCCTTTCGGCGACGGCCGCGCTGTCGGATACGACGACGCAGACTTCGACCAAGTTGCCCGCCTGCGGGCTGGAATCCAAGAACGCCTTCGGCGCCCACAAAGCCTATCCCGCCATCGACGAGGGCAACGGCTATGTCGGCTTCAAGACCGAGGACATCGACGCCGCCGGGTTGAAAGAACGCTATTCGCTGGTCAACTGCGCCACCCGCACCATCGTTCAGGTCAAGGCGGAATATCCGATCACCGAGGCCTCGTCCGGAGCCGACCTGCTTGGCATGGTCGACAAGCTGCACAAGGCCCGCAAGATCGCCAATGAGGCGCTTTTCGCCAGCACGGCCAAGCGCGCCGGCTATGACGTGGTACAGGGCAAGCTGCCCAAACCCTTCACCGCCGACGCCCAGCGTCCGGAGTGCGGGTGCCAACTTTATTACCCTGAGACCGTAAGCCTCTGGGTGAAATGACAAAGCCGTCTGCGCCACAAGGGGCGGACGCAAGGAAAGACAAACGGGCCAAGACCCGGAGGGAACTAGATGTTGGAAGTCAAGCAGGTGACGAAGGGCAGAGTGGTCGTTGCGGCCATGATGCTCTTTGGCTTGAGCTGCTGTGCGCTTCTCCCGTACTGGCCCGAGTCGGATCTGTCGAAAGTCGCAGGTAAGCCTGCATTGTGCAAATTCACGAATGTGGACGTTGGCGCGGGTTTTCCCGCCAATCTGGGAAGCGAAATCGTGGCGCAAGATAGGTCCAGATCCTCGGTCGTGACCAACTGCGCGACCGGACAAACGGCTGTTCTTTCGTCCCATCCAGATTACCTGGCAATGCGGCGCACCATTCGCGGTGTTGATGGTACGGCACAGGGTACTGCGTGGGAACGGCTTGTGTCGGCAAGCGTGGCAAATGGCGCTTTTGCCGGACCGGTGTCAGACCCTTCGGACTTTAGCGATTGCGCCTGCGCGGCATACTACCCGGATTCCAAGATTGGACGCATGCGGTGATAGATACTTTGCCCTTAGTGTTCAACTTAAACTGCCAAGGGCGAAGTGACGGCTGGACGAATGACTGATGGGTGGCTACGCCGCCAAAATGAGAAACGGGCCAAGACCCGGAGGGACTACGGATGCAAATCGGACTGGAACATTATCTTGTCGTGGCGGCGGCTTTGTTCGTCATCGGCATTTTTGGCATCTTCCTCAACCGGAAGAACGTGATCGTCATCCTGATGTCGATCGAACTGATGCTTCTGGCCGTGAACATCAACTTCGTGGCCTTTTCCTCGAAATCGGGCGATCTGGTCGGGCAGGTGTTCACCCTGTTCATCCTGACGGTCGCCGCTGCCGAGGCCGCCATCGGCCTTGCCATCCTGGTCGTGTTCTTCCGCAACCGCGGCACGATTGAAGTTGAAGACGCGAACGTGATGAAGGGCTGAGGATATGGCAAGTCTCAATACGCTTGCGCCAGTGATCTTGCTGGCACCCTTGGTGGGCTCGCTGATCTGCGGGTTCTTCTGGCGCCTGATCGGCGAGAAGACCGGGCAGATCGTGGCGACCGGCCTGCTGTTTCTGGCGGCCGTGCTGTCCTGGGTCGTGTTCCTGGGTTTCGACGGCACCACGCAGCATATCGAACTGATGCGCTGGGTTGAAAGCGGCACGCTGTCGACCGACTGGGCGATCCGGCTGGACCGGCTGACCGCGATCATGCTGGTCGTGGTCAACACGGTCTCGGCTTTGGTCCACCTCTACAGCTTTGGCTACATGGCGCATGACGAGAACTGGGGCCACAGCGAGCCTTACCGGGCGCGCTTCTTCGCCTATCTCTCGTTCTTCACCTTCTCGATGCTGGCGCTGATCACCTCGGACAACCTGGTGCAGATGTTCTTCGGCTGGGAGGGCGTGGGCGTCGCCTCGTATCTGCTGATCGGCTTTTACTACCGCAAACCCTCGGCTGCGGCGGCGGCGATCAAGGCTTTCGTGGTCAACCGGGTTGGCGACTTCGGCTTTGCGCTTGGCATTTTCGCGCTGTTCTACCTGACGGATTCGATCAAGTTCGACGACGTGTTTGCCGCGACCCCGACGCTCGGCACCACCAACCTGCATTTCCTCTGGGGCAGCTGGTCGGCGGCCAATGTGATCGGCGTCCTGCTGTTCATCGGCGCTTGCGGCAAGTCGGCGCAGCTCTTCCTGCACACCTGGCTGCCCGACGCGATGGAGGGCCCGACGCCGGTGTCGGCCCTGATCCACGCGGCGACCATGGTGACCGCCGGGGTCTTCCTGGTCTGCCGGATGTCGCCGCTTTATGAATACGCCCCGCAGGCGAAAGAGCTGATCGTCGTGGTCGGCGCCTCGACCGCCTTCTTTGCCGCGACCGTCGGTCTGGTGCAGAACGACATCAAGCGCGTCATCGCCTATTCGACCTGTTCGCAGCTGGGCTACATGTTCGTGGCCGCGGGCTCGGGCGTCTATGGCGCGGCCATGTTCCACCTCTTCACGCATGCCTTCTTCAAGGCCATGCTGTTCCTCGGCGCGGGTTCGGTCATCACCGCGATGCACCACGAACAGGACATGCGGAACTACGGCGGTCTGCGCAAGAAGATCCCCTTCACCTTCGCCATGATGATGATCGGCACCCTGGCCATCACCGGTGTCGGCATTCCCCTGACCCATATCGGCTTTGCGGGCTTCCTGTCGAAAGACGCGATCATCGAAAGCGCCTATGCCGGCGGGTCGATGTATGGCTTCTGGCTGCTGGTCATTGCGGCCTGCTTCACCTCTTTCTACTCGTGGCGCCTGATCTTCCTGACCTTCTATGGTCCGGAAAAGGGCGATCACCATGCCCACGCGCATGCCAAGGAAAGCCCGCTGGTCATGACCATTCCGCTTGGCGTTCTGGCGCTTGGCGCGGTCTTTGCCGGGATGCTGTGGTACAACGACTTCTTCGGCAATCACGAGAAGATGTCGGCCTTCTTCTCGCTGCCGCACGAAGCTGCGGCAGAGGCCGCGGCAACCACCGGCGAGGCCAGTGCGCCCGCACATGCCACCGGCACCGAAGCTGCAACGACCGAGACCGCAACTGCGGCTACGGCAGAGGCGCCCGCTGCGGCCCATGATGCGGCCGCCGGTGCGACCGAGGCGCATGCTTTCGGTGCGATCGCCATCGGCCCGGACAACCATGTGCTGGAAAAGGCGCATGAAAGCCCGGTCTGGGTTCAGGTCTCGCCCTTCGTGGCCATGCTGATCGGCTTCCTCGTGGCGTTCCAGTTCTACATCCGCAACCCCAAGCTGCCGGGCCAGTTGG
Source organism: Rhodobacter sp. P2_H5 (assembly GCF_056403335.1). Classification (NCBI taxonomy): domain Bacteria; kingdom Pseudomonadati; phylum Pseudomonadota; class Alphaproteobacteria; order Rhodobacterales; genus Rhodobacter; species Rhodobacter sp. P2_H5. The sequence continues at coordinate 155,938 of NZ_JBFUFS010000003.1, read as the reverse complement.
CCGCGCAGCAGGCACCGCTCTACCGCTTCCTCTTGAACAAGTGGTATTTTGACGAACTTTACGAGGTGATCTTCGTGCGCGCCGCCAAGGGTCTTGGCCGCTTCCTGTGGAAGCGTGGCGACCAGCAGATCATCGACGGCACGCTGAACGGCGTGGCCATGGGGATTGTTCCCTTCTTCACCCGGCTCGCGGGCCGGGCGCAATCTGGCTATATCTTCACCTACGCCTTCGCGATGGTTCTGGGGATTGCGCTTCTGATCACCTGGATGACCATCGCCGGAGGGACGCACTGATGTCCAATCTTCTCTCTATCGTCACCTTCATCCCGGCGGTGGCTGCGGTGATCCTCGCGCTGTTCCTGCGCGGCAATGACCCTGCGGCACAGCGCAATGCTAAATGGCTGGCGTTCTTCGCCACCTCGCTGAGCTTCCTCGTCTCGCTGCTGGTCCTGAAGAAATTCGACCCGTCCAACACCGGCTTCCAGATGGTCGAGGATCATCCCTGGGTGATGGGCCTGCGCTACAAGATGGGCGTGGACGGGATCTCGATCCTGTTCGTGATGCTGACCACCTTCCTGATGCCGATCACGATTGCCTCGTGCTGGAACGTGACCGACCGTGTGAAGGACTACATGATCGCCTTCCTGCTGCTTGAGACGCTGATGCTCGGCGTCTTCACCGCGCTGGACCTCGTTCTGTTCTACCTGTTCTTCGAAGCCGGGCTGATCCCGATGTTCCTGATCATCGGGATCTGGGGCGGGGTGAACCGGATCTATGCCTCGTTCAAGTTCTTCCTTTATACCTTCCTCGGCTCGGTCCTGATGCTGGTTGCCATGGTGGCCATGTACAAGGCGGCAGGCACGACGGATATCCCGACGCTGATGACCTTCAAATTCGCCCATGACCCAATGGTCGTGCTGGGGATGAATGTCACCGGCGGCTTGCAGACCCTGCTGTTCCTCGCCTTCTTCGCCAGCTTCGCGGTCAAGATGCCGATGTGGCCGGTCCATACCTGGTTGCCCGATGCCCACGTTCAGGCCCCCACGGCTGGTTCGGTCGTGCTGGCGGCGATCCTTCTGAAGATGGGCGGCTACGGTTTCCTGCGTTTCTCGATGCCGATGTTCCCGGTGGCCGCCGATCTGTGGAGCCCGGTGGTGTTCTGGCTGTCCGCCATTGCGATCGTCTACACCTCGCTCGTGGCGCTGGTGCAGTCGGACATGAAGAAGCTGGTGGCCTATTCCTCGGTCGCGCACATGGGCTATGTCACCATGGGCATCTTCACGATGAACCAGCAGGGCGTCGATGGCGCGATCTTCCAGATGCTGAGCCACGGCTTCATCTCGGGTGCGATGTTCCTTTGCGTCGGCGTCATCTACGACCGGATGCACACGCGTGAGATCGACGCCTATGGCGGTTTGATCAACCGGATGCCGGCCTATGCCCTGGTCTTCATGTTCTTCACCATGGCCAACGTCGGCCTGCCGGGCACTTCGGGCTTCGTGGGCGAGTTCCTGACCCTGATGGGGATCTTCCAGGTCAACACCTGGGTGGCCGCCGTCGCCACCTCCGGCGTGATCCTGTCGGCGGCCTATGGCCTCTGGCTCTACCGTCGCGTCGTCTTTGGCGCGCTGGTCAAGGAGAGCCTGAAAACCATCACCGACATGACCCGGCGCGAGCGGGCGATCTTCGCCCCGCTGATCGTGATGACGCTGCTTCTGGGGGTCTATCCCAAGGCGGTCACCGATATCATCGGCCCTTCGGTCGGTGCGATGATCACACAATTCCGCGCCGATGTGCCGGCCCCGGCTGCTGCCGTGGTCGCCGCGACGCCCGTTTCGAACTGAGAGGGGCCAGAGATGTTGACCCAAGATATCCACACGGTCCTTCCCGAGCTGATCCTCGCGGTCTATGCGCTCGCGGCCCTGATTTTCGCGGTCTACACCGGCAAGGACGGGGTGACCAACGCCCTGACCTGGGCCACGGGAGGCGTCATGGTGGCGCTGGCCCTGTGGATCGGCGTGGGCGAGAGCGGCAATAACGTGGCCTTCGGCGGCCTGTTCGTTGACGACGCCTTCGCGCGCTTTGCCAAGGTGACGATCCTTCTGTCGGCAGCGGCGGTTCTGGTGATCAGCCAGGATTACATGTCGCGCCGCGGGCTGGGGCGGTTTGAATACCCTATCCTCGTGGTCCTGTCGGTGATCGGCATGATGGCGATGGTTTCGGCGGGCGACCTCATGTCGCTTTACATGGGGCTGGAGCTGCAATCGCTGGCGCTTTACGTCGTGGCCTCGATCCAGCGCGACAGCGCGCGGTCGACGGAAGCGGGCCTCAAGTATTTCGTCCTTGGCGCTCTGTCCTCGGGCCTGCTGCTCTACGGCGCTTCGTTGGTCTACGGCTTTGCCGGCACCACGGGCTTTGCCGGCATCCTGACCACGGTCCAGCATGGCGTCCCGGTCGGGCTGTTGTTCGGTCTGGTCTTCATGATCTCCGGCCTTGCCTTCAAGGTCTCTGCCGCGCCCTTCCACATGTGGACGCCGGACGTCTATGAAGGGGCGCCGACCCCGGTCACCGCCTTTTTCGCTACGGCCCCCAAGGTCGCGGCCATGGCGCTGATCGCGCGGCTGGTGTTTGACGCCTTCGGTGGCATCACCGCGCAGTGGAGCCAGGTTCTGGCGGCGCTCTCGGTCGTCTCGATGTTCGTCGGCGCCATTGCCGCCATCGGGCAGAAGGACATCAAGCGCCTGATGGCCTATTCCTCGATCGCCCATATGGGCTTTGCGTTGATGGGTCTGGCGGCGGGTACCGCCTACGGCGTGCAGGCGATGCTGATGTACATGGCGATCTATGTCACCATGAACGTCGGCACCTTCGCCTTCATCATGTCGCTGGAGATGGGTGGCAAGCCGGTCACCGACATCAACCTCTTGAACCAGTTCTCCAAGCGCGAACCTTTGAAGGCCCTCGCTGTGCTGGTCCTGATGTTCTCGCTGGCCGGTGTGCCGCCGATGCTGGGCTTCTTCGGGAAGTTCTATGTGCTGAAGGCCGCCGTCGATGCCGGGATGGGCTGGCTGGCCGTGGTCGGCGTGATCGCCTCGGTGATCGGCGCCTTCTACTACCTGCGCATCGTCTTCTACATGTACTTTGGCGCCGAGCAGGAGGGTGCCTCCAGCCGGATGGCGCCGGTCCAGTGGCTGGCGCTCATGGCGGTGGCCGCGATCATGCTGATCGGTGTGATCAACTTCTTCGGCATCGAACCCGCAGCCGTCGCTGCCGCAGCTTCGCTTGTCGGCTGAGGCGGTCTGGCCCGAAGGTGTGGCACGCCACATCTTCGAAAGCCTCGACAGCACGAACGCCCATGCCCTGAGGCAGGCCCCGCAGACGCCGGGGCCTGCGTGGTTTCTGGCGCATGAGCAGACCGCCGGCAAAGGCCGCCGGGCGCGGCCCTGGGCCAGCCCGAGGGGTAATTTCTACGGCACGCTGCTGCTCCACCCGACCGAGCCCGCCGCCGAGGTGGCGCTCCGCTCCTTTGCGGCGAGCCTTGCGCTGCGCGATGCGCTGGTGGGGCTGACCGGGCTCGGGCAGGCGATCAGCCTGAAATGGCCCAATGACGTGTTGTTCAACGGTGGCAAGCTGGCGGGGATCCTGCTCGAAAGCACCTCGCAGGGGCCGGGGGTGGCGCATCTGGCCATCGGCATCGGCGTCAACCTGATCGGCGCGCCGGACCCTTCGATGGTGGAACCCAACGCCGTGCGCCCCGTCTCGCTTCTGCAGGAAACCGGCTTGCGCATCACGCCCGAGACCTTCCTGACCCATCTCGCCGCTGCCTTGGCGGGTTGGGAGGCGCGCTTTACGTCCGAAGGTTTCGCCCCCCTGCGCGCCGCCTGGCTGTCATCCGCCGCGCGTCTGGGCGAGGTGATCCAGGCCCGCACCGGCGCCACCACCCGCATCGGCACCTTCGAGACCATCGACGCCGCCGGCAACCTGATCCTGATCACCGCCGAGGGCCGTGAGGCCATTCCCGCCGCCGAGGTCTTTTTCTGATGCCTTGGCGCGCTATCTCCGTCTGGTCAGGGTCTGCGACCTGTTCCAGACCCCTGTCAGACCCGAGGTCCCCATGCTGCTCGCGATAGACTGCGGCAATACCAACACCGTGTTTTCGATCTGGGATGGCGCGAAGTTCCGCGCCACCTGGCGGATCTCGACCGACCACAAGCGGACGGCGGATGAGTATTTCGTCTGGCTCTCCTCGCTGATGGCGCTGACCAAGGTCGAGGCCCATGTGACCGAGGCAATCATCTCCTCCACCGTGCCACGGGTGGTCTTCAACCTGCGCGTCCTCTGCAACCGCTACTTCGACTGCCGCCCGCTGGTGGTGGGCAAGCCGGAATGTCGCCTGCCGCATCCGCCGCGGGTCGATCAGGGGGTCACGGTCGGCCCCGACCGGCTGGTCAACACGGCGGCGGGGTTCAACCGCCACGGCGGCAACCTGATCGTGGTGGATTTCGGCACGGCCACCACCTTCGACGTGGTCGATGACGATGGCGCCTATGTCGGCGGGGTGATCGCCCCCGGTGCCAACCTCAGCCTTGAGGCGCTCCACATGGCGGCGGCGGCTTTGCCCCACGTAGATGTGGCGCGCCCGGCCAAGGCCATCGGCACGAATACGATAGCCTGCATGCAATCGGGCGTGTATTGGGGCTATATCGGACTCGTCGAGGGCATTGTGCGCGAAGTGCGCAAGGAACGCGCCGCCCCGATGAAAGTCATTGCGACCGGCGGGCTGGCCCCGCTCTTCGCGCAAGGAACCGAACTTTTCGATGCGATCGAGGATGATCTGACCATGCATGGCCTCGTCCTCATCCACGCCTTTAACAAAGAGAGTGCCGATGGCCGCGAACACTAGTCCTGACAAGCTGATCCTCACCTCGCAGGTGCGCAATGGCGACAGGCTGATCTATCTTCCCCTCGGCGGTGCCGGGGAAATCGGCATGAACGCCTATGTTTACGGCTACGGCCCGCCCGGCAAGGAACGGCTGATCCTCGTCGATATCGGCGTGGCCTTCCCGGATATGGATGGTTCGCCCGGGGTTGACCTGATCATGGCCGATATTTCCTGGCTGACCGCAAGGCTGGACCGGCTGGAGGCGATCTTCATCACCCACGGCCACGAAGACCACCTCGGCGGGTTGCCGCATCTCTGGTCGCAGATGAAGAAGCCGGTCTATGCCCGCGCCTTCACCGCGACTTTGGGGCGTTTGAAGATGGAAGAGGCGGGGCTGGCGCGTGACGCGATCCGCACCGTGAAACCGCGGCCCGAGACGGTGGAGGCTGGCCCCTTCAAGGTGCAATTCCTGCCGGTCAGCCACTCGATCCCGGAAAGTGCGGCGCTTTTGATCGACACGCCGATCGGTCGCATCGTCCACTCCGGCGACTTCAAGCTCGACCGCAACCCGATCGTGGGCGAGGCCTGGGACGATGCGATGTTCTCCGAAATCGCAGCCGAGCGCCCGGTCAAGGCGCTGATGTGCGACAGCACCAACGTGTTTTCGCCTTTGCCGGGGCGGTCGGAATCCACTCTGGCGGTGCCTTTGGCCGAGCTGATCTCGGCCCAGGCCGGGATGGTGGTGGCGACGACTTTTGCTTCGAACGTCGCACGTCTGAAGACCCTGGCCGAGGCGGGGCGCGCGGCCGGGCGCACCGTCTGCCTGCTCGGTCGGGCGATGAAGCGGATGGTCTCGGCGGCGGAGCAATCCGGCGTGCTTCTGGGCTTTCCGCGTCATGTCGGACCGGAAGATGCGCTGGAAGTGCCGCGCCGCAGCCTGATGCTGATCGTGACCGGGAGCCAGGGCGAACGTCGGGCGGCCTCGGCACAGCTGGCGCGTGGCAAATACCTTGGGCTGGAGCTGCGCGAGGGGGATACGTTCCTGTTCTCCTCCAAGACCATCCCGGGCAACGAGCGTGACGTGCTGAAGGTGGTCAATGCCCTGTCCGAAAAGGGTGTGAACATCGTCGATGACAATGGCGGGCTTTACCACGTCTCGGGCCACGCCAACCGGCCCGATCTGGAACATGTCCACCGGCTTCTTTTGCCCGACATGGTGATCCCGATGCACGGCGAACACCGGCATCTGCGCGAACATGTGAAGATTGCCACCGATGCCGGGATCGCCTCGATCATCGCGACCAATGGCACGATGCTGAACCTGACCGGCGAAGTGCCGGTGGTGGCGGAACGGGTCGAGACGGGCCGCGTCTATCTGGACGGCACGGCCTTGGTTGGGGCGATGGACGGGGTGATCCGCAACCGGATCCGCCTCGCCTTGAACGGCCATGTCACGGTGACGCTGATCGTGGATGAGGATGGCGAGGCTTTGGGCGAGCCCTGGGTCGATATCCTCGGCCTGTCGCCGGTCGGGCGCGGCGGGCGGGATCTGGCCGAGACGCTGGAAGGCGATCTGAGCGAGTTTGTCGAAGGGGCGGGCCGCAAGGTCATGGCCGATGACGACAAGCTGGAAGAGGCGCTGAAGCGCGTGGTGCGGCAAGTGACGATGGAAGAGATCGGCAAGAAGCCCGAGGTCACCGTGGTGATCAGCCGGCTTTCGGCAGAGTGATCCCGGCCCGGGGGGCGCTCGGCGGACCCGGAGCGGGGGGCTCGCCGCCCCCCGCACCCCCCGCGCGGCAGGATGTGGGGCCCCGGTTGGGAGAAGCCTTCCACTGACAGAAAAACGCCCCGCTCTGGATGGAGCGGGGCGTTTTTGTCTTGGACCGGGAAATGCGCCGGATCAGGCGGCGCTGGATTCGCTTTCCTCATCATCCGGGGTCGCGGCCGCGATGCGGAAGCTGCGCAGGATGAAGTCGGGCACATGATCGCCCATGCCGACGATGCGCTCGTGCTGGCCGGGATAGGAGGAGCGGTAGTTCGGACGCTCGCCGCGCGGTTCGCTGCGGGTGGTTTCGCTGCGGGCCTCATGACGTTGCTCAGGGCGCTGGTCGGCGCGCTGTTCGGGGCGGGCATCGCGGGTCTCGCTGCGGCGTTCGCCGGAGTGGTTGCGCTCGCCGGAACGCTCGCCAGTGCGTTCCGTGTTGCGCTCGCCGCTCGGGCGTTGATCGCGGCGGCGCTCGTCGCTGCGCTCTTGCGGGGCGCGGGTCGGGGCGGCGGCAGGGGCTGCGACGAGGGTGTCTTCGGCGGCCACGCTTTCGATCACCGGCATGACGTCACGCGGCTTGACCTCGTTGCGCGCAGCAGAGGAGGCGCCGCCGCGCGGGCCACGGCCCGAACGACCCGAGGGGGCCGCACCGGAGCGGCCGGCGCTGCTGCGGGCGCGGTCGGAATTCTCGGAAGCGCCATCCAGTGCCCCTTCGGGCAGGGCGGCGCGCGGGATCGGCTGTTTCACCAGGCTTTCGATATTTCCGAGGTATTTGTCATCCGAAGGCACCGAGATGGTGAAGGCCTTGCCCAGACGCCCGGCGCGGCCGGTGCGGCCGATGCGGTGGACGTAATCTTCCGGATGCGAGGGTACGTCGAAGTTGAAGACATGGCTCACCGCCGGGATATCCAGACCACGGGCAGCCACATCCGACGCGATCAGAAGCCGCAAGGAGCCGTCGCGGAACTCGTCCAGCGTTTTGGTGCGCACCGACTGATCGAGGTCGCCATGGATCGGGGCTGCATGAAAACCGTGGGCTTTCAGAGACTTCGCCACGACATCCACATCCATCTTGCGGTTGCAGAACACGATGGCGTTGGTCAGGCTCTCGCCCTCGCCATTGATCAGCGCGCGCAGGACGGCGCGCTTTTCGGTGAAGCTGCGGTCCTTGCGGGTGGGCGTGAAGGCGAAGAGCTTCTGCTCGATCGAAGTGTTGGTGGTGGCCTGGCGGGCGACCTCGATCTTGGCGGGGTTGTTCAGGAAGGCGTTGGTGATGCGCTCGATCTCGGGCGCCATGGTGGCCGAGAAGAACAGGGTCTGCCGGGTTTTCGGCGTCATCTGGAAGATGCGCTCGATATCGGGGATGAAACCCATGTCGAGCATGCGGTCGGCCTCGTCGACCACCATGATCTGCACGCCGGTCAAGAGTAGTTTGCCACGCTCGAAATGGTCGAGCAGACGGCCCGGCGTCGCAATCAGCACGTCAACGCCACGGTCGATCAGCTTGTCCTGATCGCCGAAAGAGACGCCGCCGATCAGCAGGGCCTTGGTCAGCTTGGTGTATTTGGCGTATTTGTCGAAGCTTTCGGCCACTTGGGCCGCAAGTTCGCGTGTCGGGGCAAGGACCAGCGAGCGCGGCATCCGCGCGCGTGCCCGGCCCTGGCCGAGCAGCGTGATCATCGGCAGGGTGAAGCCTGCGGTCTTGCCGGTGCCGGTCTGGGCGATGCCCAGAACGTCCTGGCCCAGAAGGGCGGGCGGGATCGCCTGCGCCTGAATGGGGGTGGGGATTTCGTATCCGGATTCAACCACGGCTTGCAGCACGCGGGGGTCCAGTGCCAGATCAGAGAATTTTGTCATCAGCGTCCTGAAAGGGCGGGATCGGCCCGCCAAGGGTCAAGGGACGCATCTTCCGGGCGCCCCGGCGTCGGGCAAGATGCCCACGGCTCGCGGATAGCGGAAATTGTCCACAGGGTCAAGGTGAATGGGGCAGGGACCGACCCGCACCGACCTTTCAGGCCCTGAGGGCGCGCAGACCGCTTCCGCCGCCCTTGGAGGGGCCGCGAGGGCGCCAGCGCTTTTTCGCTCGCCGGCGCGACCACGGTGCCGCGCGCCATCTCAGACCATCATTTCCTTGGTCGCAGTCAGCTTCAGCTCGGGATAGTCGCGCTCGATCCGGTCGATGTCCCATTTCAGGCGGGTCAGGAAGACCGTCGCGCCATCGCTGTCGATTGCGATATGGCCCTTGTTGACGTTGATGAACTTTTCCATCTCGGGCTTGGGGCCGGAGACCCAGCGGGCCGAGGTGAACTGGCTGGGTTCAAAGCGGACGGGGAGGGAATATTCCTCCTCGATGCGGGAGGCCAGAACTTCGAACTGCAGTTGGCCCACGACGCCGACGATGAAGCCGGAACCGATCATCGGTTTGAAGACCTTGGCCGCACCCTCTTCGGCGAACTGGGTCAGGGCCTTTTCCAGATGCTTGGCTTTCATCGGGTCAAGCGCGCGCACGCCGGACAGAAGCTCGGGCGCGAAGGAGGGGATGCCGGTGAAGCGCAGGGCCTCACCCTCGGTCAGGGCGTCACCGATGCGGAGTTGCCCGTGGTTCGGGATGCCGATGATGTCGCCGGCCCAGGCCTCTTCGGTCAGCTCGCGGTCGGCGGCGAGGAACATCACCGGGTTGGCCACGGCCATCGGCTTTTTGGTCCGCACATGCAGAAGCTTCATGCCGCGTTCGAAATGCCCCGAGGCGAGGCGGACAAAGGCCACGCGGTCGCGGTGTTTCGGGTCCATATTGGCCTGAACCTTGAAGACAAAGCCTGCCACGGTGGGTTCGGAGGCGTCGATCAGACGTTCCGAGGCCTTCTGCGGCTGCGGCTCGGGGCCATATTCACCCATGCCATCCATCAGCTCCTTGACGCCGAAAGAGTTGATCGCCGAGCCGAACCAGATCGGCGTCATCGAGCCGTTGAGGAACGAGGCGCGGTCGAAGGCGGGCAGCAATTCGCGCGCCATTTCAATCTCTTCGCGGAACTTCTTCAGAAGGTCGGCGGGGACGTGTTTGGCCAGTTTCGGGTCATCCATGCCGGAGATCTGCAGGCTTTCGGCGACCTTGTTGCGGTCGGCGCGGTCCATGATCTCCAGCCGGTCATGCAGAAGGTCATAGGCCCCGATGAACTCGCGCCCCACGCCGATCGGCCAGGAGGCGGGGGTCACGTCGATCGCGAGGTTTTCCTGGATCTCGTCGATGATCTCGAAGACATCGCGGCTTTCGCGGTCCATCTTGTTGCAGAAGGTCAGGATCGGCAGGTCGCGCAGGCGGCAGACCTCGAAGAGCTTGCGGGTCTGGCTCTCGACACCCTTGGCGCCGTCGATCACCATGATGGCGGCATCGACCGCGGTCAGGGTGCGGTAGGTGTCCTCGGAAAAATCGCTGTGGCCGGGGGTGTCGACGAGGTTGAAGCGCCACTGCCGGTAGTCATAGGACATGGCCGAGGCCGAGACCGAGATGCCGCGCTCCTGCTCCAGCTTCATGAAGTCCGAACGCGTGCGCCGCGCCTCGCCCTTGGCGCGCACCTGACCCGCCATCTGGATGGCGCCGCCGAACAGCAGGAACTTTTCGGTGAGCGTGGTCTTGCCGGCGTCGGGGTGCGAGATGATCGCAAAGGTCCGGCGGCGGGAGATTTCGGGCGGGAGTTGGGGGCGGTTGTCGAGCATGGAGGGGCTGTAGCCTAATTTCAGGCCGGGGTCCATGTGGCAGGCGGCCGGAGGGGTTTCACACCCCTCCGGACCTCCCCGTGGGATATTTATGGACCAATGAAATGGGGGGTGCGGGGGGTTATTTCCCGCGCCAGACCCAACCGCCGCCGAGGACGCGGGTCGAGTTCGGGGCGTAGAAAACGCAGGCCTGGCCGGCCGAGACGCCATCCTCGGGGTCGAGGAGTTCGACCTCGGCCGTGGTGGGCGACAGCGGGCGGATGATCGCGGCGCGCGGCGGGCGGGTCGAGCGGACCTTGACCTCGATATGGTGCTCACGTCCGATTTCGGGGCCGTCGAAGGGGGCGTCGCCGAGCCAGTTGATCTCGCGCACCGGGATGATGCGGGTGGCCAGCGCCGATTTCGGGCCGACCACGACGCGGCGGGTTTCGGGATCGAGGCGCAGGACGTAGATCGGCTCTTCGAGCCCGCCGACGCCGAGGCCCTTGCGCTGACCGACGGTGTAATGGATGACGCCATTGTGCTGGCCAAGGACATTTCCTGCCAGATCAACGATCTCGCCCGGATCGGCGGCGCCGGGGCGCAGCTTTTCGATCACCGCGGCATAATTGCCGTTGGGCACAAAGCAGATGTCCTGGCTGTCGGGCTTGTCGGCCACCGAGAGCCCGTATTTCGCCGCCAGCGCCCGGGTCTCGGCCTTGGAGCCGAGATGGCCCAAGGGGAAGCGCAGGTAATCCAGCTGGTCGGGCGTGGTCGAGAACAGGAAATAGCTCTGGTCGCGGTTGGCATCGGCGGCGCGGTGCAGCTCGGGCCCGACACCCATCTTGCGCTGGATGTAATGGCCGGTGGCCATGCAATCGGCGTTCAGGTCCTTGGCGGTGGCGAGAAGATCCTTGAACTTGACGCGCTCGTTGCAGCGGATGCAGGGCACGGGGGTGGCGCCGGAGAGATAGGCGTCGGCAAACTCCTCCATCACCGCCTCGCGGAAGGTGTTCTCGTAGTCGAGGACGTAATGCGGAAAGCCCATCTGTTCGGCCACGCGGCGCGCATCATGGATGTCGCGGCCGGCACAGCAGGCACCCTTCTTGGCGAGAGCCGCGCCATGGTCGTAAAGTTGCAGGGTGACGCCCACGACGTCATAGCCCTCCTCCTTCAGCATGGCGGCGACGACCGACGAATCAACGCCGCCCGACATGGCCACGACCACGCGGGTATCAGCCGGGGCCTTGGGAAGCCCAAGAGAATTCAGTTTAACGTCCAGCATGATTGCGGCCAAGTTGAGGATTTAGGCCTGCAATATAGGAAAATGCCACGCAGTCTCAACCCCTCGCTTCACCCTTGCTTAAGGACGCTGGGTCATTTTGACCCCGTTGGACGAGGATAGCCCCATGTATCTCAAGAAAGTCGATGGCCCGCGCCAGGTCACATTGCCCGATGGCAGCATCCTCAGCCGGGCCGATCTGCCGCCGGCCGATACCCGTCGCTGGGTCGCCAGTCGCAAGGCCGTGGTGGTCAAGGCCGTGCTTTACGGGCTGATTCCCGAGGCCGAGGCGCTGGAACGCTACGCCCTGTCGGAGGAGGAGTTTGCGCTCTGGCGCGACGCGGTGGAAAAACACGGGGACAAGGCCCTGCGTGTCACGACTATCCAGAAGTATCGACAACTTTAAGTTGTTTTCTGTATTCGTTCTGGCAGAGTAACGCTTGATTAACCATTGCCCGCCAAAGTCGTTAATGGACAGTCGAGACGGAGTTCTGAAAGATGCGTATCCTTCTGGTGGAAGACGACCCTACGACCTCGCGCAGCATTGAATTGATGCTGACACATGCGAACCTTAACGTCTATTGTACAGATCTCGGCGAGGACGGCATAGATCTGGCCAAGCTTTATGATTACGATCTGATTTTGCTGGATTTGAACTTGCCCGATATGTCGGGCCATGAGGTTTTGCGCCAATTGCGCCTTGCCCGGATCGAAACGCCGATCCTGATCCTGTCGGGGTCCGACGATACAGAGAACAAAATCAAGGGCTTCGGCTTTGGCGCCGATGATTACCTGACCAAGCCCTTCCACCGCGAGGAATTGGTGGCCCGCATCCATGCGATCATCCGCCGGTCCAAGGGCCATTCGCAATCGGTGATCCGGACCGGCAAGGTTCAGGTCAACCTGGATGCCAAGACCGTCGATGTCGAGGGCGCCTCGGTGCATCTGACCGGCAAGGAATACCAGATGCTGGAACTCCTCAGCCTGCGCAAGGGAACCACGCTGACCAAGGAGATGTTTCTTAACCATCTTTACGGCGGCATGGACGAGCCGGAGCTGAAGATCATCGACGTCTTCATCTGCAAATTGCGCAAGAAGCTGGCCGAGGCGACTGGTGGCCACAATTACATCGAAACCGTTTGGGGTCGCGGCTATGTGCTGCGCGAACCCAGCATCGGGGAAGTGCCGCGTCTGGCCGCCAGCGCCTGAGGCTGGAAATCCGCGCCGTCCACCCGTAAACCTGACGGGCGAGCAAGGGGGCGGATGATGGACAAGCGGGTGGAAGATCTGACCGAGGCCGAGGCGCGTGCCGAACTTGGCCGCCTAGCCCAGGCTTTGGCGGAAGCGAACACGGCCTATCACACGCTGGATGCACCCGAGATTTCGGATGCCGATTATGATGTCCTGAAACGCCGCAACGCCGCGATCGAGGCGCGGTTTCCTGCCCTGAAACGGGCCGACAGCCCTTCGGACCAGGTTGGGGCCGCACCGGCCTCCGGCTTTGGCAAGGTGGCGCATCGGGTGCGGATGCTGAGCCTGGAGAATGCCTTCGCCGAAAGCGACGTGGTGGATTTCGACGAAAGGGTGAAGAAATTCCTCGGCCTGGGGCAGGTGACCTACACGGCCGAACCGAAGATTGACGGCCTCTCCTTGAGCCTGCGCTATGAGGGCGGCCGCTTTATGCAGGCCGCGACGCGCGGCGATGGCGAGACGGGCGAGGATGTGACCGCCAATGCCCGCACCATCGCCGACATCCCGCAGGTTCTGACCGGCGCGCCCGAGGTGCTGGAGGTGCGGGGCGAAGTGTACATGTCGCATGCCGATTTCGCCGCCCTGAACCTGCGCCAGGGCGAGCGCGGCGAAAAACCCTTCGCAAACCCGCGCAATGCCGCCGCGGGCTCGCTGCGGCAGTTGGATGCGACGATCACCGCGGCACGACCTTTGCGCTTTTTTGCCTATGCCTGGGGCGAGATCTCGGGACCGCTCGGGTCGACACAAATCACATCAATTGTGCGCTTCAAAGAATTGGGATTCCAGGTAAATCCGCTGACCACCCTGTGCGAGACTCCGGCCGAGCTGATCGCCCAGTATCGCAAGATCGAGGCGCAGCGCGCGACTTTGGGCTACGACATCGACGGCGTGGTCTACAAGGTCAACGACCTTGGCCTGCAGGGGCGGCTCGGCTTTCGTTCCTCCACCCCGCGGTGGGCGATTGCGCATAAATTTCCGGCCGAGTTGGCCTGGACCCGGCTCTTGGCGATCGAAATTCAGGTGGGCCGAACCGGGGCCCTGTCGCCCGTCGCGCGGCTGCAGCCGGTGACGGTGGGCGGCGTCGTCGTCTCCAACGCCACGCTGCACAACGAGGATTACATCGCCGGCCGCGATTCCAAGGGCAACCCGATCCGCGAGGGCAAGGATATCCGCGAGGGCGACTGGGTGCAGGTCTACCGCGCCGGTGACGTTATCCCCAAGATCGCCGACACCGACCTCAGCCAACGCAAGGACGGCGCGCAACCCTATGTTTTTCCGCAGGTTTGCCCGGAATGCGGCAGTGTCGCCCACCGCGAGCCGGGCGATTCCGTGCGCCGCTGCACCGGCGGCCTGATCTGTCCGGCACAAGGTGTTGAAAGGTTGAAGCATTTTGTCAGCCGCGGCGCCTTTGACATCGAAGGTCTGGGCGCCAAGCAGATCGAGATGTTCTACGCCGACCCCGACCTGCCGATCAAACAGCCTGCCGACATCTTCACCCTCGCCGCAAGAGACGCCGCCAGCCCTTTGAAAAAGCTGAAAAATCGTGAGGGATTTGGTGAGAAATCCGTGAACAATCTCTTTGCCGCCATCGAGGCCCGGCGCCGCATCCCGCTCGACCGGCTGATCTTTGCCCTTGGCATCCGCCATGTCGGTGAGGTCGCCTCAGGTCTGATCGCACGCCACTACGGCACCTGGCCCGCCTTCGAGACCGCCGTGACGGTGGCGACGCCTGATTCGCCGGATTGGGCCGATCTTCTTTCGGTGGATGGCATCGGTGAGGTCATGGCGCAAAGCCTGACCGATGCCTTCCGCAACCAGGCCGAGCGTGCCGCGATCGATGCGGTCGTGGCCCAGCTGGAGGTGCAGCCTGTGGCGGCACGCGCGGTGGTTGCCTCTGATATTGCAGGGAAAACTTTGGTTTTCACCGGCACGCTGGAAAAGATGAGCCGGGCCGAGGCCAAGGCAAGGGCCGAGGCGATGGGCGCCAAGGTCGCAGGCTCGGTCTCGGCGCGGACGGATCTGGTGATCGCCGGGCCGGGCGCCGGCTCCAAGGCCAAGGACGCCGAGCGGCTCGGCATCAAGATGATCGACGAGGACGCCTGGATCGCCCTCGCGGGTCTTTCATGAGCCGTCCGGAAATTCTCTTCCCGCTTTTCGCGGGCCTCGACACGCTGGAGGGGATCGGGCCGAAAACCGCCAAGGCCCTGGAGCCCTTGGGCGTTGAAAAACCAAAGGATTTCCTGTTTCTTCTGCCGCATTCCGGGGTGGACCGCAGCCGCAAACCCTCGATCCGGGCGGTGGTGGCCCCGGCGACCGTGACGGTGGAGGTCGAGGTCGGTCTGCACTTTCCGCCGCGTCAGAAGGGGCGGCCTTACCGGGTGAACGTGCAGGACGCCGAGACGGAGTTTCAACTCGTCTTCTTTCACGCCCGCGCCGAGTATCTGCGCGAGCTGCTGCCCACCGGGCAAAGGCGGGTCGTCTCCGGGAAAATCGAGATTTTTGATGGGGTTGGCCAGATGGTCCACCCCGACCATGTGCTGCGCCCCGAGGAGGCCGGCACGCTGCCCGCCTTCGAGCCGGTCTATCCGCTGACTGCCGGGATCACGCAAAAGCAGATCGCCAAGGGGGTTGCGGGGTCTTTGATGCGCACGCCGGATTTGGCGGAATGGATCGACGGACCCTTGAAGGCACGGGAAAACTGGCCGGATTGGCGGGCGGCCTTGGCAGCGGCCCATGCGCCCGACAGTCTGGCCGACCTGATGCCGGAAGCTCCGGCACGGGCGCGTCTGGCCTATGACGAGCTTTTTGCCCATCAACTGACCCTGTCTCTGGCCCGCGCTTCCCTGCGGCGGGGCAAGGGGCGGTCGAGCGTAGGCGATGGAAGATTGCAGCGCAAGGTCTTGCAATCCTTGCCTTATCAGCCGACCGGCGCACAAGTCCGGGCGGTGGCGGAGATTGCGCGCGACCTGGAATCGCCGCTGCGGATGAACCGGCTTTTGCAGGGCGATGTGGGCTCGGGCAAGACTTTGGTGGCATTTCAGGCGCTGCTTATCGCGGTGGAGGCGGGCGGGCAGGGTGTGATGATGGCCCCGACCGAGATCCTCGCCCGGCAGCATTTCGACGGGCTGGCGCCTTTGGCCGAGAGTGCCGGGGTCAGGCTGGTGATGCTGTCGGGGCGCGACAAGGGGGGCGAGCGGGCGGCGAAACTTGCCGACCTCGCCTCGGGCGCCATCGACATTCTGGTGGGCACCCATGCCGTCTTTCAGAAAGACGTGCAGTTTCATGATCTTAGGCTTGCGGTGGTGGACGAGCAGCATCGCTTTGGCGTGGCGCAGCGGATGGAGCTGGGCGCCAAGGGCCAGGCGGCGGATGTGCTGGTGATGACGGCGACGCCGATCCCGCGCAGCCTGGCGCTGGCCTCTTACGGCGATATGGACGTCTCGGTGCTGGATGAAAAGCCGGCGGGGCGGAAGCCGATCCGCACCGCGCTGATCTCGGACACGCGGATGGAGGAGGTGGTGGGCCACCTCGCCAAGGCCGTGGCCGAGGGGCGGCAGGCCTATTGGGTCTGCCCGCTGGTCGAGGATTCGGAGGTGATGGATTACGCCAGCGCCGAGGCGCGCTTTGCGACGCTGCGCGCGGCCTTGGGCGATGTGGTGGGGCTGGTGCATGGCCAGATGCCGCCCGCCGAAAAGGATGCCGCGATGGCGCGGTTTGTGGCGGGGGAGACCAAGGTTCTGGTCGCGACCACGGTGATCGAGGTCGGTGTCAACGTGCCCAACGCCTCGATCATGGTGATCGAGCGGGCCGAGGTTTTCGGCCTGGCCCAGCTGCACCAATTGCGCGGGCGGGTCGGGCGGGGCAGCACCGAATCGACCTGCCTTCTGCTTTATCAGGCGCCGCTCGGGGCTTCGGGGGAGCGGCGGCTGAAGGTGATCCGCGACACCGAGGACGGCTTTCGCATCGCGGAGGAGGATCTTTTGATGCGCGGCGCCGGCGATCTGATCGGCACCGCGCAATCCGGCCTGCCGCGTTTCCGCATCGCGGATCTGGAACGGCAGGCGGGTTTGATGGCCGTGGCGCAAAGCGATGCGCGGCGGCTGTTGGCGGAGGATCCGGCCTTGGAGAGCCCGAGGGGCAGGGCGGCACGGCTGCTGCTCTGGCTCTTGGATCAGGATCGGGCGATCCGGCTGCTGACGGTTGGCTAGGGTTTGTTCTGTTTAAGTTCTCAAAAAGTTCTTTACACGTGGTTAATGATATGAGAACAATCGAGCAACATAAACGGAAACCGACCCTTAACGGAGACGCCGATGTTCGCTCGCATGACCCGCCAGTTCGCCGCCCTTGGGGCTGATGTTGAAGATGTGGCCGGCGTGGTCACGCTGTTTGCCGTGTTGTTTCTGGGCCTGACCCTGTCGGGCATCGCCTGACCTGCCGATTTCTCTGCCCGCGTTTCTGCCGGCCGCGTTGGTCCAACGCCTGTCCCGCCCGCATGAATGAAACGCCACTTCCGCCGCCATCCCCCAAGGATGCGCGGCGGTTTTTTTTGGGCGGAGGTCGTCAGACCTGGGCTTCGGCGGCGGCGATGGCCTCGACGGTGGCCTCCAGCGCCAGCAGGATCGAGGCGTGGCGATTCTTGTAATCGCGGGCCGGGATCAGCACCTCGTAGCCGTCAAACGGCGCGGCGGGGACGGGGCCACCCGTTTTCAGCATGGCGGCGAGGGCGTCGCGCGCGGCCTCCAGCTCGGCCTTGGTGCGGCCGATGACGACCTCACCCAGAACGGCGGCCGAGGCCTGACCCAGGGCGCAGGCCCGGACATCCTGGGCGAAATCGGCGACCTTGCCGTCTTTCATCGCCACATCCACCGCGATGGTCGACCCACACAGAGGCGAGCGTTTGCGGGCGGAGCCCGAGGGCGCCTCCAGATGGCCGAGATGCGGGATATCGGCGGCGAGCGCCAGAATCCGGCCGGAGTACAGTTTCACAAGGTCGGTGTCGCTCATGGCGGGTCTTTCGCTCTGGTCCGGCGGGGCATCCTCGCCTAGATAAGCGCCAGAAGCCCGCCCGCCAAGGAGATCCCGATGGTCTTTGATCCCGCCACGCTGAAATTCGACGCGCAAGGTCTGATCCCCTGCATCGCGCAGGACGAGGGCAATGGCGAGATCCTGATGTTCGCCTGGATGAATGCAGCCTCGGTCGCCAAGACGCTGGAAACCGGCCACGTCACCTATTGGTCGCGCTCGCGGCAAAGCTTCTGGGCCAAGGGCGAAAGCTCGGGCCATGTGCAGGAACTGGTGGAGCTGCGCCTCGACTGTGACCGCGATTGCCTTCTGGCCGTGGTGCGCCAGACCGGGCCCGCCTGCCATACCAACCGGCGCAGCTGCTTTTACACCGCGATCCGCGACGGGTCCGAGGTCGAGATCATGGCGCCGATGCTCTGATCCGGCATCGGGCTGCGCCGCATCGGCCAGCCGGGGCGGGGGCGAGCGAGGTCAGCCTCGGCGGCATCACCGATCAGCTGCGCCTCGCGCCGCTTCAGCCGGGCCATTTCGCGGCGGATATCGGACAGGGCGGTTTCGATCTGATGGCGGGTCAGGCCATGCGGGCTGGGTTCGATCATCGGGTCCTCCGTTCTGGTGACCCGGCCATCCTGCACCCAAGCGGTTAACGAAACGTCAGCGTGGCCGCGGGGGTTGCGGCAGAAACCGGGGCGGGCTAACCAAAGGCCCATGATGAGTTCTGATGATACAGAAGAGATGATCCCGGCCTGGGTGGCCGGCCGTCTGACCCCGGTCGAAAAGCTGAGCGTCCATCGCCAGGGCCTGCGCCACAAGGCGGTTTCGGTCTTTGTGATGGAGGGCGACCACATCCTCTTGCAGCAGCGCGCCTTTGGCAAATACCACTCCGGCGGGCTTTGGGCCAACACCTGCTGCACCCATCCGCGCTGGGGCGAGGCCGACAATGCCTGCGCGCGCAGGCGGCTGTCGGAGGAGCTTGGCATCTCCGGCCTCGCGGTGCGCCCGGCAGGGATGGTCGAATACCGTGCCGATGTGGGCAATGATCTGATCGAGCATGAGGTGGTCACCGTCTTCATGGCCAAGGCGCCGCTGCGCCCGGTGCTGTGGCCCGATCCGGACGAGGTCGCCGACACCGCCTGGATGACGCTGCCCGAACTTGATGCCGCGATTGCCGAGGATCCGGCCCGTTTTACCCCTTGGCTGCGGATCTATCTGTCCGAACACCGTGAGCGTCTTTTCGGCAGTCTTGCCGATTGAGGATGTTTTGCCACGATCCGAAGCCCTTAGCGGTGCTGACCGGTTGCTCCTTCAGTCCAACTGTGGCAAGACAGGCCGAAACATGCAGGGCGTGATGGCGCTGCGTGACATCAGGATAACCCAGCCTTTGCCGGAAGCGAGCCAGATGAGTGATTTTTCCGCCCGCCGCGTGATGATGGTCGATACCCAGGTGCGCCCGCAGGACGTGACCAAATTCCCGATCATCGCGGCCATGCTTGCCGTGCCGCGTGAGCATTTCGTGCCCGAGGCCGCCCGCGAAGCCGCCTATGTCGGCAACAACATCGCCCTTGCCCCGCGCCGCGTGGTGCTGGAGGCGCGCAGCCTTGCCAAGCTTCTGGACGCGCTGGATGTCGTGCCGGGCGAAAAGGTTCTGGTTCTGGGCGCGGGCCTTGGCTACTCCGCCGCGGTTCTGGCCGAGATGGGCTGCGATGTCGTGGCGGTCGAGGAAGATGCCGCGATGGCCGCTCTTGCCACGCAAAAGCTGGAGGGCGTGGCCAAGGTCGTCACCGGGCCGCTGGCCGCAGGTGCCGCCGGCGATGGCCCGTTCGATGTGATCCTCGTCGAGGGCGCGGTCGAGACTTTCCCGCAGGCCCTGGAGCATCAGGTCAAGGAAGGCGGTCGGATCGGCGCGATATTCATGGAAGCCGCCCTTGGAATTGCCCGGATCGGCCACAAGTTGGACGGCAAGGTGAGCTGGCGGTTCAGTTTCAATGCGACCGCCCCGGTGCTTCCGGGCTTCGAGGCGCGGCACGGCTTCGTTCTCTAGGGCCCAAGCCCCTCAAGGCGCGGGTCTTCAATGCCAGGGCCACAGGGCCCGGCGCAATGCGCCCCGCAGAGGGCGCGGTCCGATGAGGTGGATGATGCGGAAAGTCCTGAGTGCCCTGCTTCTTGGTGCGGTGTCTTTTGCGCCCGGGGCGCTTTGGGCTGAAACCCTGACCGATGCCCTGATCTCGGCCTATCGCAACTCGCATCTGCTGGAGCAGAACCAGGCGGTTCTGCGCGCGGCGGACGAGGATCTGGCGACAGCGGTCGGCACCCTGTTGCCGGTTGTCAGCTTTGCCACCCAGATCGCCGACAGCCGGGGTGAGCCGAGCTCGATTTTTGGGAACGCCGAGCGCACGACCGCGTCCAGCGGGGTGATGAGCCTGTCCGCCTCGCTGACGCTGTTTGATTTCGGGCGCAACCGCACCACCATCGCGCTGAAGGATGAACTGGTGCTGGCCTCGCGGTCCTCGCTGGTCAATGTCGAACAGCAGGTGCTGCTCGATGCGGTCTCGGCCTATGTGAACATGACCCTGCAGCTGCAGCTGGTCGCGGCGCAACAATCCAACGTCCATCTGGTCAGCCAGGATTTGCAGGCCACGCAGGACAAGTTCGACGTGGGCGAGGTCACCAAGACCGACGTGGCCCTGGCCCAGGCGCAGCTGGCTTCGGCCAATGCGGCACTGGCGGCAGCGCAGGGCGACCTGAACGTCGCGCGCGAACGCTACAATGCGGCCATCGGCCATTACCCCTCCAGCCTGTCGCCCTTGCCGCGCACGCCCGCCCCGGTCAAGACCGTGGCCGAGGCGCGCACCGTCGCCTTGCGCGGCCACCCGGCCATCGTGCAATCGCAGCATCAGTCCAAGGCGGCCGATCTGGGCGTGCAGCTGGCCAAGGCGCAGATGAGCCCGACCATCACCGGCAAGGCTTCGATCTCGAACTCCTTCACCGCGGATTCGGGCAAGTCGCCGACCCAGTCGGTCGAGCTGGACTTCAACCAGACGCTTTACGCGGGCGGCCGTCTGTCCTCGGCCTTCCGACAGGCGATCGCCAACCAGCAGGCGTCGCATGCCGCACTGATGCAGACCGGCGTCAATGTCGACGAGGCGGTGGGCAAGGCCTGGGCGAACATCCTGGTCTCGCGCGCCTCGATCAGCGCCAATGACGAGCAGATCCGCGCCGCACAGGCCGCCTACGATGGGGTGAAGCAGGAGGCCGCCCTGGGCAGCCGCACCACGCTGGACGTGCTCAGCGCCGAGCAGACCCTGCTCAACGCCAAGACCAAGCGGCTGCAGGCCGGGGCCGACCTTTACATCAGCCAGTATTCGCTGCTGTCGGCCATGGGTCTTCTGACCGCCGACAAGCTGCACCTCGGCATCCCGACCTTCGACCCCGAGGCCTATTACAACGTGGTCAAACATGCGCCCGCCACCTCGCCGCAGGGCGCCAAGCTGGACCGGATCCTGAAGACTTTGGGTAAATAAACGTCACACTCTGGCCGATCATCACGACGGGCCGAGTCACTTCCTTGTGCGATGGCCTTGATTACCCTAGACTTGTGTCAAATCCGTTCGGGCAGAAGCGGGTGTGATCATGAGTGACGGCAGCGGGACCAGAGTGAACATGTCAGAGCCAATGACTTCCGGCACCATCGAAGATGTTCTGACGTCGATCCGGCGTCTGGTTTCGGAAGACCTGCGGCCGGCGCCACAGCGCAACCCGGGGGAGGCGGCGCCCGCCGCACAGATCGTCTCGCGCATCGTCGTCTCGGACAAGCTGATCCTGACGCCGGCGCTGCGCGTCGTCTCGAACCGCCCGGCCAAACCGGCCCAGACGCCGCCTGGGGCCGAGAGCGCCGCCAAGGCCGCGCCACAGGGCGTGGCGGAGCAGCCCACCTCTCCCCCGCCTTCGACCTCGCTGCCGCGCCTGCATCTGGAGGCGGCGCACTCCGTGCCGCCCGCGCCCCGTCCGGCGGCGCAACCCTCGGCGCCTGAACTGGTCGCCACGCTGAGCCAGGCGGTCGACCAACGCGCCGCGCTCGACTGGGAATCCGAGGCTGGCGAGCCGGGTGCCGATACCGAGGCGCTGAACTGGGACAATTTCGTTTTCGTCCGCCGCTCGATGCAGGACCTCTGGGCCGCGCGCGAAAGCGCCAAGGCCGAGGCGCCCGCGCTGACTGAGTCCATGCCGACGGCGTCCGCGCCGACCGCTCCGGCAGAGCCCGCGCCTGTTGCGCAGGCCGCAGCAGAGCCCGCATCACAGCCCGCCGCGCGCGGTCTTGACCGTCTGGTGAGCGCCGTCACCGCAGACTGGGCCGATGCTGCCGAGGCCGAGGTCCTGGCCGATCTGCGTGGCCAGGGTCTGACCGATGCCGCGGCCCCGGAGTCCGCGCCCGCAGCGGCGGCCGCTACGGCCGAGGTCCTGCCGGGCGTGGCGCAGCAGGAAGACGATATCTTCTCCGAACAGGTGCTGCGCGAACTGGTGCGCGATCTGATCCGCGAGGAACTGCAGGGCGGCCTGGGCGAAAGGATCACCCGCAACATCCGCAAGATGGTCCGGGCCGAGATCGCCCGCTCGCTGGCGCTGCAGGACCTGAGCTGACCTCATCTTCGCTTGGATGCGGCCCCGAGGGCGGTCCTGAGTGCCACGCAAAACAAAAGCGCGCCCCGAGGGACGCGCTTTTGTTTTGCCGTAACTTGTCTTGGCTGAACCCGGAAAGGATCAGGCGGCTTCTGCCTGGTCCAGTTCCAATGCATGGCGACGTTCGCTTTCTTCACGCGACAGTGCCACCGAGGTGCGAACCCCTTTGCCAACGAAATCCATCAGGCCCTTGACCACACGCTCGTTCGGGTCGATCCCGGCGCAGGACAAAACCTCACGCCCGTCACGCGACCGCGCCCAGCGGGCGATCTGATCGGGGCCATTGCCGTATTTCTTGTCGTCGGCAATTGCATCGTCCAGCGCAGCCAGAACCACGGCCGCAAACAGCTTGCGGGCACGTTGTCCTTGTTCAAAGTTGAAGGCAGTGCTGTCTATGAAATCGGCCATCTTGCGTCCTACTTCTTGCTCTTGTCTTTTCTGACGTTCCGCGCTTGTAACGATTTGAAGACGATTCGTCATCCTCGTCACGACATGTCTGCCATGCGCTTCATGCATGGCTCCTGTCAAGCATCCCGTATCTTGTTGACGCCCAAGGGGGCTTCCCGCGATATATAGGGGGCCCTGCGCCTCGATCAAGGTTTGAACAGGGACAAGACAAGGTTTTCAGCAGTGCAGCAGATCCAACCCGTCCTCCCCGTCCAGGCCCTGCGCGACGCGGTCCGCAGTGCCGCCCGTCTTTGCATTCTGCCCAGGTTTCGGGCGTTAAGCCTTGGTGACGTCGCAGAAAAGAGCGGTCCGAACGATTTGGTCACCGTGGCCGATACCGAGGCCGAGGCCCATATCACCCAGGCTCTGGCGCGCGATTGGCCCGAAGCCCGGGTTCTGGGCGAAGAGGGGGTTGCGCTGGACGCAAGGCTCCGCGCGGCGATGGGGCAGGATAACCTGGTTGTGATCGTCGATCCGGTCGACGGCACCTGGAACTTCGCCCGGGGCCTCGCGATCTTCGGCGTCCTGCTCGCCGTGGTGGAACGGGGCCGGCCGGTCTGGGGCATGCTCTACGACCCGATCTGCGACGACTGGATCGAGGCGGCGCCTGGCCAGCCGACCCGGATGATCTCGCAGCACGGCGAGGTGACGCTGCGCACCGCTGCGGCCAAGCCGCCCGAGGCGTTGAGCGGCTACTTGCCGCTGGGCCTTTACCCGGCAGAGGTCAAGCGCGCCGGGGCGCTGGCAGGCCTGGCCTATGCCAGGGTGACCAGCCTGCGCTGTACGGCGCATGAATACCGCACCCTGGCGCAGGGCCATGTCGATTTCCTGCTGTCGAGCCCCTTGCCGCACCCTTGGGACCATGCGGCGGGTGTGCTGGCGGTGCAGGGCGCGGGCGGCGTGGTGCGCTTTCTTGACGGCGGCGCCTATGACACCGCACGGGTCCATGGCACGCTTCTCGCGGCCAGTTGCGAGGCGGTCTGGCAGCAAGTCGCCCGGGATTTCGCAGCGCTGGCCTGACGGTCGCCCGAGAATGCGGTCCAGACAGGGGGCGCGGCTGCAGCCACCCACGATTTTTCGGCGAAAAATCGATACACCAGGCCGCAGGAGCAGATGATTTTTCGCAGAAAAATCGCGATTCCCGGCGGCCGCAGGCCACGATTTTTCGGCGAAAAATCGGGTCGCCGCGCGTTCAGAGCCGCGTCACGCGCGCCTCACCCGCCCACATCTCGCCCTCGGCCTTGTCGAGCCGCAGATGGGCGATGGCGTGTCCGCCGCTTTGGGTGAAAAGACGCCCGACCTCGCGCCCTTCCGCCAGAATGGGCGTGCCGACCGGGGCCGCGCCCTCAACTGCGACCAGTGCCAGACCCTTGCGCAGTTCGGTCTTGTGCTTCATCCGCGCGGTGACTTCCTGGCCCACATAGCAGCCCTTGCGGAAATCCACGCCGTGCAGGCGCTCAAAGCCCGCCTCCAGCAGATAGCTGTCGTCGGGGAGAAGCTCGATCCCGGTTTCGGGGATCAGATGCGCCACGCGGATCGCGTCCCAATCCACGGCGTCTTCGCCCATCGGTGCACCATAATGGCGCCACCCCAGTGCTGAATGGCGGGGGTCGGGCAGTGCACCCGGAGGGGCCGCGCCCAGACCCCGGCTGATGACGCGATCCGAGGGCGCAAAGCTGACATCGGCGCGCAGCCGGTAAAGCGTCAGGCGGCGCAGCGTGGCATCGGCCAAGGCCTCGGGCAGGTCGAGGAACAGCTCCTCCCCGATCCGGCCCACGAAGAAATCGGCGAGGTATTTGCCCTGCGGGGTCAACAGGGCGGTCCAGACCAGTCCCGGGCCTTTGGCCAGGGGCAAGACATCATTGCTGACAAGGCCTTGCAGGAAGCTCAATGCCTCCTTGCCGCCTAGGGTCACGATCCTGCGGGTGGTGTCGGTCATGCGCGGTCTCCTGTGGCACAGATATAGGCCAAGGCGCCGCAGGCGAAAGCCCTATTCCTTGAACTGCAACCGGTAGAGGTCGGCATAAAGCCCGCCGCGCGCCAGAAGCTCGGCATGGCTGCCGCGGTCGACGATCTTGCCGTGGTTCATCACGAGGATCGTGTCGGCGGTCTGGATGGTCGAAAGCCTGTGCGCGATGACCAGCGTGGTGCGGCCCGCGCGCAGGCGGTCGAGGGCATCGGTGACCAGAAGCTCGGTCTGGCTGTCGAGCGCCGAGGTCGCCTCATCCAGCAGAAGGATCGGCGCGTCCCGCAGGACGGCCCGGGCGATGGCGATGCGCTGGCGCTGGCCGCCGGACAGCGCCGTGCCGCGCGGCCCGGCGGGCGAGGCGGTGCCCAGCGGCATGGCGTCGACAAAATCGGCATGGGCAAGGCTCAGCGCGCGTTCCAGCCCGGCCTCGGACTGGTCTTGCGCGCCGAGGCGGACGTTGGTCGCGATGGGCTCGTCAAAGAGGGCCGAATCCTGGCTCACCACCGCGAAAAGGCTGCGCAGGCCGGCAAGGTCAAGCTGGCGCAGATCAATCCCGTTGATCATGACTTGTCCCGCGTCAGGGTCGGCCAGCCTTGTCAGCAGGTGAAACACCGTGGTCTTGCCCGCGCCCGAGGGCCCGACCAGCGCCGTGACCTTGCCCGGCTCGGCCACGAAAGAGATGTCGTCCAGCACCTTCACCTGATCATAGCCGAAGGAGAGGTTCTTCACCTCCAGCACCAAGGGGCCGGAGGCGGGCAAGGGCTGCGGCACTGCGGGCGTGGTGATCTTCGGCACCTCATCCAGCAGGCTCCGGATCCGCTCCAGCGAGGCGCGGGCGGCGGCCCATTGGCCGGACACGGCGCCCAGACGGCGCAGCGGTTCGAAAACAAGACCCATCGCGGTGAAAAAGCTCATGAAGGCGCCGATGGTCTTGGTGCCGGCGATGATCTCCATCCCGCCGTAGAGCATCACCCCGGCAAAGCCCAAGGCCGCCACCACGTCGATCAGCGCCGGGATCGCGGCCGAGGAGCGGTCCGAGCGGAACTGGGCGGCAAGGTAGGCGTCCAGCGCCTTCCTGTAGCGCCTTGCCTCCTGCGGCTCGGCGCCCGACAGCTGCAAAGTGCGGATGCCGTGGAAGGCCTCGTCCAGCTGGTTGGACAGAACCCCCGCCGCCCCGCGCGCCGCCCGCGCCGTGCCGCGCACCCGGGCTTGCAGCCGGGTGATCGGCCAGGCGAGCAAAGGCACGCCCGCCACCGCAATCAGCGCCCACCGCCAGTCGATCAGCACCGCCACCGAGGCGAGCGAGACCAGCGAGATCACATCCCGCCCGAGCGCCTGCAGGATCGGCGTCCAGAGGCTGCGCAAGGATGCGGTGTCGCCGCGCAGGCGTTCCATCAGGATGCCCGGCGAATGGCGCAGGTAAAACCCGAGGTCCAGCTGCAAGGCCCGGGCCAGCATCGCGGCCTGCATCTCGGCCCCGATCCGTTCCGACTGGCGGGCGAGGATGACCTTTTGCGCATAGCCCGCGATGGCGCGAAGCACAAAGACCCCGCCGACCGAGGCCGCAACCTGTGCCACCACGCTAAACGCAGCCCCGGCATGGACCTCGTCAAACATCGGGCGGACGAGGTAGGAGAGCCCCCCGGTCGCCGCCCCCTCCAGCGCCATCAGCCCCAGCGCCAGAAGCATCCAGCCTTTGCGCTGGCTGAGATGGTCGCGCCAGAGCCAGGCCAGAAGACGTCGGGCCGGGATCACCGTCACGCCTTGGCCCCCTTGCGCATCGCCTCATAGGCGGCCTTGATCCGGTGCCGCTCGTAATCCTGCTCCAGCCAGTCGCGGAAGCTGCGGCCCTTGGCCTCTGCCTCGTAGACATCGAGGATATAGTCGAGGATCCCGGTCGCGGTGGATTTCAGATGCAGATAGCGGAAACTCAGCTGTTTGCGGGCCTCGGCCAGGGGGCGCTTTTCGACCTCCAGCAGATACATCGCCGCGACCAGACCGGTGCGGTCGGCGCCGGACTTGCAATGCATCAGGAAGGGCTTCTCGATGGTCTGGAAATGGTCGAGGATGGCCAGAAGCGCCTCGCGCGGCGGGGCGTTGCGGGCGGAGAGGGTGACATCGACGAGGGTCAGGCCCAGCTCGCGGCAGATCTCCTCCTCGAACAGGTAAAACCCCTGCTGCACCTTGCCGCGCAGGTTCAGGACCGATTTCAGGCCCAGTTCGCGGGCATAGATGCGCAGACGCTCGGGCGAGGGCTGGTTGGCGCGGAACACGCCGGGGGCGATCTGGCCCAGATTGGTCCAGATGCCGCGCAGGAAGGCGTGGTCGATCAGCATGAAATGCCACCAGGCGGCGCGGCGCGCCTCGGGGGTGGAGATATCGGTGCCAAAGGCCGTGGTCAGCCGGTCCTGCAAGGCCAGCATCCGCTTCTTCAATGCGCCAGCCATGGGATCCTGAATGCTGCCAAAGGTGCTGCCCATCTAGTCGCTTTGCCCACGTCTATCAAGCGGGGCGGGGACGGGGGCAAGACCGGAGGCGCAGAAGGGCCACAGGTGCGATGCCGGGGCCGGATTGTCGGGATACATAGCGGACGTTGACCCTGCTGCCTGCTGCGGCTAGCCCTTAAACAAACGGAGAAAAACCCATGTCCCTTGCCAATGGTCGCGCCTATCTTGCCATTCCCGGCCCTTCGGTCCTGCCCGACCGGATCCTGGCCGCGATGCAGCGCCCCTCGCCCAACATCTATGCCGGTGCCCTGGTCGAGATGGTGCAGGGCATCTGGCCCGACCTGAAGGCGCTGGCCGGCACATCGGGCCATGTCGCGGCCTATATCGCCAATGGCCATGGCACCTGGGAGGCGGCCAACTCCAACCTTTTCTCGCGCGGCGACAAGGCCTTGCTTCTGTCGACCGGGGTTTTTGGCCATGGCTGGGCCAGTGCGGCGCGGGGCCTGGGTGCCGAGGTGGAGACGCTGGATTTCGGCTCGAACGTGGCGATTGATCCGGCGAGGGTCGAAGCCGCGCTGCGGGCCGATCCCGCGATCAAGGTCGTGATGATGACCCATGTCGACACCGCCTCGTCGGTGAAATCCGACGTGCGGGCGGTGCGCGCCGCGCTGGATGCGGCGGGGCATGAGGCGCTTCTGGCGGTGGATTGCGTGGCCTCGCTCGGCTGCGACGAATTCCGGATGGACGACTGGGGCGTCGATGTGATGATCGGCGCCAGCCAGAAGGGGCTGATGTGCCCGCCCGGCATGGGCTTTGTCTGGTTCAACGAAAAGGCGCGGGCGGCTTGCCTCGCCTCGAACGCGCGCACGCCCTATTGGGACTGGACCATGCGCGCCAATCCTCAGGAATTTTGGCAATACTGGTTCGGCACGGCCCCCACCGCGCATCTTTATGCGCTGCGCGAAAGCCTGACGATGATCCTGCATGAAGAGGGGCTTGATCGGGTCTGGGCCCGCCATGCCAGCCTTGCCCGCACCGTCTGGGCCGCCTTTGATGCCTGGGGCGAGGGCAATCCGGCGATCCGGCTGAACGTCGCCGACCCCGTCGCACGCGGCCATTCGGTCACCGCGGCCCGCTTTGCCGCCCCCGATGCCACCCGCCTGCGGCAATGGACTGAAGCCAAGACCGGCGTCACGCTCGGCATCGGCCTCGGCATGGCCACGGCGGAGGACCCCGAGGCGACCGGCGCCCTGCGTGTCGCCCATATGGGCCATGTCAACGCCCATATGACTTTGGGGGTTCTGGCCGCGATGGAGGCCGGGATGACCGCGCTTGGCATCGCGCATGGGCCCGGTGCGCTGAACGCGGCGGCAGCCGAGATCGCCCGCAGCGCCTGAGCCGGGACAGCCGGGGCCTACTTCGCCTTGGTCGCCACCATGAAATAGACCCATTCCCCCTTGAAGCCGGGGTCCTTGGCGCGGGCCTCGGCGACGCGGGCCTTGAGCCATGTCAGGTAAGGCTCGGCGGGTTCGGACAGGGGCCTTTCGCCCTCGTAAAGCGGGGCGGAGGCTGCGAAGGCGGCGGCAATCTCCTGGCCATAAGGCGGGCCGATGGTGATGTTGAGGAAGGGTTCGCCCGCATCCGGGGCGCCGACATGCAGCGCCGATTTGGCCGGGCGCAGCTTCAAAGGCACGGTCTGGTTCGGCACCAGGTGGATGACATTGCCGCCAGCATCGAAGAAATCGACATAGACATAGGCGTCGTAATCGGGGGCGGCGAGGTCGAGGACCATGGTCTGGCCTTCGGTATAGGAAAAGGTCCGCGCCTGGGCATCGGCGCCGATCAGGCGGGGGTTGGTGAGCTGGTCCTGGCTTTGCGGCAGGCCGACATCGGCGATGCCCGACAAGGCGCCGCATTGCGGGCGCGGCAGGATCATCATCGCATCCTCGACCTTGATGCCCTGTCCGAGCTGGGCCTGCAGGGCGGCCAGCAGCGGCGCCTTCATCGCCGGATCCGGCACATGGCCGCGCAGTTCCAGGCTGCCGGTCGCGGGGTTGAACTCGGCCTGCAGGCGCGAGCAGGGGGCGGAACTCAGCAGGGATTGCAGCCCGTCATGCACCTCATCCGCCTGCGCTGCCGCATCGCCGGGCCGCATGAAGGAGGCGATGGCCTTGAGCGAGACCGGGTCGATGGCGCCGCCCGCCCCGCTCCAGGCGAGGGTGGCGGTCATGGCCTGCCCGGTGGCGGCGGCGGGGGGCAGGGTTTCGGCGTCAGGGGGGGCGCTTGGCACGGGCGCCCCTTCGGCCGGTGCGGCTTCGGTGAGGGGGGCCGCGGGGGCGCTGGCCACTGTCACCGGGGGCGGGGCTGCGGCGGTCAGGCTTTGGGCGGGGGCGGTGCTGGCCTTGGTCACGGCGGGGGGTGCGGCCTGCGCGAGGGGCACGGCAGGCGGCGCGACCTGGGGCAGGTCCGTGGCAGGCGGTGCCTCGGCCTTGGCCGTGGTTTGCGGCAGGGTGGCGGGCCTGGCGGTGCTGGTTTTCACCACGCCTTGCGCGGCGGTCTGACCTTCAGCCTTGGCGCTCGCCGCCTTCTCTCCCGCGCTATCCTGCGCCTTGGCCTGCGATTGTTCGACCGCCTGGGTCTCGATGCGAAGTGCGGATTTCGGCAAGGGCTGGTCGGGCACGGCATGGGGGTGCATCACCGCGAGCAGCAGCGCCACGGCCCCGGCATGGGCCGCGAGCGACAGGGCAAGGCCCGCACCATAGCCGCCGATCGCCGGGCCGGGGGGCGCTGCCTGCCCCGCTTTGAGCACCACCGTCATTGCACCTCCGGCGAGACGATGATGGCGACATCCTTGGCCCCGGCATCCTCCAGCCGGTTCACGAGGCCGAGGATGATGCGCAGCGGCGTGGCGCGGTCGGCGTTGATGCGCAGCAGGGCGTCGGGGGTGGTGGCGAGGCGGCCCTTGATGGCGGGCTCAAGGGCGGCATTCTCCAGGGGCGCGCCGTCCAGCGCCAGGGCGCCTTCGGTCCCGACCGACAGCGTCATGCCGCCGCCGGGCAGGTCGGTGCCGGTCTGGCCATTGGGGGGCAGCACGCTGAAGGGGGCGGTGGCATCCAGCCGCCCGACCATCATGAAAAAGACCAGAAGAAAGAAGGTCACGTCGATCAGCGCCACGACGGATTCACGCTCGGTCCGGGGCGGAGGGCGGCGGAGCTTCATTTCTGCGCCTCGATCCGGACGACTTTCACCCGCGTCGCCCCGGCCTGGGTCACCAGATCCATCACCCGGATCAGGCTTTGCAGATCGGCCGCACCGGAGGGGAAAAGGAGGACCGGGGTCAGAGGCTCCTTCGCCAGGATCTGCCGCATATGGCCGGAAAGTTCGGGCAGGGTCAGCGCCTGACCGGCCACCCGCACCTGACCCTGGGCGTCAATCCGGATCAGGATCGTGGCGGGGGTGGCGGCGCTGGTGGTGGCAGCCTCCGGCACGGCCTCCGACTTCTGCAGGGCGGGGACCATGTCGAGGTTGAGGTAGCTTGAGGTGATCATGAAGAAGAACAAAAGGATCATCATGACGTCGATCATCGAGACGACCGACAGCGCGCTGCGACGGGGCGGAGGGCGGCGCAGGGTGAGGGCCATCTTCGCCCCCTTCAGCGGTGGCTGAGGGCGAGAAGCCGGCCCACGGCGCTTTCGATCCTCAGTGCCGCCGTCTCGACCCGTCCGGCCAGAAGGTTGGCGGCCACGGCGGCGGGGATCGCCACGATCAGACCGCCGGCGGTGGTGATCAGGGCCTCCCATATGCCACCGGCCAGGACCGAGGCATTGGCGGAGCCCTGCGCGGCCGACAGGTCCTGAAAGCTTTTGATCATCCCCAGCACGGTGCCCAAAAGCCCGAGCAGCGGCGCGATCATCGAAATGAGGTCCAGCAGACGAAGCCAAGAGGACATCACCGCCACCTCCTCATTGCCGCGCCGGGTGGTTTCGGCCTCGACGGCGGGCAGGGGCAGGCCGGCGGAGAGGCCCTGCATCGCGGTCAACAGCACGCGGTCGGCGGCGGCGTTTCCTCTGGCGGTTTCAGCCATGGCGGCATCGCGGTCACCCGAAAGGAAGCGGTCGATCGCGGCGTCACGCGCCTTTGACCCTCGGGTAGCGGGCAGAAGCTGGATCACCTTGGCCACGATCAGCATCAGGCTCAGCAGCGACAGGAAGATCAGGATCACGATCACCGGCCAGCTGGCGGCGGGGATATTGGCGAGAACCGCTCCCATCATTCCACCAGGGCAGCAGGGGTGCGGCTTTTCAGGTCGATGAGCGGGAAGCAGTCGGTCGCCTCGCCATTCTGCGGCTTGCAGACCGGGATGTCATGGAGCAGCACTTGGCTGATGTCGACGCAAGCGATCTGCGGGATCTCGAACAGTTTCAGCGTGGTGCGGGCGACGGGCAGGGGGGCGGCGTCGATCGACAGGAGCCGGTCGATCACGCCCTCCTTGTTGAAGATCGCCAGGGACATCTGGAAGCCCTCGAAGGAGGTGCCGGTGTCGTTGCGGAACAGGAAATAGGCGCGGCAGCCGCCGCCCGAGATTTCCTCGAACTTGTTGAGCTCGACCGAAAGCTTGCCGCCCGGCACCGGCGTCTCGGCCTGCGCGGGCAAGAGGGCGGCCGGCAGCGTCATTGCCCCGGCAAAGACCGCCGCCACGGCCTGCCCCAGCATCCTTTTCAGCATTCCTGATCCCCCATGGTCGCGGTGCGGCAACACGCCGTCTTGCGCGGCGAGTGAACGCCCGATGCCCCGATTCCGTCAACGGCAGAATGCAGCGCCGGGATTTTGGGCAATGCCGCAGAACAGGACACGCCTTCTGCGTGAAAATTCTGTAAAATTTTTCTGCGGTCCCGTTAAATAGCGCGGCTAAGCCTGCCAATCGCAACGGAAAAGCCTCTACCCTCCACGAGTCGATTGACAGAAGGGGATAACCTGACGTCATAGTGGGCGCAGTTATTGCGACTGCCTGCCAGGCTTTGAATACGTCTTTTGATACCAGTTGCCCTGCGAAGGATCCTGCGCCCCTTTGTAGGGTCCGCGTGGTGGCGCCGGAAAAATGATACGAGGCCCGGGCTGAACCGGGTCGGGGGGGTTAGATGGATTTGGATGCGCTGCTTGCCGCCCGTGAAAGCGATGGCGCGAGCGGAGAAAATCTGGAATACGACTTCGATTTCATGGAGTTGCAGCGGCTGTCTGCGCCCGGTGAAGAGCGTCAGGCGGGAAATGAGATCCTCGCCGCCGAAGAACCAGATTTCAAGGATGTCGAAGCGCGGGCGCTTGCCATTCTGGAACGCGCCCATGATCTGCGCGCCGCCGTCATCCTCGCCGACGCGCGGCTGAACACCAAGGGCCTGTCCGGTTTCGCCGATGCCGTGGCCTATGTGCGCGGCGTGCTGGAGCAGCACTGGGACACCTGCCATCCCGAACTTGACGCCGATGACGACAACGACCCGACGATGCGGATCAATGCGGTCGCGGGCCTCGCCAGCGCGCTGACGCTGCGCTATCTGCGCCGGGTTCCCCTGACGCAAAGCCGGACCTTCGGGCGCGTCTCGCTGCGCGACATTCTGGTTTCGACCGGTGAACTGCCGGCGCCGGACGGCACGGATGCCATGGACCGCAGCGCCATCGCCGCCGCCTTCAGCGACACCGCGGCAGAAGTGGTCAGCGCCAATCTTGATGCCGCCCGCCAGATCCAGGCCGACCTGAAGGCGATCGACGGCATCTTCTCGGACCAGACGCCGGGGCAGGGGCCGGGCCTCGATGACCTGCGCAAGACCGTGCATCAGCTGGTCCGCCACCTCTCCGAACATGTGTCGGCCGAAGAGGCGCCCGAGGGCAGCACCGACGACGCCGAGGAGGCCGAGGATACCTATGCCGCCAGCGCGCCCGCAGCACCCCGGCGCATGGGCGGCGGCCCACCCGGCTCGGTCGACACGGCGCAGGACGCCCGGGCGGCGCTCGACCGGGTGATCGACTATTTCAAGCGCAACGAACCCTCCAGCCCGGTGCCGATCATCCTCGAACGGGCCAAGCGTCTGGTCGGGGCGGATTTCCTGACGATCATGAAGGATCTGGCCCCCGATGGTCTGGGGTCGGTGATGAATATCGGCGGGATCAAACCCAGCGACGATGATGATGACTGAACCGGCCTGCGATGGGCCGGCCCACCTTAGATAAGTCCCGATCCAAGATACACCAGATCAACCAGAAACTCAGGTCAAGGAGCGTTTCATGAGCACCAGTTCGCAGAAGTTTATCGCGCGGAACCGGGCGCCCCGGGTCCAGATCGAATATGACGTGGAACTGTATGGCGCGGAAAAGAAGGTCCAGCTGCCCTTCGTCATGGGCGTCATGTCCGATCTGTCCGGCAAGTCCGAGGAACCGCTGCCGGCCGTGGCCGACCGCAAATTCCTGGAAATCGACATCGACAATTTCGACGACCGGATGAAGTCGATGAAGCCGCGCGCGGCCTTCTCGGTGCCCAACACGCTGACCGGCAAGGGCAATCTGGCCGTCGACATCACCTTTGAATCGATGGACGACTTCTCGCCCGCGGCCATCGCCAAGAAAGTCGAACCGCTGCGCAAGCTCTTGGAGGCGCGCACCCAGCTGTCCAACCTGATGACCTATATGGACGGCAAGACCGGCGCCGAAGAGCTGATCGCCAAGGTGATGCAGGACCCGTCCCTGCTCAAATCGCTGGCGGCCACGCCCAAGGCCGAAGGAGAGGAATGATCCATGGCTGAGACCTCGCAAACCGGCGCCGCAGCCGGCGTACAGACCACCGAACTGTCCGATTTCTCCTCGCTCCTGAACAAGGAGTTTCGCCCGAAGTCGGACCAGGCGAAATCCGCCGTCGAAAGCGCCGTCAAGACGCTGGCCGAACAGGCGCTTGCCAATACCGCGCTGATCTCGGACGACGCGCTGAAGTCGATCCAGGGCATGATCGCCGAGATCGACAAGAAGCTGACCGAACAGGTCAACCAGATCCTGCATCACCCGGATTTCCAGGCTCTGGAAAGCGCCTGGCGGGGCTTGCACTATCTGATCAACAACACCGAGACGGACGAGAACTTGAAGATCCGCGTCATGAACATCTCCAAGAAGGACATGTCCAAGACGCTGCGCAAGTTCAAGGGCACCGCCTGGGACCAGTCGCCGATCTTCAAGAAGCTCTATGAAGAAGAGTTCGGCCAGCTGGGCGGCCAGCCCTATGGCACGCTGATCGCCGACTATTACTTCGACCACTCGCCGCCCGACGTGGAGCTTCTGGGCGAGATGGCCAAGATCGCCGCCGCAGCCCATGCGCCGCTGATCACCGGCGCCAACCCGACGCTGTTCCAGATGGACAGCTGGACGGAACTCGCCAATCCGCGCGACCTGACCAAGATCTTCCAGACGCCGGAATATGCGGCCTGGACCTCTCTGCGCGAGTCGGAAGATTCCAAATACATCGGCCTCGCGATGCCGCGCTTCCTCGGCCGTCTGCCCTATGGCTCCAAGACCGACCCGGTCGAGGCCTTTGCCTTTGAAGAAGAAACCGACGGCACCGATCACGAGGCCTATGGCTGGGTGAACGCGGCCTACGGCATGGCGGTCAACATCAACCGCAGCTTCAAGGAATATGGCTGGTGCTCGCGCATTCGCGGCGTGGAATCGGGTGGTGCGGTGCAGAACCTGCCCTCGCATACCTTCCCGTCCGATGATGGTGGCGTTGACCAGAAATGCCCGACCGAGATCGCCATCTCTGACCGTCGCGAGGCCGAACTGGCCAAGAACGGCATGATGCCCCTGATCCACCGCAAGAATACCGACGTGGCCGCCTTCATCGGCGCGCAGTCGTTGCACAAACCGGCCGAATATGACGACCCGGATGCGACGGCCAACGCCAACCTGGCCGCCCGTCTGCCCTATCTTTTCGCGACCTGCCGCTTTGCGCATTATCTCAAATGCATGGTTCGCGACAAGGTCGGCTCCTTCAAGAGCCGGACGGCGATGCAGTCCTGGTTGCAGGACTGGATCAACAAATACGTCGACTTCAACGCCGAAATCTCGTCCGAGTCCGAAAAGGCGCGCAAGCCGCTGGCCGCCGCCGAAGTCGTGGTCGAGGAGGTCGAGGGGAACCCGGGTTATTACACCTCGAAATTCTTCCTTCGGCCGCACTACCAGCTGGAAGGCCTCAGCATCTCGCTGCGCCTCGTCTCCAAGCTGCCGTCCGAGAAAGGCTGATCCTTCGGGATCAGCCCCTACCAGAATTTAACCCCGTCGCCCCGAACCGCCCGTCAGGGCAAGGTGACATCAGTAGAGAGGATACAGGAAAATGGCTGCTACATTATTCGTTTGCATCGGCGAAGTGAAAAAGCCGGAGATCATCGGCGACGCCATCGAAAAGAACCACAAGGACTGGATCGTCGTTGAAACGATCGGGTTCGGGCTGGAGCGGCACTCCGAACAGGAAGGTGGCGTTGTCACCCGTGGTTTCGGCAAGGCCGTTTTCAAGGACGTCACCTTCTCGTCGGAATTCGGTCGCCACACCATCGACCTGATGTTCCACGTCGCTGGCGGCAAGCGCCTGAAGAAAGTCATCATTCACCAGTGCAAGGCTGACGAGGATGCCGCTGTGGCGCTCGAGCCCTATATCATCTGGACCCTCGAAGATGCCCAGATCAACACCTATGGCGTGAACGCCTCCTCGGATGACATTCCGAAGGAAGACTGGGCGATCCGCGCCGCCAAGCTGGAGATCGAGTACAAATATCCCAAGGGCGGCAAGCTGCAGACCCACAAGAACTTCAAGTGGGATGTCGGCGCCGGCGAGATGGGCTGATCCTTCGTCTGACATGCTTTCCGGCGCCGGGATGTCCCCCGGCGCCGGAAGGACCCTTAAACTGGAGCGCGCAGGCCATGACGCCCGAAGACCTCTTGAAATCCGGCGATCCGGCCGGCGCCCTTGTGGCGCTGCAGAACTTGGTCAAGGCCAAGCCCGCCGATGCCAAACTGCGGATTTTCCTGTTCCAGCTGCTGTGCGTTCTGGGCCAGTGGGACCGCGCGATCCGCCAGCTGAAAGTCTGTGGCGAGCTGGACCCAGGCGCGTTGCAGATGGCGCAGGCCTACCGCGAGGCGATCATCTGCGAGGTCTACCGCGAGAAGGTCTTCACCGGCGCCAAGGCCCCCCTGGTCTTTGGCGAGCCGCAGGAATGGCTGGCCTGGCTGATGGAGGCGCAAAAGCTTCTGGCCAAGGGTGAGGTTCAGGCCGCAAGTGATTTGCGCGCCAAGGCTTTTGACGCGGCCCCGGCTTCGGCGGGCGACATGGATGGCACGCGGTTCGAATGGATCGCCGATGCCGACATGCGCTTTGGTCCGGTGCTGGAGGCCATCGTGAACGGCCGCTATTTCTGGATTCCCTTCGCCCAGATCTCTGCCATCACCTTCGACCCGCCGACCGACCTGCGCGATGCGGTCTGGACGGCGGCGCATCTGACGCTTGCCAACGAGGGCAAGGTCGTGGCGTTGATCCCGTCGCGCTATCCCTTCTCCGGCCAGAAGGGCGAGCCGGCTGAAAAGCTGTCGCGCGCCACGAGCTGGACCGACGCCGGGGCCGAGACCTTCACCGGGCTGGGTCAGCGTCTGCTGTCGACCGATCAGGGCGATGTCGCCTTGCTGGATGCAAGGCTGATCTCGTTCGATAGACCGGAATAGGTGCGCCATGGCGGACAAGATGATGTCCGAGCGGTTGCAACCCTCGCTGCTCGACCGGCTGACCGACGACGACCCGACCACCTTGAGCGAAAGCCGCGAGGCGCGGGTGATCGACATCCGCCGCCTGCGCGATATCGTGCAGCGCGACCTGTCCTGGCTGTTGAATACCAATGACGCGGCGACCTGGATTGACGCCGAACGCCACCCCTTGGCGGCCAAATCGGTGCTGAACTACGGCGTGCGCGAAGTCGCGGGCGATTTCGCCTCCAAGGACCGGGCGGCCGTGATCCGCAAATCCATCGCCGCCGCGATCGAGAATTACGAGCCGCGCATCCGCAAAGGCTCCACCCATGTCGAGATCCGGACCGAGAACATTGCCCGCAACACGGTGATTTCCTTCGATATCCGCGCCGACATGTGGGCCGAGCCGATACCGATCGAATTGTACCTGCGCTCCTCGGTCGATGTGACGACCGGGCAGGTTTCCTTGGAAAGGTCCGGCTGATGGACACAAGGCTTCTGGCGCATTACGAAAGCGAACTGGCCTTCCTGCGCGACATGGGGGCGGAGTTCGCTGCCGCCTATCCCAAGATCGCCACCCGGCTGGGCATGGAGGGCATGGAGGTGCTTGACCCCTATGTCGAGCGTCTGCTGGAGGGCACGGCCTTTCTGTCGGCCCGGGTGCAACTGGCGCTGGAGATGCAGTTCCCGGCCTTCACGTCGAACCTTCTGGAAATCGTCTATCCGCATTTTCTGGCCCCTGTGCCCTCGATGATGATCGTGGGGTTCGAGCCTGATCTCGGCAATGCCGGGGTCAAGGACGGCTATGTGATGGGGCGCGGCACGAGGCTGCGCTCGCGCCAGATCGACGGCGAGCAGACCGCCTGCATCTTCCGCACCGCCGCCGACCTGACGCTGTGGCCGATCGAGATTGCCGAGGCCGAATATATCGACAGCCGGGGTGGCCTTGTAGCGGCTGGCGTCAGCCGCGACACGCCGGCCCGGGCCGGCATCCGTCTGCGCCTGCGCCGTCGCGATGGCGGGGCGATGAAAGACCTGCCGATGAACGCCCTGACCCTGCACCTGACCGGGCAGGCCAGCGAGCCCTGGGTCTTGCACGAGGCGCTCTGCACCAAGGTCACCGGCATGGTCGGCCGTTCCACCGATCGCCGTGCGGACTGGACCCAGCCCTTGCAGGGTGCTGCCAGCCGCCCGAAAGGCTTCAGCCGCGAAGAGGCCCTGCTGCCGACCCCGCGCCGCTCTTTCGACGGCTACCGCCTGCTGCAGGAATACTTCGCCATGCCGCAGCGCTTTCACTTCGTCGAGCTTTCCGGCATGCGTCCGGCCCTGGCCCGGTCGACGGGGACGGAGGTCGATCTTTACCTTCTGCTGGCCGACACGCTGTCTGACAACGGCGCCTGCGTGCGGCGCGAGAATTTCGTGCTGAACGCGGTGCCTGCCGTCAACCTCTTCGAACGCGCCTTCGACCGCATCCACATCACCACCGCCGACACCGAGCAATATGTGACGGCCAACCGCACGGCGCCTTTGGATTACGAGGTCTTCGCCATCACCAAGGTGACGGGGATCTCGGCCAAGACCAATGAAGAGACCGAGTTCCGCGCCTTCTACTCCGCCTCCGACATCACCTCGGCGGGGGAGAGCCACCCGGCCTACTACACGATCCACCGCCGGATGCGGCAGCGGAACGAGAAGGAACGTTTGCGCGGGGTCCGCACCTCTTACCTCGGATCGGAGGTCTACCTGAGCTTGGTGGACTCGGCCCAGGCCCCCTATGCGGCGGATTTGAGCCAGCTTTCGGTGACCGGGCTCTGCACCAACCGCGATCTGCCCTTGCTTCTGTCCACCGCAGGCAAGGACGCCTTCCACCTGCCCGACGGCGGCCCGGTCCTGTCGGTCGCCTCCATCGTCTCGCCGACCCGTCCGCGCCCGACCATCGCGCAGGGCGAAACCGCCTGGCGCCTGATCAGCCACCTCAGCCTCAATTACCTGTCGATCACCGACCGTGAAGGCGGGCAGGGCGGGGCCGAGGCTTTGCGCGAACTGGTGGGTCTTTACGCCCCCACTGGCGACCGCGTGATCTCCAAACAGATGGAGGGGATGCGCGGCGTCTCGACCCGGCCCATCGTGCGGCGGATGACCGACGAGGTGATTTCCACCGCCGTGCGCGGGCTGGAGATCAAGCTCGACTTCGACGAAAGCTTCTTTGACGGCTCCGGCGTCTATGTGCTGGCCTCGGTTCTGGAACGCTTTTTCCGCAAATACGTGACGATCAATTCCTTCACCGAAACCGTGCTGACCACCCAACAACGTGGAGAGATCACCCGATGGCGACCGGAAAGCGGGCTCGGCCGGATGATCTGACGCATTACGCGCAGCTTCGGTCGGACCCCACCAAATATCACCTCTTCCAGGCCCTGCGGGTGATCGAGGCGGAGCATGTTGACATGCCGCGCCTCGGCACCTCGCGCCGGGCTGCGCAAGACCCGGTGCGGCTGGGGCAAGAGGCGGAGCTGGCCTTTCCGACCTCGACCATCGCCGATTTCACGGTGGAGGCGGGCAAGCCCGCGACCCTGACCAACCGCGCCTTTGGCCTGTTTGGTCCGATGGGGCCCTTGCCGCTGCACCTGACCGAGTTTGCCCGCGAGCGGCGGCGCAACCATCGTGACACGACCTTCATCGCCTTCGCCAACACCTTCACCCACCGCCTGATGAGCCTGTTCTACCGCGCCTGGGCGGCAGGGCAGCCGGCGCCGTCGTTCGACCGCCCCGAACAGGACCCGTTCGAGCGCAAGGTGGCGGCGATTTCAGGCTTTTACGGCCGGGGACTGGCGCAGCGCGACCTGATGCCGGACATGGCCAAGCGCTATTTCGCCGGCCACCTCGCCTCGGGCACCAAGACGGCGGAGGGGCTGGTCTCGCTCCTCCAAAGCTTCTTCGAGGCCCCGGTCCATCTGCAGCAATTCATAGGCTCCTGGCTGGATCTGGAGCCGGACGACCGCTGGCAACTGGGCAAGGCGGCAGGCTTGGGGCAGGGCACTTCGATCGGCACCCGCGTCTGGTCGCGGGCGGCCAAGTTCCGCATTCTGGTCGGTCCCCTGTCCTTGCCCGATTACCGGCGTTTCCTGCCCGGTCAGGGCGCCATCGAGCGGCTTGAGGCCATCGTGCGCAACTTTGTCGGCGATGCGCTTGACTGGGATGTCAATGTGATCCTGCGCGCGGCGGACGTGCCGCGCATGGCCCTCGGAGGCGCGAATGCCGCCCTCGGCCATACGACCTGGGTCGGCGTGCGCCGCGACAGCGGGCGTGACGCCGACGATCTTTACCTTTCCCCGCCGCATGTGCTGCTGCGTCAGCGCCCCCATTCCCGGAGCCATTAAATGAGCGAAATCAGCCGCGTCGCCCTGTTCGGCAAGTTGAACCGTCTGGCCTATCAGGCCGTGGAAGGCGCCACCGTCTTTTGCAAATTGCGCGGCAACCCCTACGTCGAGCTGATCCACTGGCTGCACCAGATCCTGCAAAATCAGGACAGCGACATTCACCACATCGTCGAACATTACAAGGTCGATCCCGCCCGACTGGTGGCCGACATGCAGCGCGCCTTGGACGCCCTGCCGCGCGGCGCCTCTTCGATTTCCGACCTGTCGGAACATCTGGAGGATGCGACCGAACGCGCCTGGGTCTGGGGCTCGCTTCTCTATAATTCCAGCCAGGTGCGGACCGGCTATCTGATCCTCGGCATGGTCAAGACGCCGGCGCTGCGCAACATCCTTTATGCGATCTCGCCGGAGTTCAAGAAGGTCAAGGCCGACGATCTGGCCGAAAATTTCGCCACCATCGTGAACGGCAGCCCGGAAGAGGGCCAGACCGCCACCGATGGCAGCCATGTCGGCACGGGTGCTCCGGGCGAGGAGTCGGGTGCCATGGCGCCGGCGGCGATGGGGAAAGAGGAGGCGCTGAAGAAGTTCTGCACCGACCTGACCCAGCAGGCCCGCGACGGCAAGATGGATCCGATTGTCGGCCGCGACGAAGAAATCCGCCAGGTGGTGGATATCCTGATGCGCCGCCGCCAGAACAACCCGATCCTGACCGGCGAGGCGGGCGTGGGCAAGACCGCCGTCGTCGAAGGTTTTGCCCTGCGCATCGCGCGCGGCGATGTGCCCCCGGCCTTGAAGGAGGCGCGGATTTTGGCGCTGGACGTCGGCCTGTTGCAGGCCGGGGCCTCGATGAAGGGTGAGTTCGAGAACCGGCTGAAATCGGTGATCGAAGAGGTTCAGGCCTCCACCACACCGATCATCATGTTCATCGACGAGACCCATACGCTGGTCGGTGCCGGCGGGGCTGCGGGCACCGGCGATGCGGCGAACCTGCTGAAACCGGCGCTGGCGCGTGGCACCTTGCGCACCATCGGGGCTACGACCTGGGCCGAATACAAGAAGCACATCGAAAAAGACCCCGCCCTGACCCGGCGCTTCCAGACCGTCGTGGTCGATGAACCCTCGCCGACCAAAGCCATCCTGATGATGCGCGGCATCGCCTCGATGCTGGAAAAGCACCACAAGGTGCAGGTTCTGGACGAGGCGATTGCCGCCGCCGTCAACCTCTCCGCCCGCTATATCCCGGCGCGGCAACTGCCGGACAAGTCGGTCTCGGTGCTGGATACCGCCTGCGCCCGTGTCGCCGTCAGCCAACACGCCGTCCCGGCGGAAGTGGACGACTCCCGCCGGCGGATCGAGGCATTGGAGACGGAACTTGGCATCATCACCCGTGACGAAACCGCGGGCTATGACGTGACCGAGCGCCGCGCCACCATCTCTGCCGTCAAGGCCGAGGAGGAGAAGCGCCTCGCCGGGCTGACCGAGCGGTGGGATGCGGAAAAGAAGATCGTCGAACAGATCCTCGATCTGCGCGCCAAGCTGCGCGAGGGCGGGGCGGCGATTGACCCCAAGCCCGCCGCGATGGCGGGGTCGGAAGCGCCCGATCCGGTTGGCAACTCGCCCCTGACCGATGAACAGCGCGCCGCGTTGACGATGGAACTGCGCGCCAAGAATGAAGAGCTGACCACGCTGCAAGGCGACCACCCGCTGATCCTGCCGATTGTCGATGCGATGGCGGTGGGTTCGGTGATCGGCGACTGGACCGGGATTCCGGTGGGCCGGATGCTGAAGGATGAACTGCAGACCGTGATCGACCTCGCCTCGCTGCTTTCGAAGCGCGTCATCGGGCAGGACCACGCGATGGAGATGATTGCCAAGCGCATCCAGACCAGCCGCGCGGGGCTTGATAACCCCTCCAAGCCCATCGGTGTCTTCATGCTGGCGGGCACCTCGGGCGTGGGTAAAACCGAAACCGCGCTGGCGCTCGCCGAGGTCATGTATGGCGGCGAACAGAACGTCATCACCATCAACATGAGCGAATATCAGGAGGCGCATACCGTCTCCTCGCTGAAAGGCGCACCGCCCGGCTATGTCGGCTACGGCGAGGGTGGCGTCCTGACCGAGGCTGTGCGGCGCAAGCCCTACTCCGTCGTTCTGCTGGACGAGGTCGAAAAGGCCCACCCCGATGTGCACGAGATCTTCTTCCAGGTCTTCGACAAGGGTGTCATGGAGGATGGCGAGGGCCGCTCGATCGACTTCCGCAACACGATGATCCTTTTGACCACCAATGCCGGCACCGAGATGATCATGGATCTTTGCGCCGATCCCGATCTGATCCCGGAACCGGACGCCATCGCCAAGGCGCTGCGCGAGCCGCTTCTGAAGATCTTCCCGCCGGCCCTTCTGGGCCGTCTGGTGGTGATCCCCTATTACCCGCTCTCGCCCGACATGGTGGCCAAGATCACCCGCCTGCAGCTTGACCGGATCAAGAAGCGGGTCGTGGCCGCGCATGGCGTGCCTTTCGAATATTCCGACGCGGTGGTCGACCTCATCGTCAGCCGCTGCCAGGAGCTGGAGTCGGGTGGCCGGATGATCGACGCCATCGTGACCAACACCATGCTGCCCGACATTTCCGGCGAATTCCTGCGCCGGATGATCGCCGGGGGTGAGGTCAACCGCGTCGCCATCGACGCGGCGGATGGCAATTTCTCGTACAGTTTTGATTGAAACCGACCAGAGACCCAGGGGGGGCACCATGGCAGCGAAGAAAGTAACGACCCGCAAGTTCTATGTCGTCGATCTCGTCCGCTACAAACCGGCGACGAAATACCTGCAGATCGACCCGACGCGGGTTGATATCCAGATTGACGTGACCACCAAGGGGATCATCTCGGCCTCCGAGGTGCCCTCGGCGGCGATGGACCGGCTGGAGAAGGCCGCCCGCGACGCTTTGGACACCTATGAGACGACGATCCGATCTGAAGTCGAACGGCTGGAGAAGAAGATCGTCGGGATGATCGAGACCGGCGACCCCAAAGAGGTTGCCGCGGCCGAAAAGCTGATCCAGGGCGTCAACGTCTCGATCGCCAACGCGCTGAAGTCGGCGGAAGGCGCGGCGCTGAAGGCGGTCGACGACCGGATGAAGAAGGAAATTCAGGGCGACAAGAACCTGAAGGAGGCGCAGGTCAAGCTGGGCTTCAAGATCGTCGTCGGCGTGGTCAGCGTGACGACCAACGTGGCCGCGCTGGTCGCCTCG
This sequence comes from Rhodobacter sp. P2_H5, assembly GCF_056403335.1. NCBI lineage: Bacteria > Pseudomonadati > Pseudomonadota > Alphaproteobacteria > Rhodobacterales > Rhodobacter > Rhodobacter sp. P2_H5. The sequence goes on along the minus strand of NZ_JBFUFS010000003.1, from coordinate 112,106 downwards.
CATGGTGCCGACATCCACGCCTATTACTCGATCGCCAAGACCTGCTACGAGATCGGCAAGGAGATCTACGAGTACAACAAGGGCGAGGTGAAGCTGCGCAAGGAGCTGGACGAGGCGATCAAGGCCTTCATCTCGCTGCGCGGCACCACGATCATGCAGGCCGCCTCGCGGCAGATGGTCGATACCTCGGGGCTGACGATCTCCAAGCCGATCGAGGCGATGAAGGAAATCGTCGGCCGGGTGCAGAAGGCCGGGGCCGAGGCGCTGAAGGGCCGCGATGCCAAGTCGGTGCTGGTCGAGGTGATGGATTTCACCGTCAAGGCGATCAAGTCGCAGATGGCCGATGTCGAGAAATGCCGCGTCGCCTACCGCAACCACATCGTCAAGACCCGCAAGAAGGTCGATGCGCTGTCGACCGATGCTGACAAGCTGGTCAAGCAGATGAAGGCCGCGACCAACCTCAAGGACGGGGTCAAGATCGGCGCTGCGGCGATGCAGATGAAGATGAAGGTCACCGCGATGGCCAAGAAGCTGGACGAGCGCGAGAAGTATCTTGATGAGATGCACGCGCTGCTGGAAGGCAACGGCCTGACCATCGACGACCGCACCGCGCTGCAAAAGATCGCCGATCTGGACGTGGCCACCATCCTGTCGGAAGGCAAGACCCTGTTCGACGCCGCGATGGAGGTGAAGGACCTCGTCGAGGCCTTTGTCTAGCCAGGCTTTTCACTGAATACGGAGGGTCGCGCCCGGCGCGGCCCTCGCAATCGGAACGCAAGGGATCATCGGGATGAGCACTGGGGCAGGGATCGGATTGTCTTTTGGCAGCATGGAGGGCGCACCGCTGGCCGCCGCCAAGCCGCAACGTTTTCGCATCGCGCTCATGGGCGATTTCTCGGGCCGCGCGGCACGGGGCGAGGTGGAGATCGGCGCCGATCTGGCCAAGCGCCGCCCGATCAAGCTGGATGTCGACACGCTGGAAAAGGTGATCAAGGGCTTTGCCACCGACCTGATCCTGCCGATCGGCAAGAAGGGCGCCGGGATCGAGGTGGCGCTGGCCTCGGTCGATGACCTGCACCCGGATGAATTGTTCGGCAAGGTCGAGATGTTCGAGGAGCTGGTGGCGCTGAAACGCCGTCTGGCCACCGGATCGACCGCCAAGGGGGCCGTCACCGAACTGCGCGAATGGGGCAAGGAGTTTGGCCGCAAGGTAAACCCGCCGGCGCGCAAATCGGCCGGCAACTCGGTGCCCTCGGACCGCAAGCTTTCGGACTTCGCCAAGCTTGTGGGGGGCAAGGGCCATGTGAAAGCCAAGGCCTCTGCGGCGGAGGAGCTGCTGCAACGCCTCGTCGGCCCCTTTGTCCAGGCCTTGCCCGACCCCAATGCCTCCGCCATGCAGGAGGCAGTGGAGGAAAGCCTCGCCGAGGCGATGCGTCTTGTCCTGCACCACCCCGAATTCCAGTCGGTGGAAGCGCAGTGGCGGATGCTGGACCTGATCACCCGCAGCGTCGAGACCGACCAGAAGCTGGATATCGTGCTGTACGACATCTCTGCCGAGGAATTGGCGGCGGATCTGGCCGCGCAAGAGGATCTGTCGGAATCGGGCTTCTGCCAGCTTCTGGTCGAAAGCACGCCGGATGGGCGCGGGCCCTTCTCGGCGGTCTGCGGGCTTTACACCTTCGAGGAAACCCCGCCCCATGCCGAACTGATCGGCCGCGTCGCCAAGGTCGCGGCCCATGTCCGCGCCCCCTTCTTTGCCGCCATCACCCCCACATTCCTCGACACCGCGCCGCAGGACCGCCATCCCCTGGTGGCCGAGGCCTGGGACAGCCTGCGCGCGATGCCCGAGGCCGGCTATGTCGGCCTCGTCAGCCCGCGCTTCCTGCTGCGCCGACCCTATGGCGCGAAGTCCGACCCGATCTACGAGTTTGATTTTGAAGAGTTCACCGAGGCCGAGGGCCTGTCGGGGATGCTCTGGGCCAACCCGGTGGCGCTTGTCACCATCCTTCTGGCGCGCAGCTTCCGCAAGAACGGGCCGGGGCTTGGCCTCGGCTCGGTCATGTCGCTGGGCGGGATGCCCTACCACTATGTCAAGGACCGCTACGGCGACCAGGTGGCCTTGCCCTGCACCGAACGCAACCTGACCCAGGCCAAGACGCAAGCCACCATCGCGCGCGGCTACATGCCGGTGATCTCGGTCAAGGGGCGCGACGAGGTGCGGCTGGGGTCGTTCCAGGCGCTGAACGGCGAGACGGTGCTGGGCTATTGGGTCGATGTGCCGCCGCCCAAACCCAAGGCGGTGGCCGAGGTGGTGGCGGACGACACCGACAGCGACGACAGTGCCGTGGAAGAGAGCAGCTCCAGCGATGCCGACCTCGATGCGCTCTTGGCCGGGTTCGGCGACGACTTCGGCTCGTCGTCCTCCTCCGACAGCGAGGATGACGACGGCATGGCGACCGAGAATCCGGTTGGAGAAGACGAGATGGACGCGGAACTCGCAGCCCTTCTGGCCAGTTTGTGACCAAAAGCGCGCCCGGCCCCGGGATCCGCCGCCGGACCCGGGGCCGGCACAGGCCTCGATTGACGCAAGACGGACTTGGCCGGAAAGTATTTGGACGACGCGTGACAAACGGTGCTCATTTCAGAGCGCAAAGGTGCAGGCCAGAGTGTTACGGTGTATGACGATGGCGCAGACCCCGCAGCTTTCCTCCGGCAAGACCGGAAGCGGGTGGCGGGTCTGAACAGAGGTTGAGGTATTATGCCCGATATTCGACAGTTGGATCATCTGTTCATTACGCTCAGCGGCGATGGCGCCGCAGGGCTCATCTGCATTGGCGCCCGCGCCCGTGAGCGTTTCTCGACAATTTCCGAACTGAGAATCGAGTTCGTCTCGAAGGATACCAATTTCGACCCCCGCACGATTCTGGGCAAAAGGATCACGGTCAGCACGTTGCAGGGGTTCAAATTCTCCTCCATCGTCGTCTCGGTCGAGGAGCTGGGCCTGCAATCGGGCGGCGATGTCTTTGCCGCCGAACTCAGGCCCTGGCTCTGGCTCACCACGATCGGCGAGGACAACCGGGTGTTTCAGGGCAAGACCACGCCCGAGATCATCAAGGCGGTCTTCGACGAGCTTGGCTTTTCCGATTTCAAGGACAAGCTGACCGGCACCTACGAGCCGCGCGAATATTGCGTGCAATATGGCGAAAGCAACTTCGACTTCATCAGCCGCCTGATGGAGGAAGACGGGATCTACTACTATTTCACCCATGCCGACAGCGTCGAGACCATGGTCTTGGCCGATGCGGTGACCGCGCATGACGACAAGGGTGATATCAAGTTCACCGTCTCGAACATCTCGGCCAACAAGCGCGCCGATGCCGACACGATCTATGAATGGGCCGAGGCGGGCAAGGTCGTCTCGGGCAAGGTCTCGCTGTGGGATTACGACTTCACCCTGCCGAATTCCAATCTTCTGGCGACCTCGACCGTGGCGTCGGGCAGCCACAGCCACAACAAGATGGAGCGGTATAACTCCGGCGGCCATTACAAGACCGCCGAGAAGGGCGAGAACTTCCACGCCCGCCACATCGCCGACGCCAATGCTGCCGAAAGTGCGCGGGCGACGGGCTTGTGCAACAATGTCTTCGTGCTGACCGGCGCCAAGTTCACCCTGAAATACCCCGACCGCAAGGAGGCCGAGGGCAGCTATCTGGTGGTGGGCGCCACGCATTACCTGCGTTTCGACGACGGCGCCGGCGGCACCGAACTGCAGCGCCTGAACCGCGGGGTCGAACGGATCGACTATCCCGAACAGATGGCGCTTTACGAGACCGAGTTCGAGGTGATGCCCTCCTCGGCCCAGTTCCGCCCGCTGAAAACCGTGCCCTGGCCCGAAGTGCCAAGCCTTCTGACCGCCCTGGTCACCGGCCCCGCGGGCGAGGAGATCCACACCGACACCTATGGCCGCATCAAGGTGCAGTTCCCCTGGGACCGACAAGGCAAGAAAGACGACAAGACCTCGTGCTGGGTGCGTTCGGTCATGCCCTGGACCGGCAAGGACTACGGCTTCATCGCGGTGCCGCGCATCGGGATGGAGGTGATCGTCCAGTTCGAGCGCGGCAATATCGACCGGCCGATCTGCACGGGCATGGTCTATAACGGGGTCAACAAGCCGCCCTATGCGCTGCCCGCCGACATGAACAAGATCAGCCTGCGCACCAACTCCACCAAGGGCGGCGGCGGCTATCACGAGCTGACCTTCGACGACACCAAGGGCAAGGAAAACATCCTGTTCCAGTCGGAAAAGGACTACAAGCAGATCATCAAGAACAATGCCGAAATCACCATCGGCATGGAAAAGAAAGACCCGGGCAACCTGACCCAGACCATCTACAAGAACAAGACCGAGACGGTGAAGACCGGCGATGTGAAACTGACGATCGAGACCGGCAGCCGGATCACCGACATCAAGACCAACGAAACCACCACGATCACGGGCAATTCAACCCATACGATCACCGGCGACACCGCGCTGGAGATCAAGAAGGGCAACTTCTCGGAAAAGGTCTCGATGGGCAACATGTCTACCGAGGTTTCGATGGGCAACCAGAGCACCGCGGTCAAGCTGGGCAATATCGCGATCAAGGCCGACCTCGGCAAGATCGAGATCGAGGCCATGCAGTCGATCGAGTTGAAGGTGGGTCAGAGCTCCATCAAGATTGATCAGATGGGTGTGACGATTCAGGGTATGATGTTCAAGCTCGATGCGAAGTTGATGGCCGAAATCAAGAGCTTGCTGACCACCGTAAAAGCAGATGCCGTGTTGACGCTCAAGGGCGGCATCACGATGATCAACTGAGGACATGGAAAATGACTGATCGTTATTCCGACCTCGTCAAGCTGATCAAGCAGCCTGCCGCCCGGCTTTTGGCCAATGCCAATGCCGAGTTGGAGACGGTGCTTTCCGCCCCCGCCTCGGCCCCGGTCGAGGTGGTCTTGCGCGAACTGGACGAGAAGGGGGCGCTGATCGACATCATGCGCCTGTTGTCGATCGCGCTGCCGGCCCGCGAAAGGGTCTGGTGGTCGTGCCTGGCCGCGCGCGATCTGATGGCGCCGGGCGACAAGGTGCCCCAGCCCCTGGCTGCGGCCGAGGCCTGGGTCTTCAAGCCGACTGAAGAGAACCGCGCCGTGGCCCACCACGCCGTCCAGCATGCCAGCATGAAGGATGACACCAAACATTGCGCGATGGCCGTGCAGTTCCATGATGGCACCCTGGGTCCGGGCGAACTGGCCCAGCATCCCGCCCCGCCCGGCGGGTCCGAGGTTTCGGCCTTTGCGATGAACATCGTGGCCATCGCCAAATCCGGCAAGATGCTGGACGAGGCGGCGGGGCTGATGATCGCCCGGGCGCTGGATATCGCGCGCGGTGGCTCGGGCCGGATCGAGCCTGCCAAGACGAAAGAAGGAGCCTGACCATGCCCCCCGCCGCGCGCATCACCGACATGCATGTCTGCCCGATGGTCACCCCTGCCGTGCCGCCGATCCCCCATGTCGGCGGGCCGATCGTGATGGGATGTTTCACCGTGCTGACCGGCATGTTGCCCCAGGCGCAGGTCGGCAACATGTGCGTCTGCGTCGGCCCGCCGGATACGATTGCGCTCGGCTCTTTTACGGTGTTGGTGGGCTCCATGCCCGCCGCCCGGATGGGCGACATGACGGCGCACGGCGGTACGATCGTTCTCGGCCTGCCCACCGTGATCATCGGAGGTTAAGGGGTTCATGGCTGTCACCTTGCGGTTTCAATCTTCGGGGGCGGTGCCGGGCGACGGCAGTCCCATCGTCATGCGCGGCCCCAGCCTCACCATCGGGCGCGGGCCGGAGAATGACGTGGTGCTGCCCGATCCCGACCGGATGATCTCGAAGACGCATTGCGTGGTCGAAAACCACAATGGCAGCGTGGTGGTGGTGGATTTCTCGACCAACGGCACCTTCCTGAACTATGGCAAGATCGCCCTTGGCCGCACCGCCACGCCGATCAACGACGGCGATGTGCTGATCATGGGGCCTTACGAACTGGTGGTGCAGATCTCCTCGGCGAGCTCCTATGCCGAGCCTCTTGCACCGCTTGCCGACGAGCGCGCCTCCTTCGGCAATGCCCGGGCGGCGCCGGACCCTTACAAGCTTCTGGACGATGCGGCTCCGGGTGGTGATTTCCTCGACAGCCTGCTGGGCGCATCGAAGCCCAAGGGGCCGGGTCAGTTCCGCAAGGACCAGGAATTTGTCGAGCTTCTGCCGCCGCTTGGCGATGACGGCCCGCTGCTGGGCCCCGCGCCCGAGATGCCGATGGGCCCTGCGATGCGCGACCATTCCGCCGCCATCTCGGACAGTTTCCTGCCCGCCCAGACCGCCGCCGCCAAATCGGTGATCCCGGATGACTGGGATGATCTTCTGGCGCCCACCCCCGCGCCGCGCCTGCAACAGCAAAGCCCGCTGGCGTCGGGCGAGGATTTGTACAGCCACGCCCCGAAGCCGGCGCTGCCGGAGGATGACGATTTCTTCGGCCTCGGCCCGGTGACGCCGCCCGCAGATCCGACGCCTGCGCCTGCGCCGGAGATCCCGCCGAACGCCCCGCCGGAGACGCCACCCATGGCCCCGCCGGAAGCGCCGCCCATGCCGCCCTCCGAAATTCCGTCCGGGATCCCGCCCGAAGCGCCGCCCGGCGAGCAGCTGCCCGAGGACATCGACATTTTCGCCGACCTCGGCCCGATCACGCCGCCCGTGGCCCCCGTGACCGCAGCCACCTCCGCTGCGGCAGTGGCCGGAAGCGATCCCTTTGCAACGATGCTGCCGCCCCGCGCTGCGCCCGAACTGACGGCCCCCGGCGCGCCCTTCGATCCCTTTGCGACCGACCCCAACCGCCCCTCGCGCAGCACCTCGGTGCCGGCGGCCTCGGCGGTGCTGGAACCTGACCTGGCCCCGCCCGCGCAGGTCGTGGCCGCCCCAGTGGTCGCCGCTGCCGCAGCCACCATCCCGGCGCCAACTCCGGCACCGGCGCTGCAGCCAACCCCGGCCGCCACGGCTTTCACGGCGACAGTTACCGGGACCGACGCCGCCCGCGCCTTCCTCCATGCCGTGGGCGCCGATGATCTGCGGATCAGCGATGCCGAACTGCCCGACACCATGGCCCGCCTTGGCCGCACGCTCAAATCCATGATCACCGGCCTGCGCGAGATCCTGATGACGAGGACCTCGATCAAGTCCGAATTCCGGATCGAGCAGACCATGGTCAATGTTGGCGGCAACAACCCGTTGAAATTCTCGATCTCGCCCGAACAGGCGGTGGAGGCGATGGTCAAGCCGACCGTGCGCGGCTACCTGCCCGCCGAGGAGGCGGCGCTGCAAGCGCTGGAGGATATCAAGGCGCATGAGATTGCCATGGTCACCGGGATGGAAGCCGCGCTGAAAGGCGTCCTGGGCAAGCTCGACCCCGCCGTCCTGACATCCAAGATCGAGGCCAAGGGCGGCCTCGGCGGGTTCCTCAAGAACCGCAAGGCGCAGTTCTGGGAAACCTACGAAACCATGTATGCCGAAATCAGTGATCAGGCCGAAAACGACTTCCACGAGCTTTTTGCCAAGGAATTCGCTCAGGCCTACCGGGCACAGCTTGCCCGGCTCAAGGAAGCCAAGACCCGGGGGTAAGACCAGGGGAAGCTGCGGTCAGAACCGCAGGAAGAAGGGAGACGCCATTGTCCTGGGACAGCAAGGTATTGTGGACGGAGGGGCTGTTCTTGCAGCCGCACCATTTCCAGCAGGCCGACCGTTACACCGAGGCGCTGATCGCGGGCCTGGCCCGGCGGATCACGCCCTATGCCTGGGGCGTCTCCTCGCTGGAGATCGACGATGCCGCCCTTAAAGTGGGGCAGATCGCGCTGAAATCGGTGACGGGGCTGACGCAGGACGGTGCGGTCTTCCGTGTCCCGCAGGCCGAGGATCATCCCCCCGCGCTGGAAGTACCGCCGAACATCAAGGATTGCGTGGTCATGCTGACCGTGCCGCAGCGCCGGCAGGGGTCGCAAGAGGTTGATCTGACCGGAGCGGAACTGTCCGCCAGCCGCCTGCGCCCGGCCGAGGTTGAGGTCACCGACACCATGTCTCTGGACCGCAAGGCCGTCACCCTTGGCGTCGGCAAGATGCGGCTGCAATTCGCGCTGGCGGTGGATGATCTGGCCGACAAGCTGGCGATCCCGGTGGCCCGGATCATCGAGGTGCGGCCCGACCGCGAAGTCGTGCTCGACACCGCCTTCATCCCCTCCTGCACCGATGTGCGGGCGGCCTTTCCCTTGGCCTCTTTCCTGCGCGAGCTAGAGGGGCTCTTGAACCACCGCGTCACGGCGCTGGCCGGGCGCCTGTCGGACGGCGGGGCGACGCGCGGGGCGGCGGAGATTCAGGACTTTCTGCTGCTCATGGTCTGCAACCGGGTTCTGCCGCTGATCAAGCATCTGGGCACAATCGAAAATGTCCATCCGGCGGATTTCTTTGCCGAAGGGGTGAAGCTGGCCGGCGAACTTGCCACCTTCATGGCGACCGACAAGCGCGCGCCCGAGATTCCGGCCTATCGCCACGATGACCTGACACGCACCTTCGCGCCCTTGATCCGGGTCTTGCGGCAATACCTGTCTTCGGTGCTGGAACAGACCGCCGTCTCCATCGCGCTGGAGCCGCGCAAATACGGCATCTCGGTGGGTCTCATCGCCGACCGCAAGCTTCTGTCCACCGCCGGTTTCGTGCTGGCGGTCAAGGCCGATATCCCGGACGAGACGGTGCGCCGCCACTTCGCCGGTCAGGTCAAGATCGGCCCGGTGGAGGAAATCCGCCAGCTGGTCAACTCCGCCTTGCCGGGGATCGGGTTGCGCCCGTTGCCGGTCGCGCCGCGCCAGATCCCCTATCACGCCGGGGTGGTCTATTTCCAGCTGGAGGAGGCCAGCCCCTATTGGGCCAAGATGACCACCTCGGGCGGGATCGCGGTACATGTGTCCGGGGATTACCCCGGGCTGTCGATGGAACTTTGGGCCATTCGCCAAAGCTGAAGGCTCTCGGGAGGATCTGATGTCGAACAATGACCCCTTTGCCGAGCCCGACGACAACGAGCGCACGGTGATCCGCCCCAATCCGGGCGGCAAGCGCAGCACGCCCGCCGCCGCCCCGCCGCCGCCGCAGCCAAGCTACGGACAGCAGACTTACGGCCAGCAGACCTATGGCAATGCGACACCGGGGCAAGCGCCCGAGCCCTCGCAGGCGATGGGCGTGCCCGCGCAGGCCGCCCCGCGCGGGGCCTCGGATGCCAATACGATTGCGATGACCGGGGTCAACCAGCTGGTGGCGATTGCGACGCCGCTGTTTTCTCTGGTCAGCCGGATCCGCAACCGCGCCCAGCACATGGACCCCGAGAAGCTGCGCCAATCGGTGATGGCCGAGGTCCGCGCCTTCGAGAACGCCGCGCTGAAGGCGGGGGAGGATGCGCAGAAGGTCAAGGTCGCCCGCTATGCTTTGTGTGCGACGCTGGACGATGTGGTTTTGAACACGCCCTGGGGTGAGCAATCGTCCTGGGCGATGCAGTCGATGGTCGGCACCTTCCACCGCGAAACGGTGGGCGGCGATCGCTTCTTCGACCTGCTGGCCCGGCTGGAACAGGACCCCGGTGCCAATATCGACCTTCTGGAATTTCTCTACATGTGCCTGTCGCTTGGCTTCGAAGGCCGGCTGCGGGTTGAAAACGGCGGGCAGGACCGGCATCTGCAGATCCGCAATGCCTTGGCCCGGATCATCCGCGGCCAGCGGGGCGAGTTCGAGCGCGACCTCTCGCCGCGCTGGAAGGGTGTCGTGCGGCCCTACAAGGTGCTTTCGGCCTGGAAACCGGTCTGGATCGCGGTGGGGGCCACGGCGGCCTTGCTGGCCCTGGCCTTCGGCGGCTTCACTTATCTTCTGAACCAGCGCAGCGGTGCGGTTCTGGCGGAAATCTCCGCCATCGACACCGGGGTTCCGCCGACGCTCCTGCGCCGCGCCCCGGCGCCGCCGCCCCCGCCGCCGCCCAAGGACGAGGTCGACAAGCTGGCGCAGCTGTCGTCCTTCCTGGCACCCGAGATCAAGCAGGGCGTGGTCACCGTGCTGACCAAGGGCAATACGGTGGACATCCGCCTTTCCGGCTCGGCGATGTTCGCCTCAGGCTCGGATCAGCTGAGCAAGACCTACACCGCCATCGTCGGCCGCGTGGCCGAGGCTTTGAAGACCGAAAAGGGCCATATCGTCGTGGCCGGCTATTCCGACAGCACCAAAGTCGGCGGCGGCCGCTTCAAGAGCAATGAGGAGCTGTCGCAGGCAAGGGCCGAGGCCGTGATGCGGATGATCGCCCCGGTGGTGGGCGACCCCTCGCGGATCATCGCCGAGGGCCATGGCGAGAAAGACCCGATTGGCGACAACAAGACCAAGGAAGGCCGCGCTGCCAACCGCCGGATCGAAATTCTGGTGGTGAAGAGCGGGGAGGGCAACTGACATGAAATTCCTGAGGGCCCTGGGCCGTTTTCTGATCTCGATCTGGTTCATTCTGCCGGTCGTCACCCTGATCCTGTCGATCTGCGTCTGGTTCTTTTCGCCCTATATCGGCACTGACGCTTTCCGCCCGTTTGACGAGGCTTTCGGGCGCTGGATGTTCATCCTGGTGCTGTGGGTGCTCTGCGCGATCACGCTGTTCATCGTCTGGCTGGTCCGCAAGTTCGAGGAGAAGGCCGTCGAAGAGGACATCGTGAAGGGGGTCGAGGAAAAGACCCCCGAGAATGAGGTCGTGTCCGAAGAACTCGGCGAACTTCGCGACAAGATGCGCCGCGCAATTGCCAAGCTGAAGAAGTCGAAGGGCGGACGCCGCAGCCTGTATGAGCTGCCCTGGTATGTGATGATCGGCCCGCCGGGGGCCGGCAAGACCACGGCCATCGTCAACTCCGGCCTGCAATTTCCGCTCGCCGACGAGTTCGGCAAGGAGGCCATTGGCGGTGTCGGTGGCACGCGCAACTGCGACTGGTGGTTCACCGATGACGCGGTGCTGATCGACACGGCGGGGCGCTACACCACGCAGGAATCCGATGCCGAGGCGGACAATGCCGCCTGGCTCGGCTTCCTCAACCTATTGAAAAAGCACCGGATCCGGCAGCCGATCAACGGGGCGATGATCGCGATCAGCCTGTCGGATCTGTCGATGCAGGATGAGGTGACGCAGAAGGGCCATGCCCGCGCCGTGAAACGCCGTCTGGCGGAACTGCGCGAAAAGCTGGGGGTGCGCTTCCCGGTCTATGTGCTCTTCACCAAGGCCGACATGATCGCGGGCTTCACCGAGTATTTCGACAACCTCGGCAAGGAAGAGCGCGAGCAGGTCTGGGGCTTCACCTTGCCCCTGCCCAAGGGCAAATCGGAAGCCTCGCCGATCTCGGCCTTTGATGCGGAATTCTCGGGCCTGATCACCCAGCTTAACGCCCAGCTGATCGACCGGATGCAATCGGAAACCGACCACCAGCGCCGCAGCCTGATCGCGGGTTTCCCGGCGCAGGTCGCCTCTGTCCGCGGCGTGGCCAGTGCTTTCCTATCCGAGGTCTTCTCGGAAAACCGCTATGACGACCGCCAGATGCTGCGCGGGGTCTATTTCACGAGCGGAACGCAGGAAGGCACGCCGATTGACCGCCTGATGATGGGCATGGCGCGGACCTTCGGCATCGGGCGCCAGGCACTTGGCACCGGGCGCGGCACCGGGCGGAGCTTCTTCCTCACCCGGCTCTTCAACGAGGTTCTCTTCCCCGAGGCGGGCCTGGTCTCCGCCGATGACAAGGTGGAGCGGCGCTACCGCTGGATGAAACGCGGCGCGATTGCCTTGACGGCGCTGGTCGCGGTCTCCATGGGTCTGCTCTGGGGGCGCAGCTATTCGGGCAACCTCGGGCTGCTCTCCGGCGTTGAAAGCTCGGTCACCGCCTATCAGGCCGCGGCTGCCGGCATCCCCGGCAACCCGATTGCCGACAGCGATGCCTCTGTCACCGTGCCCGCGCTCAACATCCTGCGGGCCTTGCCGGTCAACCCGATCCCGCCCTCGGTCGACCCTGCGGCGGCGAGCCCTTTCTCGCCGGAATACAAGCTGACCTGGGGTCTGTATCAGGGCGGCGGGCTGGCCAACCAGACTGGCATCAGCTACCGCGCGGCATTGAACACCATCTTCCTGCCGCGGCTTCTGCTGCGGATGGAACAGACGATGCAAAGCAACATCAACAGCCCGGAAGTGCTTTACGACGCGCTGAAGGTCTATCTGATGCTCGGCCTGCAGGGGCCGATGAACGCCGATCAAGTCCGCAGCTTCCTCAGCGCCGATTGGCAGCTGGCCTACCCCGGGACCGAGAACGACGCGCTCCGCACCGACCTCATGTTCCATCTGAACGCGCTGATCAGCCAGCCGATGCAGGAGGTGTCGCTGAACGGGCCGCTGGTCGAACAGGTTCAGGGCATCCTCGCCCAGATGCCCATCGCGCAGCGGGTCTACAACGGCATCATCCACTCCTCCGCCGCCGAGGATCTGCCGGCCTTCCGTCTGAGCGATATCGGCGGGCCGAACCTGGAAAAGGCCTTCACCCGCACTTCCGGCAAGCCGATGAATGCCGGGATCGAGGGGATCTTCACCTATGACGGCTTCAACAAGGTCTTCAAGGATCAGGCGCTTGGCGTGGCCGAGAATATCCAGAAGGACAGCTGGGTCCTTGGCCCCAAGGTCAAGACCGACCAGTCGCCCCTGGCGCTGGCCGCCATCACCCGCGATGTGCTGGACCTCTATTACAACGACTATATCGCGCGCTATGACTCGCTGCTTGGCGATATCGACGTGGTGCCGCTGTCGAGCCTGAAACAGGCGGTCGAGGTGACCAATATCCTGTCCGGCCCGACCTCGCCCATCGTCAACATCCTCAATTCGGTGGACAAGGAGACCCAGCTCAACTTCTCTGCCGCGCCGATCGACACCGGCACGCTGGCCACGGAATCCGGCAATACCGTGGGCAAGGACATCATCGAAGGCTCGGTCTCGGTGCGCGGACGGCTTCTGCTCGCCGCCCTGAAGTCGGCGGCGGAGGCTGCGGGTCAGCCGCCACCGAAACCCCCGGGCGCCTATGTCGAGGAGCGGTTCGCCTGGCTGCACCAGTTGGTGCTGCGCGCCGATGGGCAACCCTCGCAGCTGGACAACCTGATGGCCTCGCTGACGCAGGTCTATCAGGACATGAACAAGATCGCCTTCCGCGGCGCCTCGGCCGACCCCAATGCCGGGGCGGATTCGCTGGCGGCCTTGCAGCAGGCGGCGCAGCAGGTGCAGGGGCCTCTGGCCCGCTGGGCCAGCCAGATCACGACCGGCGGGGCAGGGATCACCGCCGAGGGCACGCGCGCCGCGCTCAACCAGGCCTGGACGGCGAATGTGCTGCCCTTCTGCACCCAGTCCACCGCGAAATCCTATCCCTTCGTGCGCTCGGCTGCGGCGGACATGGGGATGGGCGACTTCGCCAAGCTCTTCGGGCCGGGTGGGCTGATCGACAGTTTCATGACCACCAATGTCAAGGACATGATCGACACGACCAAGAAGCCCTGGACCTGGAAACAGGTGCATGGCGCCGACCTCGGGATCTCGCCCGCCGTCCTGGCCCAGCTTCAGGCCGCGACGGAGATCAAGGAGGCCTTCTTCGCCTCCGGGGCCGCCCCGGCGGTGCCCTTCCAGATCACGCCGGTGGCCTTGGACCCCAATGCGACCAAGGTCCAGCTGATCGTCGATGGCCAGCAGGTCAACTTCGCCCAGAACGCGGGCCAGCCCCTGCCGACCGCGATCACCTGGCCGGGTTCGGTCGGCGTGGCGCAGGTGGTGTTTGAACCCGCGCTGCAGGGCGCCGAAAGCGGCGTGCGCAAGGACGGGCCCTGGGGCTGGTTCCGCCTCTTGGATTCGGCCGAGGTCCGCTCGACCAACGCACCCGACCGGCGGCGGATCATCTTCAACATCGGCGGCCGCATCGCGATCTTCGAGATGCAAACAAGCTCGGTCGTCAACGCCTTCGCGCTGCCGGCGATGAAGACCTTCTCTTGCCCGACGTCGTTTTGATGGAGGGATTTGGCGCCTTTGGCAAAATGCCGTCTCTGGGCGACTTCTTCCGCCTCGATGCGGCCTCCGAGGTGGTGACCCCCTGGGACGCCTGGGTCCAGCGCATCCTTCTGGCGGCGCGGGCGAACCTGGCTGCGCGGTTCGAGGGCTGCTACATGTCCGCCCCGATCTGGCGCTTTGCCCTGGCGCCAGCGGTGGCGGGCGGGCAGGGCGTGCTGGGGGTGATGATGCCCTCGGTCGACCGGGTCGGGCGGCAGTTCCCGCTGACCCTCTTCGCCCAGACCGGCGCGCGCGATCAGGCGCCCCTGCGCAACCTGATGTGGCAGCAACCGGTGCTGGACGCGCTGGAGGCGCTGGCGCTTGACTGCCTCGACGATGCCATGACGCGCGACGCCTTGCAGGCGCGGCTGGCCGGCCTCGCCCTGCGCCCGATGGGCGAACCCTCCCGCATCGGCACTTTCGGCGCGGCGCTGGTGCTCTCCGGCACCATCCCCGAGGCGCTCTGCGCCGATCTGGCGCTCGATCTTGCGGGCGGCGAGATGCACCGCGCCTCGGCCTGGGTGACCGGGATCGAGGGGGCGGCGCGGATGATCCTGACCGCGGGCCTGCCCGAACCTGACGTGGCGCATTTCCTATTTGACCTGGGCGACATCTCCCAAAACGGAGCCGGACGATGACTGCAGGGACCATCCGTTTCAATGCCCGAACCCATGTCGGGCGCGTGCGTAAACACAACGAGGATTCGATCCTCGTCCTGCCCGACCAGCAGATCTGGGTGGTCTCGGATGGCATGGGCGGCCACGAGGGCGGCGATTACGCCAGCCGCGTGGTGGTCGATGCCGTGGCCCTGCTGCCGCCCGACCTGCCCGCGACCGAGAAGCTGGGCGCCATCCGCCGCGCCCTGCAGGAGGCCCATGCCACGATCCTCGCCGAGGCGGAGCGCCGCAATGCCGTGATGGGCGCCACCGTGGTGGCCCTCGTGCTGGCCGACGGCCATTTCGGCGCGCTCTGGGCTGGTGACAGCCGGCTCTACCGCTTGCGCGACGGCAAGATGGACCTTCTGACCACCGACCATTCCCTGGTGGCCGCCCTCGTCGAGTCCGGCCAGATCTCCTGGGACGAAGCCGGCAGCCACCCGCAATCCAACGCCATCACCCGCGCCGTGGGCGTGGGCGAGGAGCTGGAGCTCGACAAGATCCGCGGCGATGCCCTGCCGGGCGACCGTTTCCTGCTGTGCTCGGACGGTTTGAACAAATATGCCGGCATCGCCGAACTGGGCAACGCGATCCGCAATGCGCCCTTGGAGGTCGTGACCGACAGCCTGGTCCAGATGGCGCTGGACCGTGGCGGCGCTGACAATGTCTCGGTGATCGTCGTCGACGTGACCTGACCCGCGCCGCTTTCGCCCGGCCAAGGAAGCGGGGGTTTCACACCCCCCACCTCGCCATGTCTTCGCCCCTCGGGCACATGGCTCGTACCCCGTGGGATATTTATGGACCAATGAAGGGGAAAGAAAGGGCGCCGCCTAGCCCTTCATCCAGACAAAAATATCCGCGGGAGGGTCTGGGAGGGCAGCCAGCCCTCCCAGCCGGGGCCGCCGCGCGCCCCCCCGGGCTGGTGCAGCGCCCCGGGCGGTTATTTCGCGATGCTGGTCAGGATGCGGCTGTTCAGCGACAGGATCTGCAGCGTGCCGGCGTCGACCTCGGCCTTCAGCGCATCGGCAAAGCCGCCGACCGATTCCGTGGTGGGGCGCAGCTCGGGGAAGAGCGGCTTTTCGGAATGGATCACCACGACCTTCGACTTGCCCAAGGTCGTCGCATCGACGGTGAAGGCGATGTGGGAGGGGTCCTTGTTGTCCGACAAGGGATAGGCGATGCGGACCTTGACCGGCCCCGTGGCCCCGTTGCGCAGCGCCGCCACCGCGTTTTCCTTGCGGTTGAGGTTCGGGAGCAGGTGATAGACATTGCCCGACACGTCGATGATCGCGACCGAGACATAGCCTTCGGTCACATCCGCCGGGATCACCAGGTCGATCACCGGGTTCTCGCCCACGAAATAGCGCCCCGAAGGGTTGTCATCCGCGGAATCGCCATAGCCGAAATCGAAGCTGAACCCGCCTTCATGCGCCGCGGGCAGGGTGGTTTCGATCTGGCAGAGCGCGGGGTTCAGAAGCTCGATCTTCAGATCCACCTTGTGGTCCGGCGCCAGCGCCGTGATCGCATCGAAGAGCTGCACCTGGTTTTCCGGCCGCGCCAGCCGGCCCGCGACCGAGATCGTATCGCCCTTGCCATAGCCCACCGCCGGCGCATCGACCAGCGACAGCGGCCCGCAATCGGCCTCCTTGGTCAGCACGGGTTCCAGATCGGCCGCGGTCAGGAATTGCGGCACCCTGGCCGCAACCTCGATCGTCGCCGTGCCCTTCAGCGTGCCGGGCAGGGTGCCGATCGCCGCCATTACGCTGCTTTTCACGGCATCGTCGGTGGTGGAGCCGGTCACCGCCGCCTCGTTGCCGGTCACCGCCACGCGCCAGCTGTCGACCTTGGCCAGCGCCTGGACCACCTGCATCACATCGGCGCCCCAGGTCTCGCCGATGGCACCGGTGGCCACGGTCAGATCCGTGGTGCCGCCAAGCGCCGCCATCGTCTGCTGCAACTGCCCGGCAATCTCGGCCGAAGGTACATCCCCCACCGCGCGCGCAGCCCCTTCGGCGGGGCGCTCGATGATCAGGGCATAGGGATCGGCCACCGGCAGCGCCGGGGCCGAAACCCCGTTCAGCGCGCCCGAGAACCAGAGCCCGGCGCCGCCCCCCAGCGCAAGCAACACCACCAGCCCGATCCAGACCCCGGCGCCGGATTTCTTGGCAGCG
The DNA here is from genome assembly GCF_056403335.1 of Rhodobacter sp. P2_H5. Lineage (NCBI taxonomy): Bacteria > Pseudomonadati > Pseudomonadota > Alphaproteobacteria > Rhodobacterales > Rhodobacter > Rhodobacter sp. P2_H5. The sequence goes on along the minus strand of NZ_JBFUFS010000003.1, from coordinate 95,082 downwards.
GGCTTTTCCACCGCTGCGGTTTTGATCTCAGGTGCCTTGGGTTTGGCCGCTTCGGCCTTGGGCGGGGGGGCATAGGGATTGGCCGGGGCGGCAGAGGCCTGGCCAGAGGCAACACTCGCCGCCGCGCGCGGCACTACGACGGTGCGGTCATCCATGCCGCCCGGCGCGGCCGAAGGCATGCCGTGGTCGATGGCGCGCAACAGCTCGTCCGCCGACTGGAAGCGCTTGGCCGGATCGGGATGCGACATCTTGTCGATCAGGCTTTTCAGCGGCTCGGGCACGCCTACGGTGTCCAAAGGCTCCTGCTTCTTGCGCACCACTTCCATCGGGTTGGCGCCGGGATCGGGGCGCTTGCCGCGGAAGGTTGCAAGAAGCAGCGCTCCCAGCGAATAGAGGTCCGAGCGGGTGTCGGTCTGGCCAGCCAGCTGTTCGGGCGCCGCATAGGCGTATTTGCCGGCGAATTCATTGCCGACGATGGTTTGCGCGCCGGGATTGGCGTCCTTGGCGATACCGAAGTCGATGATCACCGCCTGTTCGGGCTTGCCGCCCTTCAGGATGATGTTGTCGGGCGACAGATCGCGGTGGATGATCCGGCGGTCATGCGCCACCTTCAGCCCATCGGCCACGCGGCGACAGACCTTGACCAGATCGGCGGCCGGAATCCCGCCGCCCTTCAGAAGCGCATCAAGCCCCGGCCCGTCGACATAATCCATCACCAGATAGATCAGCCCCTCGGGCGTGCGGTGGTTTTCCGAATAGCGCACCACGGCGTCATGGCGGATCTCGCGGATCTCTTCCTCGCGCCGCATCAGGGTCAGAAAACCCTCGTCGCCGGCAAATTCCGACTTCAGGACCTTGATGGCCACAAAGCGGCCCGAGATGTCGTTGCGCGCCTTGTACACCTCGGAGGTGCCGCCGCGCCCTAGGATCGTGTCGATCCGGTAGGTGCTGTTGAGAAGATAGCCCGGCTGAAAAATATCGCTCGGTTTTGACTCAGCCATGCCGTCCCTCTGCCTTGCCGCCCGGGCTTGGAGCGCCCGGGCCTCTGGTGACCGTGATGAGTGCCCGCCGCGGGCTCAGCTGCCGACCTGGAACTCGACGCGGCGGTTCGCATCGGCCTTGGGGTCCTTGGGATCGACGGGGAAGGCCTCGCCCACACCCTCGGCCACCAGCTTGTCGGCCGGAATGCCGCAATCGTCGACGAGGTGGCGTTTCACCTCTTCGGCGCGCAGGGTCGAGAGCTTCTGGTTGTAGCTGTCCTTGCCCGAACTGTCGGTGTGGCCGATGATCTTGAACTGCGGGATGTCCGAGGCCTTGATCACGTCGCACAGCGTCGAAAGCTTGCTCATCTCGCCTTCGCCAAGCGCCGCGCTGTCGAAGGCGAAGTTGATCTGGATGTTGACCTGCGACGAGGGGTCCATCGCGACATAGGTCGTGTTGTCGGGCAGGGCAGCGGCGGCGCCCGGATCGGTGGCCGCCGGGGCAGTCCCGGCCGAAGGGGCGATGACCAGACCGCGGGTCATCTGGGCCTGAAATTTGGCGGCCAGCTGTTCGGCGGTCAGGGTGCTGTCATCTTGCGCAAAGGCAGCGCCCGCGCTGCCGGCAAGCAGCCCGAGCGCAACCGCGCCCGCAAAGTGAAAACCGTATTTCATGGCGTTCCTTTCGCAATTCAATGTGATTGCAATTGCCAGACTTTAATGCAGCTTTGCCCAGTTCACAACGACTTTGGGCCGGGGTCTTGCGGGGGCAGGGCTGCGAACCGACCCGCGGGCGCGGCGCAGGGGCGGGCGCGTGATGGCGCTTGCGTTCCTGACCCTTTCTCGCATTATCTGCGCATTCTGCGAGCCTTTTTCCGGCCCGCGGTCCTGCCCGACCTTCGGCCCGACCCTGCGGCCTCGCTTTAGTGGTGACCCTTGCGCCTTTTGCCCGCCATCCTGCTCTCCGTCTCGGTCCTGATCGCCGCCATGATCGTGGTGTCGATCCCGCTGTTCTTTCCGACCAGGCCGGTGGCCAGCGGCGGCGGGGCGGTCGACAACTCGGCCCGCATCGACATCGAACTGCTGCATGGCGACCTCGACAGCCTGAAAGAGGTGGTCAACCAGCTGCGCGATCAGGTCGATTCGCTGGAAGACCGGGTGAACAAGATCGAGGTTGGCACCGCGGCGCCGGATGCCGCAGGCAACGCGCTGCAGATCGTCACCCCCGATGGCGAGAACACGATTGCCGGCAACTATGCCCAGGTGGTGCTGGTCGCCGACCGCCGCAACCTGAACAAGGGCCTGACGGTGCCCACCCCCAGCTTCATGACCGAGAAATTCGGCCCGCCGCGTGATGATCTGTCCGATCAGTGCCAGCCGATGACCAACCCGCGTCTTTCGACCCTGCTGGAGGATGCAACCGTCGGCCCGGTCAAGGTCAAGATGCTGAAACCCGCCATCGAGTCGCTGCAGGTGATCTTCGACAAGATCAAGCGCGCCGACCCCGACCTTTACGCCCGGATCAACACCGCAGGCTCGCTTTGCGTCCGCTTCATCCGCGGCTCGACCACCAATGTCTCGAACCATTCCTTCGGCACCGCGGTCGACCTCAACATCGACGGCGTGCTGGACACGCTGGGCGACGGGCGCACACAACTGGGCCTGACCATCATGTCCGACTTCTTCAACGCCGATGGCTGGGTCTGGGGGGCGGCATATGGCCGCGAGGATTCGATGCACTTCGAAGTCAGCGAGGAGAAAATCAACGAATGGATCGCGGCCGGGAAGATCTGACCGATGCGAAAGTCGAGGCCTTTCTGGCCCGTCCCGGCGACTGGCGGGCCGAGATGGCCGCGCTGCGCCCCCTGCTGCTGGACAGTGGTCTCAGTGAGGCGCTGAAATGGGGCCAGCCCTGCTACACCCACAAGGGCGCCAATCTGGCCATCATGGGCGGCTTCAAATCCGGCCTGCGACTGACCTTCTTCCAGGGCGCGCTCCTGCAGGACAAGGCGGGTCTGCTGGTCAGCCCCGGCGAAAACTCCCGCGCCGCGCGCTATCTGAACTTCACCACGCCCGAGGAGATCACCGGGCAGGCCCCCCTGATCCTGGCCTATCTGGCCGAGGCCAGGACCCTGCTGGATCAAGGCCGGAAGGTTGATCTGGCAGCAGACCCCGAGCCACCCGCCCCACCCGAACTCGACGCGGCCCTGGCCGATGACCCCGCCCTGAAAGCCGCCTTCCAGGCCCTGACTCCCGGCCGCCGGCGCTATTGGCTGATCCATTTCGCCGAGGCCAAACAATCCGCCACCCGCACCGACCGCATCCGGAAGGCGCGCGACAAGATCCTCGCCGGCAAGGGCATGAACGAGGCTTGACGCCTCGGCCAAAGGGTAGGGTGGTAGGCCCGGAGGGACTCGAACCCCCAACCAAGGCGTTATGAGCGCCCTGCTCTAACCATTGAGCTACAGGCCCGCTGTGGCGGGTTCACCTTGGGCCTGATTAGGCCAAGGCGGGCGGCAGGGTCAAGCGCGGTTGCGGGCGGGCCTCTGATGCTTTATGGGGGCGGCAAATCCGATATGGCGGGAGATGTGAATGGCTACGGGGCATAACGGTCTGACCTATGCGGATGCGGGCGTCGACATCGACGCGGGCAATGCGCTCGTGGAGCGGATCAAGCCCGCCGCCAAGCGCACCAACCGCTCTGGCACCATGGGCGGCCTCGGCGGATTTGGCGCCTTGTTCGACCTGAAGGCTGCGGGCTACAACGACCCGATCCTGGTGGCGGCCACCGACGGCGTCGGCACCAAGCTGCGCATCGCGATTGATACCGGCAATGTCGCCACCATCGGCATCGACCTTGTGGCGATGTGCGTCAACGATCTGGTCTGCCAGGGTGCCGAACCGCTGCTGTTCCTCGACTATTTCGCGACCGGCAAGCTGGAGCTGGATCAGGCCACCTCGATCATCAACGGCATCGCCTTGGGCTGTGAAAAGTCCGGCTGTGCGCTGGTCGGCGGCGAGACGGCAGAGATGCCGGGCATGTACCACGGCGGCGACTTCGACCTTGCGGGCTTTGCCGTCGGCGCGATGGAGCGCGGCACCGACCTGCCGCGTGGCGTGGCGGAGGGTGATATCCTGATCGGCCTCGCCTCGGATGGTGTTCATTCCAACGGCTATTCTTTTGTCCGCAAGGTGGTGGAGCTGTCCGGCCTTGGCTGGGACGCGGCCTCGCCCTTCTCCGAGGGCTCGTTGGGTGCGGCACTGCTGACGCCGACAAGGCTTTATGTGAAGCAGGCGCTTGCCGCGATCCGTTCGGGTGGGGTGCATGGGCTGGCCCATATCACCGGCGGTGGCCTGACCGAGAACCCGCCGCGCGTTTTGCCCGAGGGCCTGGCCTGCGCCATCGACCTTGGCGCCTGGGATCTGCCGCCGGTGTTCCGTTGGCTGGCCCAGACCGCCAACATGGCGGAATCGGAACTGCTCAAGACCTTCAACTGCGGCATCGGCCTGATCCTCGTGGTCGAACCGGCACGCGCCGAAGCGGTCAGCCAGCTGCTGGCCGACATGGGTGAGACCGTCGTGCAACTGGGCAAGATCGTCCCCGGCGAAGGCGTGGTCTACTCGGGCAAGCTTCTGTGACCAAGGCCGAAAGCGGCTCGGCCACCAAACGCGTGGCCATCCTGATCTCCGGGGGGGGCTCCAACATGGTGGCGCTGGTCCGGGACATGGTGGGCGATCACCCCTGCCGCCCGGTGCTGGTGTTTTCCAACAAGCCAGATGCCGCGGGTCTGGCCCGCGCCGCCGAACTGGGCGTGGCGACCGCTGCCGTCGATCACCGCCCCTTCGGCAAGGATCGCGCTGCTTTCGAGGCTGAGATGGCCCGCCATCTGGATGCCGCAAACCCCGACATCATCGCCTATGCCGGCTTCATGCGCATCCTGACGCCGGAGTTCGTGCGGCGCTACGAAGGCCGGATGCTGAACATCCACCCCTCGCTTTTGCCGAAATATCCGGGCCTCCACACCCATCAGCGCGCCCTTGACGCCGGGGATGCCGAGGCGGGCTGCACCGTGCATGAGGTCACAGCCGACCTCGACGCCGGCCCGATCCTCGGCCAGGCCAGGGTGCCGGTCCTGAAGGGCGACACCGAGGCGAGCCTCGCCGCCCGTGTTCTGGTGCAGGAGCACCGGCTCTACCCGCAGGTGCTGCGCCGCTTTGCGCAAGGCGACCGCACGCGCCTCGATCTGCGGTAACGCGGCGTCGGGGCCGGACCCGGAGTTGCGATCTAAAGGAAGACGTGGAAATCGGCGAAGGTCAGCGCGGCCTTGTTGACCACCACCGCAAAGATCACCGCATCATTGCCTCCCACACCATCGACGTCAAAGCGCAACTCGCCGGTGGCTGTGTCGTAAAGCACGCGCTGAGCCGCGGTATTGGCCGTAGTCACCCCGGCACCCGACCGAAATTGGCCCGAGGTAAGAAATTCCGCCGAAAGCCCTCCCCATTGCGAATCCAGCCAGATTTCATCGAGTTGCGCCGAATTGAAGCCATTGATGAAATCGCGGTTTTGCGCCCCCAATTCGTGGAAGTTGAAATCATCGGCGGAGGTGCCGCCATAAAGACTGTCGATGCCGGCATTGCCGGACAGATGGTTTGGACCCTTGCCGCCATAGATCGCGTCATTGCCATCGCCGCCTGACAGAAAATCCTCGCCGGCATTGCCCCTGATCGTGTCGTTGCCGGAATCACCCCAGACATCATCCTTTCCCGTGCCGCCATTATAGCTGTCGCCCAGGCCGGAAAGGGACCAGGCCTCGATGCTGGTCACGGTCTCGATATTGCCAAAACCGTCATCGCGGATCTGGCCCGTGGTCAGCGCGGCGTCAATCACTACGCCGTGGCCGCCCAGATCGCTCACGGCCCAGAACTCCACCCGGTCATAGCCCTGGCGCCCTTCAAAGCGGTCCACGCCCTTGAGGCCCTGGAACGTGTTGTTTGCGCCGTCGCCGCGGAAGGTGTCGGCCCGGTTGGTGCCGATCACCCCCTCAACATGGCTGACCCGATCCGTCAGACCCCAGGGGTCGATGATCGTGCCCAAAGCGAGGTCGACGACTATGCCCTGAACCGCGCCGACCCGTCCGGCCCGGTCATAGCGCACGAAATCGTAGCCGTCGCCGCCATCGACCGTGTCGGCCCCACGTGACAGGCGAAATGACTCGTCTCCGAGCGAGCCGACAAAGAGGTCGCTGAAGGCAGAGTCGCGAAACCGCTCGAAGCCAGAGATCGTGTCGACAAAGCCCCACATGTCGATGGCCACCCCGGTCGCCACATTTACATCGACGCCGCGATAGGCGAGCGGGTCGTTGGGCTGGTCGAAATAGGAAAGCTCGTCATACCCGTCGCCGCCATCGATCGTGTCACGCCCGTAATCGGCCTTGACGTAATCATCGCCACCGCCGGCCTGGATCAGATCATTGCCGAAACCGCCACTGCCATTGCCCAGAATGTCGTCACCGGAATCCGATCCGATCAATGTATCGTCGCCACGCAGCAGGTATTCGAACAGCCTTTCGCCATCGGGATCCTGCGGCGTGCGGTCTTCGCGTGGAAAGCCGAAAATGAACCGGGTCACGGCATCCAGGTCGGCGGAGACCCCAGTGATGTCGAAAACCTTGGTACCAGTGGAATCACGGATCACCACACTGGTCACGATGCCGCCGACGCCCAAGCCGGCGGCGTCATAGACAAATCCGGTGCCATTCAGCGAAACCGTCAGTCCCGCATCGGAGGTATATTTGTAGAATGTCCCGGAATGCGATATTTCGGTGCCGCCAACCACCATATCCGGCCAATAAGCGTAATCGGGATTCTGATAGATCTTGAGCTGCGCCATAATGCCATCTCTCCCTTGAAATATTTCTAATTCAATAACGGTGCCGGAGATGGTGATTCCCGTCAACATGGCGGATCGGGTGAATGTCACATGCTGCGACGCCCGGTTGGTAGCGGGTCATAAATCGGGGTTGGCTTTCCGCCGGGAATGCTGATTCCGACGCAATGTGCTTGAATTTCGCCATCCCCGGCCCCGCATCGCCGCAGAATGTGCCGGTTCTTTGTGCTGTTGCGGCATTTTTCGCCCAATTAGCCAGCAAACCGCCGCCTTACGGTGCGTCACCCCATGGCGTCCCAGCGCGCGTGTTGCGTGCTGCGCCACGATGTCGCCTGCTTTGAAGGCTCGAGGGACATTTGCCGAGAGGGAATTACGCGGCGGGGGCCGGGATAGGACCGGCGCCCGACGTCTGGATGCAACAAAGCTGCCTGCCCTCAAGGGGCACTCCGGCCTCCAAGGGGCGGAGACAGAGGCGGCACTGACAGGGGACTTTTTTCATGAAACTGACACGTCGCTCGCTTCTGGCCGGGGGTATTGCCGCCTTCGCCGCGCCGCTCATGACCACCCGGGTTTTCGCCTCGGAAGAGACCATCAAGATCGGCATCCTGCACTCGCTGTCCGGCACGATGGCGATTTCGGAAACCACGCTGAAAGACACCATGCTGATGCTGATCGAGGCGCAGAACGCCAAGGGCGGCGTTCTGGGCAAGAAGCTTGAGGCGGTCGTGGTTGACCCGGCCTCCGACTGGCCGCTCTTTGCCGAAAAGGCCCGCGAACTGCTGACCGTCGACAAGGTGTCGGTCATGTTCGGCTGCTGGACTTCGGTGTCGCGCAAATCCGTGCTGCCGGTCATCGAAGAACTCAACGGCCTGCTCTTCTACCCCGTCCAGTACGAGGGTGAAGAAAGCTCCAAGAACGTCATCTACACCGGCGCCGCCCCGAACCAGCAGGCGATCCCGGCCACCGATTACTACCTCAAGGAACTCGGTATCCAGAAATTCGCGCTCCTCGGTACCGACTATGTCTACCCGCGCACCACCAACAAGATCCTGGAGGCCTACCTGATCTCCAAGGGCATTCCGAAGGAAGACATCTTCGTCAACTACACGCCCTTCGGCCATTCCGACTGGTCCAAGATCGTCTCGGACGTGGTGGCCTTGGGCGCTGACGGCAAGAAGGTCGGCGTTCTGTCCACCATCAACGGCGACGCCAACATCGGTTTCTACAAGGAACTCGCCGCCGCCGGCGTCAAGGCCGACAAGCTGCCCGTCTGCGCCTTCTCGGTCGGGGAAGAGGAGCTTTCGGGTCTGGACACCACCAACCTCGTCGGCCACCTCGCGGCCTGGAACTACTTCGAAAGCGCCGATACCCCGGCCAACAAGGACTTCATCGCCCAGTGGCACGCCTATACCAAGAACGACAAGCGCACCACCAACGACCCGATGGAGGCCCATTACATCGGCTTCAACATGTGGGTGAATGCGGTCACGCAAGCCGGGACGGTCGAGGTTGACCCGGTGCTCGACGCCCTCATCGGCCAGAAGTTCCCCAACCTGACCGGCGGTACCGCCGAGCTTCTGCCCAACCACCACCTGACCAAGCCGGTGCTGATCGGCGAGATCCGGGCCGATGGCCAGTTCGATATCATCTCGCAGACCGAGCCGGTCCCCGGCGACGCCTGGACCGATTTCCTGCCGGAATCGGCCGTGCTGGAATCGGATTGGAAAGACCTCAAGTGCGGCATGTACAACAAGGACACCAAGACCTGCGTCCAGTTGAAGTCGAACTACTGATCGCTTCCGATCTGACCTCAACCACCGGAGGGGCCGACACGGCTCCTCCGCGCTGAACCAAAGGAGGGGCCGATCCGGCCCCTCCACACCCCTGAACGGGTTTCCCCATGCGCGCTTTCCTTCTTGCTGCGGCCCTGGCCTGCCTTGGCCTCGTCTCGCCCGCTGCTGCCGACACTGTGGCGCAGATCGCCGCCGCCCATGCCGCCGACATCGAAAAGCCCTCGCGCCAGACCATCGGTCCGGTGATCAGCGAACTGGCCGCCTCGGGCGACCCGCTCGCCGCGAAACTGCTGGAGGCCTGGGGCAACAAGACTTTGGGCCAGCGCAAATCCGACAAGGTCTTCTTTTTTCTCGCGCCCGATCCGGCGGGCTATGCCCTGACCGACCTCACGGGTGCCGCCGCAGGCACTGCGGCCACCGAGGATATCACCGAACTCAAACCCAACGCCGGGGTGCGCGGGCTGATCGCCTCCTCCCTCGTGCAGTTCACCCTCTCCGACCCCGATCCGGTCAAGCGCGCCAATGCCCTGACCTCGATCGCCCAGGACCCCAATACCGAAAGCCTCGCCCCCCTGCGCGCCTCGATCGAGGGCGAGCCGGATGCGAAACTCAAGGCGCAGAAGCTGCGGCTCGAACGCCTTCTGACCCTGCGCTTCGACGCCGATCCCAAGGCGCGGGTGGCCGCCATGCAAAGCTTCGGCGCCGACAGCGGGCTTGACCTGCGCGGCGCCTTGACGCCCATCGTCGCCACCACCCGCCTTGCCGCCACCGATGCGCCGGAAGGCAAGAACATCGCGCGCGAGCTGAAGGTCGGCCGCGACATCTCTGCCCCCGAGGCCTATGACCTTCTGGTCGCCGACGGCTCCGCCCCCGCGCGTCTGAGCCATGAGGAGCAGAAGGCCGACCTCGCCGCCCATATCGTGGAGGACAAGGTCGGCGGCTTCCCCCTGGCCGCGCTGTCCGACCAGACCATCCGCGACAAGGCCTATACCGCGCTGGAACAGGCCGGCACCGTCCCCACCGCCGCCACCGATGACGAAGTGGCCGCCGCCGTCGCCGCCCACCGTTTCTACGAGGTCTATGCCGAGCCCAACCCCGAAGTGACCGATGCCGCCAAGGCCGCCTTGAAGAAAATCGGCGTCTCGGTCGGTGCGATGGAGGCGGTGGATCTTGCGATGGACGGCATGTCCTTGGCCGCGATCTATTTTCTGGCCGCCATCGGTCTGGCCATCACCTTCGGCGTGATGGGCGTCATCAACATGGCGCATGGCGAGTTCATCACCATGGGCGCCTATACTGGCTATGTCGTCCAGCAGATCGTGCCGGGCTATACGCTGTCGCTGGTCGTGGCCTTCCCGCTCGCCTTCGCCGTGACCTTCGCCGCAGGGGTGGCAATGGAGCGTCTGGTGATCCGCCACCTCTACAAGCGTCCGCTGGAAACCCTGCTCGCCACCTTCGGCATTTCCATCGCCCTGCAGCAGCTCTTCAAGAACATCTTCGGCACGCAAGCCCGCCCCCTGACCTCGCCCGACTGGCTCGGCGGTGCGCTGACCTTCAACGACGTGGTGTCGATCAGCTATATCCGCATCGCGATCATCGTGCTGGCGGCGCTGTTCCTCGGCTTCTTCCTCTACATGATGAAGCGCACGAGGCTGGGGCTCGAGGTCCGCGCCGTGACGCAAAACCCCGCCATGGCCGCTTCGATGGGGATCAACCCGGGCCGGATCAACATGCTGACCTTCGGCCTCGGCTCCGGCATCGCGGGAATTGCCGGCGTCGCCATCGGGCTGTTCGCCAAGGTCACCTCGGAACTTGGCACCGATTACATCGTGCAAAGCTTCATGACAGTCGTGGTCGGCGGCGTTGGCAACATCTGGGGTGCCTTGGCCGGCGCCACGATGATCGGCGGGCTGCAAAAGGCGATCGAGTGGCTGAACCCCTCCAACACGCTCGCCGCCCAGACCTACATGATCCTCTTCATCATCCTTTTCATCCAGTTCCGGCCGCGCGGCATCATCGCGCTCAAAGGCCGGGCGGCAGGGGACTGACATGACCGAAACCACCTCCGTAGCAGCGGCCCCCCCCGCACCCCCCCCTTCATTGGTCCATAAATATCCCGGGGGTGCGGGGGCTGGCCCCCGCGCGTCGGCCGCACTCACCCGGCGCGGGTTTCTGGCGCGCAACCCTTCGGTCATGTGGTTCCTTCTGGCGCTGATCGTGCTGACCGTGGTGGTGACGATCCTCAGCCCGGCCTTGGGCATGGGCGCCATGTCGACCTCTTTCGTCAAGACCCTGGGCAAGACGCTCTGCCTCTGCCTTGCCGCCCTCGCGATGGATATCGTCTGGGGCTATACGGGCATCCTCTCCCTCGGTCACATGGCCTTCTTCGCGCTTGGCGGCTACATGATCGGCCAGTGGCTGATGTATGCCCGCACCGAGGAGATTGTGGTGCAGGCCCTCGCCTCCGATCCCTTGCCCGCCACCGCGGGAGAGATCGCCCAAGGTGTGGGCACCCAGATCTTCGGCGTGGTCGGCGGTTCCGACATCCCGCTGATCTGGAGCTTTGCCCATTCGCTGCCTTTGCAACTGGCGCTGGTGGTGCTGGTGCCGGGGCTTCTGGCGCTCATCTTCGGCTGGCTCGCCTTCCGCAGCCGGGTGACCGGGGTGTATCTCTCGATCCTGACGCAGGCCATGACCCTGGCCCTGTCGCTTTACCTCTTCCAGAACGACTCCGGCCTGCGCGGCAACAACGGGCTTTCCGGCCTGCAAAACCTGCCGGGTCTGGCCGAGACCAGCCAGGATTTCGTCTCGCTCTGGTTCTTCTGGGCCTCGGCCCTGGCGCTTGCGCTGGCTTATCTGCTGCTGGCCTGGGTGACCTCGGGCAAGCTCGGCTCGGTCCTGCGCGCGATAAGGGATGACGAGGCGCGGGTGCGGTTTCTGGGCTATCCCGTCGAGGGCTACAAGCTGTTCGTCTTCGCCCTGACGGCGGTAATCTGCGGCCTCGCGGGGGCGCTTTACTACCCGCAGGCGGGCATCATCAACCCGGCCGAACTGGCGCCCATCGCCTCGATCTATCTCGCGGTCTGGGTCGCCATCGGGGGCAGGGGGCGGCTTTACGGCGCGGTGATCGGCGCAGCCTTTGTCTCCCTGCTGTCAAGCTGGTTCACCGGGGGTCGCGCGCCGACGATTCCTCTGGGCTTTTACACCGTCGATTGGGTCGACTGGTGGCAGGTGCTGCTTGGCCTGTCCTTCGTCTGCGTCACCCTCTTTGCGCCCAAGGGCATCGGCGGCCTCTTCGACCGCTTCCAGGGCATCCACGCCCCTGACCGCAAGGGCGCCGACCTTGGCCCCGACCAGGGGTCCTTGCAGGAACAGGAGGCGGTGGAATGAACTCGCTTCTCGAGGTTTCCGGCGTCTCGGTCAGCTTTGACGGTTTCAAAGCGATCAACAACCTGTCCTTCTCCATCGGCCCGGCAGAGCTGCGCGCCATCATCGGGCCGAACGGGGCGGGCAAGACCACCTTCATGGATATCGTCACCGGCAAGACCAAGCCCAATTCCGGCTCGGTCACCTGGGGCGACCGCTCGATCTCGCTCCTCTCGCTGTCCGAGGCCGCCATCGCCCGAGCCGGGGTCGGCCGCAAGTTCCAGCGCCCCACGGTGTTCGAGGATCAGACGGTGGCGGAAAACCTCGTCCTCGCCCTCAAATCCCCGCGCAGCCCCTTCGCGGCCCTGGTCTTCGCCCTGACCGGCGAAGGCCGCAAGCGGGTCGAAGCCCTGGCCGCGCAGGTCGGCCTGACGGACGCCCTGCCGCGCAAGGCGGGCGAACTCAGCCACGGTCAGAAGCAATGGCTGGAGATTGCCATGCTTCTGGCGCAGGAGCCCCGGCTTCTGCTGGTCGACGAACCCGCCGCCGGGATGACCCTGGCCGAGCGCGAGCTGACGACCGCCATGCTGGTCGAGATCGCCAAGACCCGCGCCGTGGTCGTCGTCGAACACGACATGGAGTTCGTCCGCCGGCTCGACTGCCGGGTGACGGTCCTGCACGAAGGGTCGGTTCTGGCCGAAGGCTCGCTCGACCATGTCACCAAGAACCCGCAAGTCATCGAAGTCTATCTGGGCCGCGGCTGAAGGAGCGTTCTATGCTGGAAACCAAAGGGCTGACGCTGCATTACGGCGGTTCGCAAATTCTGCACGGCATTGATTTCATTGCCAAGACCGGAGAAGTCACCTGTGTCATGGGCACCAACGGCGTGGGCAAGACCTCGCTTCTGAAGGCGCTTGCCGGCACCCATCCGCGGTCGGGCGGCGAGGTCATCCTGAACGGCGAGACCCTGCCGCGCCTGCGCCCGCAAGAGATGGCGGTGCGTGGCCTGTCGGTGGTGCCACAAGGCCGGATGATCTTCCCCCTGCTGACCGTGCGGGAAAACCTGGAAACCGCCTATGCCGTCCTGCCCAAATCCGAACACTTTGTGCCCGACGAGATCTACGACCTCTTCCCAGTCCTGAAAGACATGACCCGTAGGCGGGGCGGCGACCTGTCCGGCGGCCAGCAGCAACAGCTGGCCATCGCCCGCGCCATGCTGATGAAGCCCAAGGTCCTGCTTCTGGATGAGCCGACCGAGGGCATCCAGCCCAATATCATCCAGCAGATCGGCCGCGTGATCACCTATCTCAAATCCAAGGGCGACATCGCCATCGTGCTGGTCGAACAGTATTTCGACTTTGCCTATGGGCTGGCCGACCATTTCTACGTCCTGCGCCGCGGATCGGTCGCGATGCAGGGCAGCCGGACCGAGCTGACGCAAGATCAACTCCGCGCCGAGGTTTCGGTCTGACGCGGCCCCCTTGCGGAATTAGCCCGGTCAAACCTCCGGCATTCCCCTGAAAACCTTGGCGCCGGGGCTTGCTCCCGCCCGGTGCGCGCTTCATGGTGCGGCGGAATTTCCGGGGTATCCGACGTGGTCCTGCACGAGGCTGTTCTACTCTTTTCGGGCGGCGCGCTGGCCGGTGTGATCAATGTCATCGCGGGCGGCGCGGGTTTCATGACCTTCCCGCTGCTCCTCGCCGCCGGGATGACCGAGGTTGCCGCTAATGCCTCGAATTTCGTGGCGGTCCTGCCGGCCAATCTGGTCGGCACCTGGGTCTACCGCAGGGAATTGGCCGAGGTGCGCCAGAACCTTTGGCTGCGCATGGGGCTGGCGGCCTTCGGCGGGCTGATCGGCGCGCTGATCCTGACCCATACCGGCCAGGCCTCGTTCCAAAGCGCCATCCCCTGGCTTTTGCTCTTTGCCACCACTTCCTTTGCCCTAGGCCCGCGCATCAAGGCGGTGGTGGAGCGGATGCCCGGCTTTGACCGCGCCCGCTGGCTCTGGCTCTCGCTGCTCCTGGAGTTCTGCGTCTACATCTACGCGGGCTATTTCGGCCTTGGCATGGGGATCATCCTGTTCGCGATCTACGGCATCTTCTCCGAGATGACGATCCATCAGGGCAATGCGATCCGCAACATCACCACGGCGCTGTCGAGCCTGGTGGCCATCGTGATCTTCATCGCCTCAGGGCTGATCCAGTGGTTGCCCTCGCTTGTGATGATGGCGGGCGCGGTCCTCGGCGGGATGGTGGCGGTGCACCTGGCCAAAAGACTGCCGGCCCGGCTGGTGCGGGTGGCGATCCTCGGCTGGGCCATCTGCCTGACCGCGCTGGCCTTCTACAAGTATTTCTGACCCGCATGTCTCTTGTGGCCAGGGCAGGGCCGCCTCGCCCTCGAGGTCCAGAAGCGCCCGACATGGCCCTGACAGAGGAAGTCCGGCTTCGGTCCGGGTCGGCGCCCACACCAAAGCAGAAATGATTTCAAGGGTTTATGGGGGAATGTGGAGGCGAGTATCGGAATCGAACCGATCTTCACGGATTTGCAATCCGCTGCGTAACCTCTCCGCCAACTCGCCGCCGTTGAGGTATGCGTTCCATAGCGGGTGATCGCGCGCATGGCAAGAGCGGCTGTGGTGCCTGCGCGCAACTCCCGCTGCGACCCTCCTTCGCGCGCCATGGGGCAGGAAGGGGGGGTGCCCCCCCTTCCTGCTTCCGACGCCGGGGCCCATGCTCGCCGGGTGGAGCCTAGTCGACCAGGAACTCCGGCCCCGCGATATGCACGGCCAGCAGGCAGCCGTTCGGCGTGAAGGAATGATGTTCCGACCCGTCGCGGTAAAACACCAGATCGCCGGCCTTCAGGATCCGCCCGTCGCTTTCGTGCAACTCGCCCTCCAGGATCAGGAACTGCTCATGCCCGTTGTGGCGGTGGCTGCGCGTCGTCATGCCGGCGGGCATGCGGTAGACGTGAAAGCCGGTGCCGAGAGGCGTGTCGGTGTCCAGCTGCAGGACCGCATCGCCGAGCGCCTGCCCGTCGGGATAGACGAAGGGCGTGAAGGCCGCGTCGTGGATGTTGGCGACCTTGCGGTCGGCTTCGGTGATCTTGCGCATCATGGCTCCTTCCTGGGCTCAAGGGACCGCAACATCCTGTCACCCAGCCTTGATCTTGTCCCAGACCTCGCTCAGGGCGGCGCTTTGCGTGGGGCTGAGCGCCGGGGCGGCGCGCAGCCGCGCCAGGGTGGCGGCATCGGGATAGACGGCGGGGTCGGCGGTAATGGCGGGGTCGATCAGATCGCGCGCCTCGCGGTTGGCATTGGCATAGCCGGTGAAGTCGGTGCATTTGGCAATGACCTCGGGGCGGAGCATATAGTCGAGAAAGACATGGGCATTGTCCAGATTGCGCGCATCGACCGGCAGGCACCAGAGGTCGGTCCAGGCCGGTGCGCCCGAATGCGGCACCGCATAGGCCAGCGTGACCTTGGGCCGGCTGTCGGCGGTTCCGGCCTCGATCATCTCGGTGACGGCGGCTTGCGTGACGCTGTAATCGCCCGACCAAGTGGCCGCCAAAGCCAGGGTGCCGGCGGGCAGGGCGTTGAGGTAATCGGTGTTGTCGAACTCGCGGATATAGGGGCGGACCTTGGCAAAGGCCTGGGCCATCCGGTCATAATCCGCGCTTTGGGCCTTGGCCGGGTCGATCCCCAGCATCGACAGCACCATGAAGCTGATGTCGGGCGCCGAATCGAGCAGGCTGATCCCGGCGCCGGACAACCGGGCCGCCGTCTCCGGCGCGAAGATCGCCTGCATGGGGTCGAACTCCACCCCCTGCAGCGCGTCCTGCACCAGAGCGGTGTTATAGGTGAACCCGGTCGAGCCCCAGAGATAGGGCAACCCGTAAGCATTGCCCGGATCATAGCCCGCCGCGATCCGGGTGATCGCGGGGTCCAGATGCGACAGGTTCTTCAGCCGGGCCAGATCCAGCGCCTGATAGGTGCCCGAGGCGACAAAGCCCGGCAGCGTGGTGCCCGACTGCAGCACCACGTCATAGCCCGTGGAGCCGCCTGCCATCCGCGCCTGCATCTCCTCGGCGCTGGCATAGATGTCGTAGACCACGTTGATCCCGGTCTCGGCCTGGAAATCCTCGATCGTGCTTTCGCCGATATAGTCGGACCAGTTATAAAGGTTGAGCGTGCCCGCCGCGGCAGAGGCGGGGCGGACCCAGGGGGCGGCGAGGCCGGTGGCCAGGCCGGCGCTGAGTGTGGTCAGAAGGGTGCGGCGGGTGATCGTCATTTGGGTCTCCGGCAACTTGGGCGCTTTCCCGCCATCCCTGCGCCAGACGCGCGCGCGCTGCCATGCAAATCCGGCGTCTTCACGGCGAATTCAACGTCATGCGGCCGTCTCGCCCGTCCCCCTTGGCAGCAATTCCCTTGCCGCAGGGCCGCCGGATCGGGTTATGAAGGGCAAAGACCGAGGAGACGCGATGCCCGACCCCGCCCTGCCGCCACCGCCCGCGACCCGAGCTGACAGCGGCCCGGAGACTGGCCCGAAGTCTGGTTCAGAGCCGGGACCCGAGCCTGAAGCCACTTCCGCAGCCGAGGCGGAGCCGCGCAAGAAAAGCCGAGCGGCGCGACGGGTTCAGCTGATCGAGGCGACCATCCAGACCCTGGCCCTGCGCGGCTATGCCCGCTGTACCCTGGCCGAGGTCGCCACCCGCGCCGGCCTGTCGCATGGCCTGGTCAACTTCCACTTCCAGTCCAAGGAAAAGCTCCTGTCCGAGACGCTGGCCTATCTGGCCGAGGAATACCGCGCCAACTGGCAGGCTTGCCTCGCCCGCGCCGGGGACGACCCGGCAGCGCAGCTCGCGGCCCTTCTCGCGGCCGATTTCGACCCGCGGGTCTGCACGCCGGAGCGGCTCTCGGCCTGGTGCAGCTTTTGGGGCGAGGCGCAGGCGCGGCCACTCTATCAGGCGCAATGCGCCTCCAACGACGCCGATTACAACCGGGTTCTGGCCGAGATCTGTGCCCGGCTGATCGCCAGCGGCGGCTATGCCGCTGTGCCGACCCGGGTGGCGCGGGTTTTGCAGGCGGCGGGCGAGGGGGTCTGGCTGGACCTGATGACGATGAACCCCTCCTATGGCCTGACCGAGGCGCTGGCCATCGTCCACAGCTGTGCGGCGGCGTTTTTCCCGCGGCATTTCAATGAGATGGGGCTGATTTCCTGAGGTTGCGCTTGTGGCCGGCGGCCGGGGGTTTCACACCCCCGGACCCCCGTGGGATATTTATGGACCAATGAAAGGGGGGCGGGGGCGTTGACTTGAAGCCTGCAGCACCGCCAAATGCCGCCGGATGGAGGGTGTCATGACGCCGCTGGAGAAGGTTCAAGGCCTCGGGTGCTGGAGCGGGCCGGTCGTGGTGGCGCCTTTGGGGGGCGGCATCACCAATGTGAATTTCGTGGTGCAAGACGGCGCGCGCCGTGCGGTGGTGCGGATCGGCGATGACATTCCGGTGCATCAGATCCTGCGCTTCAACGAGCTGGCGGCGAGCCGGGCGGCCTTTGCCGCAGGCGTCTCGCCCGCCGTGCTGCATCACGAGCCGGGGGTGCTGGTGCTGGATTTTGTCGAGGGCCGCACCATGACGGCGGCCGATTTCCAGCAGGACGACCTTCTGGATCAGGCGCTGGATCTGGTGATCCGGGTGCACCGCGAGATGCCGAAGCACCTGCGCGGGGCGAGCCTGACCTTCTGGGTCTTCCACGTCATCCGCGACTACGTCCAGACCCTGACCGAGGGCGCCAGCCGCCATCTGCCGCTGCTGCCGCGCCTTCTGGCCGAGGCCGAGGCGCTGGAGCGCGGCGTGGGGCCGATCGAGATGGTCTTTGGCCACAACGACCTTTTGCCCGCCAATTTCCTGCATGACGGCGCCCGGATGTGGCTGGTCGACTGGGATTATGCCGGTTGGGGCTCGCCCCTGTTCGACCTTGGCGGGCTGGCGGCCAACAATGCCCTGTCCGAGGCGCAGGAGCGGCGGATGCTTTTGCGTTACTTTGGCCTGTTAGACGCGGGCCTGTGGCGGCGCTACCTTGCGATGAAGGCGGCGGCGGCGCTGCGCGAAACGCTGTGGTCGATGGTGTCCGAGATCCACTCCGAGATCGACTTTGACTATGCCGCCTATACCGCGGCCAATCTTTCCACCTATGCCAAGGCTTTCGACGCCTTTGCCCAAGCCTGAGGATATCATGGACCTTCCCTCCACGGCCAAGGCCGTCATCATCGGCGGCGGCATTGTCGGCACCTCGACCGCTTACCACCTCGGCAAGCTCGGCTGGTCCGACACCGTGCTTCTGGAGCGCAAGAAGCTGACCTCGGGCACCACCTTTCATGCCGCGGGGCTGGTGGGACAGCTGCGCACCAGTGCCAATATCACCCAGCTGCTGGGCTATTCGGTCGACCTCTACAAAAGGCTGGAGGCCGAGACGGGCCTGCAGACCGGCTGGAAGATGAACGGCGGCCTTCGGCTGGCCTGCAACGCCGAACGCTGGACGGAAGTGAAGCGCCAGGCCACCACCGCGCACAGCTTCGGGCTGGAGATGCACCTTCTCACGCCGCAGGAGGCGCAGGACCTCTGGCCCTTGATGACGATCGACGATCTGGTCGGCGCGGCTTATCTTCCGACCGATGGCCAGGCCAACCCTTCGGACATCACCCAAAGCCTCGCGCGGGGCGCGCGGATGGCTGGGGTGAAGATTTTCGAGGATACCCCGGTCACCCGGATCCTCGTGGAGGAGGGCCGGATCAAGGGGGTGCAAACCCCTTTCGGCACCATCCAATGCGAAAAGGTGGTGATCTGCGCCGGGCAATGGACCCGCGATCTGGCCGCCACCGTGGGGGTGAATGTCCCGCTCGTTTCGGTCGAGCATCAGTACATGATCACCGAACGCATCCCGGGTGTGACGCCCGGCCTGCCGACGCTGCGCGATCCGGATCGGCTGACCTATTGGAAGGAAGACGTCGGCGGCCTCGTCTGGGGTGGTTATGAGCCCAATCCGAAGCCCTGGGCGGTGAACGGCATCCCCGAAGGCTTCCATTTCGAGACATTGACCCCGGACTGGGACCATTACGAACAGTTCATGGACAATGCAATTGCCCGGGTGCCGGCGCTGGCCACGGCCGGGGTCAAGCAGCTGTTGAACGGCCCGGAAAGCTTCACTCCGGATGGCAATTTCATCCTGGGCGAGGCGCCGGAGCTGAAGAATTGCTTCATCGGCGCGGGGTTCAACGCCTTTGGCATCGCGTCGGGCGGCGGGGCGGGCATGGCTTTGGCCGAATGGGTGGCCAAGGGTGAGGCGCCCTATGATCTTTGGCCGGTCGATATCCGCCGCTTCGGGTCGGTCCACCGCTCGGTCGATTGGGTCCGCGCCCGCACCACCGAGGCTTACGGCAAGCACTACACCATCGCCTGGCCCTCGGAGGAGATGAGGTCGGCCCGGCCCACCCGCCGCTCTCCCCTCTATGCGCATCTGAAGGCCGCAGGCGCCTGTTTCGGCGAAAAGCTGGGATGGGAGCGCCCGAACTGGTTTGCAGGCCCGGGGGAGGAGCCGGTGGACCGCTATTCCTATCAGCGGCCCGGCTGGTGGGAGGCCGTGGCGCGCGAACACAAGGCGGCGCGCGAGGCGGCGGTGCTGATCGACCAAAGCTCCTTCGCCAAGTTCACCCTGAAAGGCCCGGATGCGGCCAAGGCGCTCAACTGGATCGCGGCGGGGAATGTGGATCGGGCGGTGGGCAGCCTGACCTATACCCAGTTATTGAATGATCGTGCGGGAATTGAGGCCGATGTGACGGTGGCACGGGTGGCGGAGGACGAGTTCTACATCACCACAGGCACCGGCTTTGCCACCCATGATTTCCACTGGATCAGCCGCAACCTGCAGGGCAACTGCCAGCTGGTCGATGTGACCTCGGGCCATGCCGTCCTGTCGCTGATGGGGCCGGAGGCGCGCAATATCCTGTCGCGGGTCTGCAAGGACGATCTCTCCAACGCTGGTTTCCCCTTTGGCCGGGCGCAGCGGATCTCGGTCGCCGCCTGCCCGGTGCTGGCACTCAGGGTGACCTATGTCGGCGAACTCGGCTGGGAACTGCACATGCCGACCGAAGTGGCCGTGACGGTCTATGAGGCGCTGATGGCGGCGGGCCAGAACCTTGGCCTGATCAACGCCGGCTACCGCGCGATCGAGACGCTGCGGCTGGAGAAGGGCTACCGCGCCTGGGGCGCCGATATCGGGCCGGACCATACCCCGGTCGAGGCGGGGCTGACCTGGGCGGTGAAGATGAAGTCCAACATCCCCTTCAAGGGGCGCGAGGCGATGGTGGCGCAGTTGGCCAATGGCGTCAAGAAGCGCCTTGCGACCTTCACGGTCGCCGACCCGCAGGTCATTCTTCTGGGCCGCGAGACGATCTATCGTGATGGCGAAAGGGTGGGCTGGCTCTCCTCGGGCGGCTTTGGCCATACCATCGGCAAGCCCATCGGCCTCGGCTATGTCCGCCGCGCCGGGGTGGATGAGGCCTACCTCGCCTCGGGCGCATGGGAGCTGGAGGTGGCCTCCGAACGCGTGCCCTGCACGGCGGGATTTGCGCCGCTCTATGACCCGACCAACCTGCGGGTGAAGGCCTGAGGGCAGGGGGCAGACCGCCCCTTTCAAATCGGATCTTTCATTTTGACCCGGGGACTTCTACCCTTGGCCCGATGGAGGACAGGGTGGCAGCGACGGATCAGAACTTGCCCTTGGCGGCCCTTCTGGCCCAGCGTCCGCTGGACCTGACGGATGAGGCTTGGCTTGACGTGCTGACGGCGGTGGACCGGACCTATACCGACCTTGTCGACTATCAGGAACGCCTCGAACGCCAGAACACCGAGCTGGAGGACCTGCGCCGCTTCCTCGCCTCGATCCTGTCCTCGGTCAGTGATGTTTTGATCGCCACGACCCGCGACGGCGTGGTGGAGGAGATCAGCGCCTCGCTCACCGTGCAGACCGGGCAGGCGCGTTCAGCGCTGGTCGGGCGCTATGTCTCGGATCTGTTTGATCCTTCCAATCGCAAGGCGCTGGAGGCGGCCCTGCACCATGTGCAGGCGGCGAAAACCGGCGTGACGCTGGAACTGGCGCTCTTGACCGCGACAGGCGAGGCGCCGAGCCCCTTGGAGATGAACCTTTCGCCCCGGATGGACGACCGCGGCCGGGTGGTGGGCGCGGTCCTGTCGGGCCGCCCGCTGGGAGAACTCCGCCAGGCCTATGCCGATCTGGGCCGCAGCCATGATGCCCTCAAGACCACCCAGACCCAGCTGGTGCGCAACGAAAAGCTCGCCTCGCTCGGTCGTCTGCTGGCCGGGGTGGCGCATGAGCTGAACAACCCGATCAGCTTTGTCTATGCCAACACCCATGCCTTGGAAAAATACGTCGGCAAGTTCGAGACTTATTTCGCCCGTGTCCAGGCCGGGGCCAGCCGCGACGAGTTGGTGGCCCTGCGCGGCGAGCTGAAGCTCGACCGCGAGGTGAAGAACCTGCACGAGGCGGTGGCGGGCGCCCGCGCCGGGGCAGAGCGGGTGCGCGACATCGTGGCCGACCTCAGGCGGCTGTCCTCGGAAGGTTCGGGCGAGATCGTCGATTTCGATCTGGTCGAGACCGCCCATGTCGCGGCCAACTGGGTTTTGCGCGCCAACAGGGAACCGGTGGAGATGCGCTTTGAAGGCGCCTCGCGCCTGATGGCGCGCGGGCGGCCCGGCCATGTCCAGCAGGTGGTGATGAACCTTGTCCAGAACGCGGTGGACGCGCTGGAGGGGGCGGCGGCGGCAGAGGTCACCCTGTCGCTCGGCATCGAGGGTGGGCAGGCGGTGCTCGATGTCGCCGACAACGGGCCGGGGATTGCCGAGGCCATGGTGCAGGCGATCTTCGACCCTTTCTTCACCACCAAACCGGTCGGGCGCGGCACCGGGCTTGGCCTGTCGATCAGCCACAAGATCGCCGAGGAGCACGGCGGCAGCCTGCGCCTGATGGCATTCGCGCCCGAGGGTGCAAGGTTCCGGCTGGCCCTGCCGCTGGCCGCATCGACGCAGGCAGGTGAGGGAGGCGCATGAACGTACTCTGGCTTCAAGCCTCGGGCTGCGGCGGCTGCACCATGTCGCTGCTTTGCGCCGAGGATCCCAATGTCTTCGACCTGCTGGAGGGCGCGGGCATCCACATGCTCTGGCACCCCGCCTTCAGCCGCGCCTCGGGCGAAGAGGTCCGGGCGCTGTTTGCGGCCATCCTCTCCGGCGAACAGGTTCTGGACGTGCTGTGCGTCGAGGGCGCCATCGCGCGCGGGCCGCAGGGCACCGGGCGCTATCACATCCTGTCGGGCACCGGCAAACCGATGCTGACCTGGGTGCAGGACCTTGCCGCCTGCGCGCGCCATGTCGTGGCGGTGGGCACCTGTGCGGCCTATGGCGGGGTGACCACGGCGGGTGGCAACCCGTCCGATGCGGTCGGCCTGCAATATGACGGCGCCCATCCCGGCGGCATCTTCGCCGCCGATTACCGCGCTGCGGGAGGTCTGCCTGTGGTCAATGTCGCCGGTTGCCCGACCCACCCCGGCTGGGTGACCGAGACGTTGCTGCTCCTCGCCTCCGATTCCATGGGGCCGGGCGATCTGGATGCGCTGGCAAGGCCAAGGTTCTACGCCGATCACCTCGTCCACCACGCCTGCCCGAAGAACGAGTTCTACGAATACAAGGCCTCGGCCCGCGCCCTGTCGCAGATGGGCTGCATGATGGAACATCTGGGCTGCGTCGGAACGCAGGCCGTCGGCGATTGCAACATCCGCCCGTGGAACGGCGAAGGCTCCTGCACCCGGGGCGGCTATCCCTGCATCGCCTGCACCGCGCCCGAGTTCGAAGAGCCGCGCCACGCCTTCACCGAGACGCCGAAAATCGCCGGCATCCCGGTGGGCCTGCCCTCGGACATGCCCAAGGCCTGGTTCATGGCGCTGGCCTCGCTGAGCAAGGCCGCCACCCCGGCACGGATCGCCCGCAACGCGGTCTCTGACCGGATCGACGTGCCGCCGACCTTGCGAAAGCCGCGCCGATGAGCGGGCGGGTGAGTGCTGAGACCCCGCGCCTGATCGTCGGCCCCTTCAACCGGGTCGAGGGCGACCTTGAAGTCTCGCTCGACCTCGCCGAGGGGCAGGTGGCGGCGGCCTATGTGAACTCCCCCCTCTACCGGGGGTTCGAGCGGATGCTGGAGGGCAAGGCGCCCTCCGATGCCCTGACCCTGACGCCGCGGATCTGCGGCATCTGCTCGATCAGCCAATCCGCCGCCGCCGCGCGGGCGCTGGCCGCAGCGCAGGGCGTGGTGCCAGCGCCGCAGGGCGAAAGGATGGCCGCGCTGATCCACGCGGTGGAGAATGTCGCCGATCACCTGACGCATTTTCATCTGTTCTTCATGCCTGATTTCACAAGGCAACCCTACGCCAGCCGCCCTTGGCACCCCCGCGTAGTCGAGCGCTTCACCGCCATGGCAGGTTCCGCACAGCGCACGGCGGTCGAGGCGCGGGCGGCCCTGATGCATATCCTTGGCCTCACAGCCGGCAAATGGCCCCATACGCTGGCCATCCAGCCCGGCGGCGTCACGCGCAGCCCCTCGGCCCGCGACAAGGCCCGCATCCAGACCAGCCTGCGCGCCTTTCGCCGCTATCTGGAAACCACGCTCTTCGGCGGCAGGCTCGAAGATTTCGATGCCCTGACCGCGACCTCCGCCCTGATGCACTGGACCACCGGCGATGTCGGCCTTTTCCTTGAGATCGCCGCCGATCTTGACCTTGCCAGCCTTGGGCGCGGGCAGGGCCGCTACCTCTCCTTCGGCGCCTATCCCCTGGAGGCGGGCTTCGGCTTCGCCCGTGGCATCTGGCAGGACGGCGCGCTTCAGCCCCTGGATACCGCCCTGATCCGCGAGGACCTCTCCCATGCCTGGATGCTGGGCGAGGCCGCGCACCCAAGCGCCGGCAGCACCTTCCCCGACCAGACCATGCGCGACAGCGCCTATACCTGGTGCAAGGCGCCGCGTCTGTCCGGCGCGCCGATGGAGACCGGGGCGCTGGCGCGGCAGGTCATCGACGGCCACCCCCTGGCCCGTGACCTTGCCCGGCAAGGTGGCGTCCTGGCCCGGGTCGCGGCGCGCCTTCTGGAACTGGCCCGCAGCCAGATCCTGATGGAGGCCCTCGCCCAAGGCATCCACCCCGAGGCGCGCTTCATGTCCGAAACCGGAACCCTTGCCGCCGATGGCGAAGGCGAAGGCCTGGTCGAGGCCGCCCGCGGCGCGCTTGGCCATTGGCTGCGCATCGAGAACGGCCGCATCGCCAGCTACCAGATCATCGCGCCCACCACCTGGAACTTCTCCCCGCGCGACGCCATGGGCACCCCCGGCCCGCTGGAGGCTGCGCTCGCCGGCGCGCCGGTCCGCCCCGGTGAGACAACGCCGCTTTCGGTCCAGCATATCGTGCGCAGCTTTGACCCCTGCATGGTCTGCACGGTGCATTAGGGGGCGGGAATGACGCAGGAAGGCGTGCGGATCCGGGTGCGTGGCCAGGTGCAAGGCGTGGGCTTTCGCCCCTTCGTCTGGCAACTCGCCGATGACATGGACCTGCGGGGCGAGGTGCTGAACGACCCCGAGGGCGTCCTGATCCATGCCTGCGGGGCCGATCTGACCCGCTTCGCCGCCCGCCTGCGCAGCGAAGCGCCGCCCCTGGCCCGCGTCGATGCGGTCGAGGTCTCCCCCCATGTCTTCGCCACCCCACCCACCGATTTCCACATCAGCGCCAGCCAGGGCCAGGGCGCGCAAACTCGCGTGACGCCCGATGCCGCGACCTGCCCGGACTGCCTGGCCGAGATCCGGGGGACGGGCCGCCGCCGCGGCTATGCCTTCACCAACTGCACCCATTGCGGCCCGCGCTTTTCCATCCTGCAGGGCCTGCCCTACGACCGCAGCCAGACCTCGATGGCGGGCTTCACCCTTTGCCCGGCCTGCCGCGCCGAATACGAAGACCCCGCCGACCGCCGCTTTCACGCCCAGCCGATCGCCTGCCCCGATTGCGGCCCAAGGCTCTGGTTCGAGACCGCCGGACCCGCCGGTCCTACTACCGAGGTCCCCGGCGAGGCGATCCTTCTGGCCGCCGCGGCGCTGAAGGCCGGAAAGATCCTCGCGATCAAGGGGATCGGCGGCTTTCACCTCGCCTGCGATGCCGCCAACCCCGAGGCCCTGGCCACCCTGCGCACCCGCAAACGCCGCCCCGCCAAGCCCTTCGCCCTGATGGGGACCGAGGCGATGGTGGCCCGCCATTCGCCCATGTCCCCCACAGCCCGCGACCAATTGCGCAGCGCCGCAGCCCCGATCGTCCTGCTGCCCTGGATGACTAGGGGATTGCCCGAAGCGATCGCCCCCGGAATGCAGACCCTCGGCTGGATGCTGCCCTACACGCCGCTGCACCACCTGCTGATGGACGCCTTCGACGGCCCCTTGGTGATGACCTCGGGCAATCTCTCCGGCGAGCCGCAGGTGATCGGCAATGACGGGGCGCGGGAAAAGTTGGCCGCCTTTGCCGATGGCTTCCTGCTGCACGACCGCGCCATCGTGCGGCGGCTGGATGACAGCGTGATCCGCGCCGACCCGCCCATGGTGCTGCGCCGCGGGCGCGGGCTGGTGCCGGGCACCTTGCCGCTGCCGAAGGGCTTCGAGGATGCGCCCCCGATCACCGCCTATGGCGGCCAGATGAAGGCGGCGCTTTGCCTTTTGGGGCGCGGTCAGGCGCTCTTGTCGCACCATCTCGGCGATCTGGACGATGCGCTGACCTGGGACGAATACCTGCGCGCCGAGGCCGATTACACCGCCCTGTTCCAGCATCACCCCGAACGGGTCGCCTGCGACCTCCACCCCGGCTTCCGCGCCACCCGCCATGCCGAGGCGCAGGGCCTGCCGGTGATCCCGGTCCAGCACCACCACGCCCATCTGGCGGCCTGTCTGGGCGACAACCTCTGGCCGCGCGAGGGTGGTAAGGTGGCGGGGATCATCCTCGACGGGCTTGGCCTCGGCGAAGATGGCACGATCTCGGGCGGTGAGGTTTTACTGGGCGATTACAACGGCTTTACCCGCGAAGCTCATCTGAAGCCTGCAGCCCTTGCGGGTGGCGACCGCGCCAATGCCGAACCCTGGCGCAACGCCTTGGCCCGACTGGATCAGGCCGGGCTAGCGGAGGCGGCGACACGGCTTTTCCCCGACCGTCCGCTGGCGATGCTGCGTCAGGTCATCGCGGCCGGGGTCAATGCGCCGCTGTCCTCCTCGGCCGGGCGGCTGTTTGATGCGGTGGCGGCGGTGCTGGGCCTTTGCGCCGTGCAAAGCTACGAGGGCGAGGCCGGCGCGCTTCTGGAGGCGCAGGCCGCCCAAGCCCCGGCAGAGCCCGACTTCTACGCCTTTGACGGGCTGGACCCCGCGCCGATCTGGCCTGCGATCCTCGCCGATCTGGCGGCGGGCACCGACATTCCCCGCATCGCGCGGCGCTTCCACCTTGGCCTCGCCCAGGCCTTCGCGACTGAGGCGCGCAAATTGGTCGTGGCGGGCCGTGCCCGGGCCGTGGCCCTGTCCGGCGGCTGTTTCCAGAACGCCCTCCTGACCGAGATGGTCTGCGCCTGCCTGGCCGACCTTCCGGTCCTGACCCACAGGGTCCTGCCCGCCAATGACGGCGGTCTGGCCTTCGGGCAGGCGCTGATCGCGGCGGCGCGCAGCTTGCAGGAAAGTTCGCTGCCAGCAAAGACCTGAGACTGGCAGAAAACTTTGCAAGCACCCCGATCTGATATCTGAAGAACGCCACGCAAGCATCTGTAAAACATACATAATCCTGAAAGACATATCCGTCGCGCTTTTCCGCCTCCTCGGCCAGCCGCTTTGGCATACCCCTGTATGCAGGGAAGCCTTGCCCCAAGGGCAGCGCCAGAGGGAGGACAGCTTGTCACAGATCGAAACCTTTTATGAGGTCATGCGGCGTCAGGGGATCACCCGGCGCAGCTTCATGAAATACTGCAGCCTGACGGCGGCGGCTTTGGGCCTTGGCCCGGCCTTCGTGCCGAAGATCGCCCATGCGATGGAAACCAAACCGCGCACGCCGGTGATCTGGGTGCATGGGCTGGAATGCACCTGCTGTTCGGAAAGCTTCATCCGCTCGGCCCATCCGCTCGCCAAGGATGTGGTGCTGTCGATGATCAGCCTCGATTATGACGACACGCTGATGGCCGCCGCAGGCCACCAGGCCGAAGCCGCGCTGATGGACACGATCGAGAAATACAAGGGCAACTATATCCTCGCCGTCGAAGGCAACCCGCCGCTGAACGAGGATGGCATGTATTGCATCATCGGCGGCAAACCCTTTGTGGAACAGCTGAAAATGGCGGCCGAGCACGCCAAGGCGATCATCTCCTGGGGTGCTTGCGCCAGCTACGGCTGCGTCCAGGCCGCCTCGCCCAACCCGACACGGGCGACGCCGGTGCACAAGGTCATCCTCGACAAGCCGATCATCAAGGTCCCCGGCTGCCCGCCGATCGCCGAGGTGATGACCGGGGTCATCACCTATATGCTGACCTTCGACCGCCTGCCGGAAATGGACCGTCAGGGCCGCCCGGCGATGTTCTACAGCCAGCGCATCCACGACAAATGCTACCGCCGCCCGCATTTCGACGCGGGGCAATTCGTCGAACACTGGGACGACGAGAACGCCCGCAAAGGCTATTGCCTTTACAAGATGGGGTGCAAGGGGCCGACGACCTACAACGCCTGTTCCACCGTGCGCTGGAACGAGGGGACCTCTTTCCCAATCCAGTCCGGCCATGGCTGCATCGGCTGTTCCGAGGATGGCTTCTGGGATCAGGGCGGCTTCTACAACCGCCTGACCAACATCAAGCAGTTCGGCGTCGAGGCCAATGCCGATCAGGTCGGTCTTGGCGCGGCGGCTGTCGTGGGAAGCGCCGTGGCGGTCCATGCCGCGGTCTCGGCGCTGAAGCGCGCGCAGAAGAAAAATCAAGAGAAAGTGGAGGGTTAAGCCATGGGGGCCACACCGAACGGGTTCAACCTTGACACCACCGGCCGCAGGATCGTCGTCGATCCGGTGACGCGGATCGAAGGCCACATGCGCTGCGAAGTCAACGTGGACGACCAGGGCATCATCCGCAACGCGGTCTCCACCGGCACCATGTGGCGCGGGCTGGAGGTCATCCTGAAGGGCCGCGATCCGCGCGACGCCTGGGCCTTCACCGAGCGGATCTGCGGCGTCTGCACCGGCACCCATGCGCTGACAAGCGTTCGCGCGGTGGAGGATGCGCTTGGGATCAAGATCCCCGAAAACGCCAATTCGATCCGCAACATGATGCAGCTGGCGCTGGAGATCCACGATCACATCGTGCATTTCTACCACCTGCACGCCTTGGATTGGGTCAATCCTGTCAATGCCTTGCGCGCCGATCCTAAAGCGACGTCGGAACTTCAGCAGATGGTCTCGCCGAGCCACCCGCTCAGCAGCCCGGGCTATTTCCGCGACGTGCAGAACCGGCTGAAGAAATTCGTCGAAAGCGGGCAGCTTGGCCTCTTCAAGAACGGCTATTGGGACAACCCGGCCTATCTTCTGCCGCCCGAAGCCGACCTGATGGCCACCACCCATTACCTTGAGGCGCTGGATCTGCAGAAGGAGATCGTCAAGATCCACACGATCTTTGGCGGCAAGAACCCGCATCCGAACTGGCTGGTCGGCGGCGTGCCGTGCCCGATCAACGTGGATGGCGTGGGTTCGGTCGGTGCCATCAACATGGAGCGGTTGAACCTCGTATCCTCGATCATCGACCGCTGCGCCGAGTTCAACACCAATGTCTATATCCCCGATGTCGTGGCGATCGGCGGCTTCTACAAGAACTGGCTCTATGGCGGCGGGCTGTCGGGCAAGTCGGTGCTGGCTTACGGCGACATCCCGGAAAACGCCAATGACTATACCGCCGCCAACATGCACCTGCCGCGCGGGGCGATCATCAATGGCGACATGTCCAAGGTCGAGGAGGTCGATGTCCGCGACCCCGAGCAGGTGCAGGAATTCGTCGACCACTCCTGGTACACCTACGGCGAGCCGGGCAAGGGCTTGCACCCCTGGGATGGCGTGACCGAGCCGAAATATGAACTTGGCCCTAATGCCAAGGGCAGCCGCACCAATATCGAAAACCTCGACGAGGCGGCGAAATATTCCTGGATCAAGGCGCCGCGCTGGCGCGGTCATGCGATGGAGGTCGGGCCGCTGGCGCGTTATGTCGTGGGCTATGCCCAGGGGCATGAGGATATCAAGACCCAGGTCGACGGCCTGTTGCGCACCATGAACCTGCCGGTGCCGGCGCTGTTCTCCACCCTTGGCCGGACCGCGGCGCGGGCGCTCGAGTCGGAATATTGCGGGCGGCTGATGCGGCATTTCTTCGACAAGCTGGTCACCAATATCAAGAACGGCGACAGCAACACGGCGAATGTCGAGAAATGGGACCCGTCGACCTGGCCGAAGGAGGCAAAGGGCGTCGGCAT
Organism: Rhodobacter sp. P2_H5; assembly: GCF_056403335.1. Taxonomy (NCBI): domain Bacteria; kingdom Pseudomonadati; phylum Pseudomonadota; class Alphaproteobacteria; order Rhodobacterales; genus Rhodobacter; species Rhodobacter sp. P2_H5. The sequence goes on along the minus strand of NZ_JBFUFS010000003.1, from coordinate 65,444 downwards.
GACCGAGGCGCCGCGTGGCGCTCTGGGCCACTGGATCCGCATCAAGGACGGGCGGATCGAGAACTACCAATGCGTGGTGCCCACCACCTGGAACGGCAGCCCGCGCGACACGGCGGGCAATATCGGCGCCTTCGAGGCCGCGCTGATGGATACCAAGATGGAACGGCCCGACGAGCCGGTGGAGATCCTGCGCACCCTGCACAGCTTTGACCCGTGCCTCGCCTGTTCCACCCATGTGATGTCACCCGACGGGCACGAACTCGCCCGCGTCAAAGTCCGCTGAGGGAGGGGATGCGATGAAAAAACTGATGCTTTCTGCAGGCTTGGCTTTGGCGGCCGGCCCGGCGCTGGCCCATCCGGGCCATGGCTTCGGCTTTGAGGCCGGGCTGTTGCACCCCTTGACCGGGGCGGACCATCTGCTGGCGATGCTGGCGGTGGGGCTTTGGTCGGGCTTTGCCCTGAAGCGCCATGTCTGGGCCGGGGCGGCGAGCTTCATGGCAGCGATGACGTTGGGCGCCGGGCTCGCCTGGGCGGGTCTGCGGCTGCCGGGGGTGGAGGGGGCGATCCTCGCCTCGCTTCTGGGCTTTGGCCTGATGGTGGCCTTGGCCCGGCGCGGGCAGGGTGCGAGGGTGACCGGCGCCTCGCTGGCGATGGTGGCGCTTTTCGCGGCGGCGCATGGTTATGCACACGGGGCGGAGGCGAAGGGGGCGGTTTCCCTCTACCTCGCGGGGTTCCTGATCGCCACCGCCGCGCTGCATCTGGTGGGCATTTACCTGGCACGGCAGGTGGCGCGGGTGCCTCTGGCGCAGGGGCTGATCGGGGCGGGTATCGCGGGGGCCGGCCTTCTGATGATGGTGGGCTAGGCCATGAGCGACCTTCCCGCCCACGATGCCCATCCGGCGGATCTGGGCAGCGCCCGCCGCCAGACCTCGGTCTATGTCTACGAAGCGCCGGTCAGGATCTGGCACTGGACCAATGCGCTGGCCATCGTCGTGCTGATGGTGTCCGGCTACCTGATCGGCTCGCCCCTGCCGACGATGGGTGCGGGCGAGGCCTATGACCAGTTCATCTTCGGCTATATCCGCTTTGCCCATTTCGCCGCCGGCATGATCCTGACCGTGGCCTTTTTCGGCCGGATCTACTGGGCACTGATCGGCAATCACCATGCCAAGCAGCTGTTCTATGTACCCATCTGGCGCGGCAGCTATTGGCGCGAGGTCTGGTTCGAGATCCGCTGGTATCTGTTCCTCGAAGCCGCACCGAAGAAATATGTGGGCCACAACCCCCTGGCCCAAATGGCGATGTTCTGTTTCATGACGCTCGGCCTCAGCTTCATGATCCTGACCGGCATGGCGCTTTATGCCGAGGGCGCGGGGCAGGGATCTTTCTTCGACCTGGCTTTCGGCTGGGTGCGCCAGCTGGTGGGGCCAAGCCAGACCCTGCACACGATCCATCACCTTGGCATGTGGTGGATCACCATCTTCATGATCATCCACATCTATGTCGCGATCCGCGAGGATATCATGAGCCGGCAGTCGATCGTCTCGACCATGATTTCCGGCCACCGGACCTTCAAGGATGACGACCCGACCTGAGGTTTGCCACGGCGAATGGCGGAGGGGCGTGCTGCGGCGCGCCCCTTTTGCGTTCTGGATGGTCTCTTTTCAGGCGTGGCGTAAAGTGGAAAGATACCTTGCATTGACGCGGGCTGCCCGAGGCGGTTTTTGCCGAAAAAAGGGAGTTTTGTCAGGGGATTGGCTAAATTCCTGCCAAAACGTGAAAAGCCTTCTGACGCTGTGGGTGAAAACTCTACTGTCAGTTCCAAGGCCAGATGCAAAGTGGCCAGCCGGACCGGGGAGGGGATGATGGCGAAAATCTTGATCTTGGGCATCGGCAATGTGCTCTGGGCCGATGAGGGCTTTGGTGTGCGCTGTGTCGAGACGCTCGCCTCCCGCCACGCCTTCGGGCCCGAGGTGCGGCTGCTGGATGGCGGGACGCAGGGGCTGTATCTGCTGCCCTTTCTGGAGGAAGCCGAGGCGCTGATCGTCTTTGACGCGGTGGATTACGGCCTGCCGCCCGGCACGCTGAAGATCGTCGAGAATGACGCTGTCCCGGCCTTCCTGGGCGCCAAGAAGATGAGCCTGCACCAGACCGGCTTTCAGGACGTGATCGCCACCGCCCAGCTGATGGGCTACTGCCCGTCCCAGATGCTGCTGATCGGCTGCCAGCCGGTCGAGCTGGAGGATTTCGGCGGCGGTCTGCGCCCCGCGGTTGCGGCCCAGATCGACCCGGCGCTTGGTGTGGCTCTGGCGCGGCTGGCCGAATGGGGCATTGCCGCTCCGCCGGGGCAGACGCCGTGTGACGGCCTCGCCGACCATTCGATCCGCCGCGACGCCTATGAGGCCGGCCGCCCTTCGGAGGCCGAGGCCTGCCGGATCGGCGACGCCCGCTTTCTGCCGGAGGGGCTCTGATGTGTGTCGGCGTGCCGATGCGGTTGATCTCGGTCGACGGGATCGCGGGGCTGGCCGAGGGGGGCGAGATCATCGACCTCAGCCTCTGTGCCGAGGCCCGGCCCGGCGACTGGGTGCTTAACTTTCTCGGCGCTGCCCGTGCCGTGATCGGCGCGGAAGAGGCGGCGCAGATCAGCGCCGCCCTCAGCGGCCTGCGCGCCCTGATGCAGGGCGGCGACCTCGGCGCTGCCTTTGCTGATCTTGAGGCGCGAAGCCCCAGCCTGCCCCCCCATCTTCAGGCCGCGTTCGACGCGGGCCTTGCGCAAGGATAGATCCGATGCACGACCATGCCCATGATCACGACCATGCCCCCGCGACGAAGGGCGCCAAACACCCGCTGCTGACGCGGCTGGAAGCCGAACTCCACTGGCCGCGCCTGCACAGCATGTCCGACGTGGCGGAATTCCTTGACCGGCCCGGGGCGCATTGCCTCTTCATCCCCGGCGATCCGGTCCGCAATCTGGAGACGGCGGATGCCGCGGTGATCCTGCCGGAACTGCGGATGGTCTTCCAGCACGCCTTCGACTGCGCCGTGGTCGATGACGCCATCGAAGCCACCCTGCGCGAGACGCACCGGGCGCTGAAGACCCCCGGCTTCCTGTTCTTCCAGCAAAATCGCTACCTGGGCGCGGTCGAAAAGATCCGCGACTGGGACGATTACATGATGCGCATCACCCATATTCTCGGCCTTGCGGCTGCCTGAGGAGGTTTTCATGGCGACGTTCCACCTGCCCCCCGTGGGCTTCGGCCCCGGTTCGCAACCCGACGAGGATGGCGAGCTGGAATATATGGCGCTGCCCTCGGGGATGCGGACCTATAGCCCGCATCTGCCGGATATCGCTGACCTGACCTCGGTCGCGCCGGCCTTGGCGACGCTGCAGGACGTGGCCGCCGCCTGCGACATCGCCTCGCGCGGCGGGCAGACGGCGGATTTCGACCTTTCCGGCCTCGGCAAGGCGGCGCGGGCGCTGATCGCAGAGACTTTGGGTCAGGGCGAGGTTTCGATGAAGCTGCGCGGCAATCCCGCCCTTCTGGTGCAGGAATCGGTTTTTGCCGGGGTCTGGCTGCTGGCCGGTTCCGGGGTGGACCGGCTGGAGGTGGCGCCGGTGCCGGGCCTGTCGATGTCCCGCGCCTTCCAGCCTGCCAAACCGGCGCGCCGCACGCTCTTGCCGCGCGGGCCGGGCGTGGTCAATGCGCCGCCGATCCTGGCCGAACTGCTGGACAAGGCGGCGAGCCACCGCCCCGGCGCTCTGCCGCATGTGGTGAACCTGACCCTTCTGCCCCATACCGAGGAGGACCTCCTCTGGCTCGCCGAGGCTTTGGGCGAGGGGGCGGTCACCATCCTGTCGCGCGGCTATGGCAATTGCCGGATCACCGCGACCGCGATAGCGCCGATCTGGCGGGTGCAGTTCTACAACTCTCAGGATAACCTGATCCTTGATACGTTCGAGGTCACCCCCATGCCCGAAGTGGCCCTTGCCGCTCGCGAGGATCTGGAAGACAGCGGCGCGCGCATCCTTGAAGTGCTGGAGGCGATCAGATGAGCGGTTTCGAAGGGTCCTACCTTGGCGCCAATGACCGCATCTCGACGGCGGCGGTGATGGAATGCAAAATCTGCTGGACGCCCTATGACCCGGCCGAGGGCGACGATTACCGCCAGGTCCTGCCCGGCACCCCCTTTGCCGACCTGCCCGAGGATTGGCATTGCCCGGGCTGCGGCGCCCCCAAGGCGCAGTTCATGGTGCTGGCCGATCCGGGCAGCGCCGATATGGCGCGCGCCGCTTTCATCGCCAGCCGCACCGCGGCACTTGAGGCCGATTTCCGCGAGATCTGGAACGCCAAGATGAAGGACGTGCCCATCGTCAACGCGGCCCTCCATGTGCAGGCCGTGGGCTTTCGCGACTGGGAAGGGCAGGTGCTTGGCGTGCTGATTTCGCCCTGGTTCCTGAACCTCGTGCTTCTGCCGGGAGAGACCTCCTGGCCGCCCTTACGGGCGGGTGAGAAGGAGGTGATCGGCTTCCCCTCGGGCGAATACGAGTTCATCCACAACACGCGGGAGATGGTGGGCGGCTACAAGGCCTGTTCGCTCTTCTCGCCGATGGGGGATTTCTCCAGCCAGTTGCAGGCCGTCGAGGTGGCCAATGCGATCATGGCCGCCCTGTTCGAGCCCGACCACCGCGAGGAGACCGACCGCGCCGCGGAAATCCGCGCCGCAGCCGAAGGGGCCGCCAAGGCCAGCGCTGAACCTGATGCGGGCGAAGCCACCGCCGCAGATGTCCCGCCGGCCGAGCCCTTTGCCCCCACACGTCGCGCCCTGATCAGCGCCGGACTGGCCGAGGGTTGACATGCAAAGCGCGCTGGTCATCAGACGGGACGGGGCAGGGTGGGCGTTCCAGCCGCCTGCCGCCTTGCCGGTGGCGGCGCTGATGCTGGGCCGCCCGGTGGCCGAGGCTGCGGCGCTGCTGCCACGCCTCTTCAACCTCTGCGCGGCGGCGCAGGCCATGGCGCTGCGGCTGGCCCTCGGCCTGCCCGCCCCGGCGCCCGAGGCCCTGCGGATCGAGACCCTGCGCGACCATTTGCTGAAGCTTTGCGTGATCTGGCCCCGGCTTCTGGGCCTGACGCCGCTGGCCCTACCAAGGGATTGGGCCGATCCCGCCCGGGTGAACCTGATGGTCTGGGGCCGGGCGGAACCACCCGGCTTTGACGACTGGCTCGCCTCGGGCGAGGGCCTGGCCCCGGTCCTGACGGCGATTGCCGCGGCCTTTGCCCCGGGTGAGGCGGTGGCAGAGCTGCCCCTGTCCCGGCCCGAAACCGCGCTGCTGCCGGTGGCGCAGGAGAATTCGGTCGCGGCGCGCCATGCTGCTGCCCCGGCGCTGCAAGGCATCGCGGCGCGCTTTGGCCGCGGGCCGTTCTGGCGGGCAGCAGGGGTGATCCACGACATCGCCGCCCTGCAGACCGGGCGGGACCCGTGCCATGCCGTCCAGATCCAAGCCGATTTGGCCATCGTGCCCGCCGCGCGCGGCGCCTATGCGGTGCAGGCCCGCGCTGCGAGTGGCCTCGTCACCGCATTTGCCCGCTGCACGCCGACCGACCACCTTTGCGCGCCGGGCGGCATCCTGACCCGGACGCTCGACAGCCTGCCGCCGCAGAAGGCCACCTTGCTGCCCCTCGTCATCGACATCCTGTCCCCCTGCGTCGAAGTCCAGCTGCCACAGCCCCCGGTGCATCATGCATGAAATGTCGCTGTGTGAGGGCATCCGTTCGATCATCGAGGCGCAGGCCCGCCAGCACGGCTTTGCTCGCGTCACCCGGTTGCGGGTCGAGATCGGCAAGTTCGCGACGGTCGAAAAGCCGGCGCTGGCCTTCGCCTTCGACGTGGTGATGCGCGGCAGCCCGGCCGAGGGCGCGGCGCTGGAGATGATCGACCTGCCCGGGCAGGCCCTGTGTTACGACTGCGCCCGCACGGTCGAGATCGAGGACCGTTTGGCGCTTTGCCCGCTCTGCGGTTCGGGTAAGCTGATGCCGCAGGGCGGGGATGAGATGCGGATCAAGGATATGGAGGTGCTCTGATGTGCACGGTATGCGGGTGTAGCGAGACTTTGGTGTTTGACGGCAAGCGGCAGGAGGAATTGCTGCCCTTCGGCCATGTCCGCGCCCGGGCGCCAGCGGTGCCGCATATGCACCCCCATCCGCATGACCATGGGCACGATCATGGTCACAACCATAACCACAACCATTCCCATGACCAGCACTATGGTCTCGGGGCCGCCGGAGTTTCGGTCCCCGGCATGTCGCAGGCACGGCTGATCGCGGTGGAGACCTCGATCCTCGCCAAGAACGACGACTTTGCCCGCGTCAACCGCGCGGCCTTGCAGGATCTGCGGGTGCTGGCGCTGAACCTCGTCTCCTCGCCCGGTTCGGGCAAGACCACGCTGCTGTGCAAGACGATCGAAATGCTGGGCGATGCCTCCCTTGCGGTGATCGAAGGCGATCAGCAGACCTCGGTCGATGCCGACCGCATCCGCGCCACCGGGGCGCAGGCTTTGCAGGTCAACACGGGCAAGGGCTGCCATCTGGATGCGCAGATGGTGGGCCATGCGATCAAGGTGCTGGCGCCGAAGTCGGGCTCCTATCTCTTCATCGAAAACGTCGGCAACCTCGTCTGCCCCGCCGCCTTTGATCTGGGCGAGGACGCCAAGGTGGCGATCCTGTCCGTGACCGAGGGCGAGGACAAGCCGCTGAAATACCCCGACATGTTCACTGCCGCCAAGCTCGCGCTTCTCAACAAGACCGACCTTGCCCCCCATTGCGACGCCGATCTGGAGGCTTACGAGGCAAATCTGCGCCGGATCAATCCGGGGATCGAGATCCTGCGCGTCTCGGCCCGGACCGGGGCGGGGATGGCCGAATGGATCGACTGGCTGACCGGCCAGCTTGCGGCCAAGGCCTGAGCCATGGCCAGCCCGATCCGCGCCTCGGTTCTTCTGGTGGATGACGAGCCCCACTCGCTGTCAGCGATGAAAATGGCGCTGGAGGATGAGTTCGACATCCATATGGCGGGCGATGCTGCAGCGGCCATGGCGGTGCTGGAACAGGAATGGATTCAGGTCATCCTCTGCGACCAGCGCATGCCGGGCCGCAGCGGGGTGGAGTTCCTGACCGAGGTCCGCGAACGCTGGCCCGATGCGGTGCGCATCATCCTGACCGGCTACACCGACGCCAATTCGATGATGGCCGCGATCAACGAGGCGGGGATCCACCAGTTCCTCACCAAGCCCTGGCATCCCGATCAGCTTCTGGTGGCCACCCGCAATGCGGCGCAGCTTTTCACCCTGGCGCGGGAAAACGAGCGCATGACGCTGGAGATGCGCTTTCTGACCGCGACTGCCGAAAGCCGGCTGGAAAAACGCCGCAAGGCCCTGCGCGAGGGCTTAGGGTTCGAGACCATCCTGCGCGGTCCGACCTCGCCGATGAACGCCGTGGTGGCGCAGGCCCGGGCCTATGCCAGCTTCGACGTGCCGATCCTGTTGACCGGCGAGCCCGGCACCGGCAAGGCGCAGCTGGCACGCGCGATGCATTATGCGTCCCTGCGGTCGGACAAGCCGTTTCACGAGGTCAACCTCGCCGGATTGCCCGACGACCTCGCAATGATCGAGTTGTTCGGGGCGAAGCGCGGGGTTCTGCCCGGCGGGTCCAACAAGATCGGCCTGATGCAGCGCGCCGACCGGGGCACGCTGTTCCTCAACGGCATCGACAGCCTGTCGCCCGCCCTGCAGATGGCCCTGCAGCGCGTGCTGACCGAGGGCGGTTTTACGCCGGTGGGCGGGAACGAGGTCCTGACCTCGAACCTGCGGCTGATCTCGGGCGCGCACCGCGACCTTGGGGCCTTGGTGGCCGAGGGGCAGTTCCGCGCCGATCTTTACTTTGCGCTTTCGACCACCGAACTGACCCTGCCGCCCCTGCGCGGGCGGCCCGGCGATGTGGCGCTTCTGGCGCAGCATCTGCTGGTGGAGGCCTCCACCACCCATGGCAAGCCGGTGCACGGCTTTGACCATGCGGCGCTGGCCTTTCTGGAAGGCTACGACTGGCCCGGCAACCTGCGCGAATTGTCCAATGAGGTCATAAGGATGCTGATCCGCGCGCAGGAGGTGGTGCTGGGCGCCGACCTGATCTCGCGCCACATCCTGCAGGCGCCACCCGGCGATGCCGGGGCCGACCGTTCGGCACAAAGTGGCCTGACCGGCGACGGCAGCCTGAAGGATCGGGTGGAGATGGTCGAGATGCGCATCCTGCGCGAGACGCTGACCCGGCACCGCTGGAACAAGAGCCGCGCCGCCGCCGAACTTGGCCTGAGCCGGGTCGGCCTGCGCGCGAAACTGGACCGCTACGGCGTGCAGCCCCCCGGGCTGGCCACGGCCGATGAAGAGGAGGACGACTGAATGTGTCTTGGGATCCCCGGCCAGATCGTGGCCATCACGGATGAAGCCCGCCTCATGGCCATGGCCGAGGTTTCCGGTGTGCGGCGCGAGGTCAATGTCGCCTGCGTCGCCCTCGGCCCCTTGCAGGACCTGGTGGGCCAATGGGCGCTGATCCATGTCGGTTTTGCCATGAGCCTGATCGACGCCGAAGAGGCCGCACGCACCTTGGAGGCTTTGCGCGATCTGGGTGAGGCGCAGGAGGCCCTGGCGGCCATGGCCGAAGGCCAGCGCGCGCTGGCGGGGGGTGTGGCATGAAATACGCCTCCGAATTCCGCGATCCTGCGTTAGCGCGCGGGCTGCTGTCGGCGATTGCAGCAGAGGCCGACAAGATCGGCGCCAGCCGCGAAAAGCCGGTCCATATCATGGAGATCTGCGGCGGCCATACCCATTCGATCTTCCGCTACGGCCTCGACAAGCTGATCCATCCTGGGGTGGAGTTCATCCACGGCCCGGGCTGCCCGGTTTGCGTCCTGCCGATGGCGCGGGTCGATGAATGCGTGCAGCTGGCCGAACAGCCCGGCGTGATCTTCTGCACCTTTGGCGATGCGATGCGGGTGCCGGGGCACAAGAAGTCGCTCATGCAGGCCAAGGCGGGCGGCGCCGATGTGCGGATGGTTTACTCGCCCCTGGACGCACTGGAACTGGCGCGGCGCAATCCGGGGCGCGAGGTGATCTTCTTCGGCCTCGGGTTCGAAACGACGACCCCCTCCACTGCCCTGTCGATCCAGCAGGCCGCGCGCGAGGGTCTGGGCAATTTCTCGGTTTTCTGCAACCACATCACCGTGCCAGAGCCGATCAAGGCCCTGCTCGACGACCCCGACATGCTGCTCGACGGGTTCATCGGGCCGGGTCATGTGTCGATGGTGATTGGGATCCATCCCTATGATTTCATTGCAAGGGATTACAAGAAGCCGATCGCCGTGGCCGGGTTCGAGCCGACCGATCTGCTACAATCGGTGCTGATGGTCCTGACCCAGATCGCCGAAGGCCGGGCCGAGGTGGAAAACCAATATGCCCGCGTCGTGCCCGAACATGGCAACCCGGTCAGCCTCGCCGCCATCGCCGATGTCTACGAACGCCGGCCGAGTTTCGAATGGCGGGGCTTGGGCGAGATCGACGCCAGCGGGTTGCGCATCCGTGCGAAATACCGCGCCTTTGACGCCGAGGAGAAGTTCGGCATTGGCTATGCCGCAGGGCCACGTCATGTGCCCGAGATCCCGGGTTGCGCCTGTGGTGCGGTTATGACCGGCAAGATCAAGCCCACAGCCTGCCCGCAGTTCGGGCGCGGATGCACACCGGAGATGCCGCTCGGGGCGCTGATGGTGTCGTCGGAGGGGGCCTGTGCGGCCTATTGGCAATATGCCGGGGCGCGTGCCGCGGCGGAGTGACGAAGTTTCTGCGAAACTTCCGAGAACCGAATTTTCTGCGAAAATTCGCAAGCAAAATCTTCGCAGAAGATTTGTGGGGGCAAGAAATGGCACTGCGCGATACCCATGTAACCCTGGCCCATGGCGGCGGCGGCAAGGCCATGCGCGATCTGATCGACGAGGTCTTCACCGCCGTCTTCCAGCCCCCGGGCTCCGAGGATCAGGCCCGCCTGATTTCCGATGCCTTGCGGGAACCCGGGGCGCAACTGGCCTTCACCACCGACAGTTTCGTGGTCACGCCGGTCGAGTTTCCCGGTGGCGATATCGGCAAAATCGCGGTCTGCGGCACGGTCAACGACCTCGTGGTCGGCGGGGCGCGGCCCCTGTGGCTGTCGGCGGCCTTCATCATCGAGGAGGGCTGCGAGGTGGCCCTGTTGCGCCGGATCGTGGCCTCGATGCAGGCGGAGGCATTGCGCGCCGGGGTGCGGATTGTGACCGGGGATACCAAGGTCGTCGGGCGCGGCTCGGCGGACAAGGTCTTTGTGACCACGGCGGGCGTGGGGGTGATCCCGCCCGGGCGGCATCTGGCGGCGGACCGGATCCGGCCGGGAGATGTGGCGCTGGTCAACGGGATGCTCGGCGACCACGGTGCTGCCATTCTGGCGGCACGGGGCGATATGGCTTTGTCCACCGACCTCACATCCGATTGCGCCGGTTTGGGCCACCTGATGGAGGCGGTTCTGGCCGCCGCCCCCGGCGCCCGCGCCGCCCGGGACGCGACACGGGGCGGCATCGCCTCGGCGCTGAACGAGATGGCAGAGGCATCGGGTGTCGGCATCCTGCTGTCGGAAACGGACTTGCCCTTGCGGACCGAGGTCAAGGGCATGTGCGAGATTCTGGGGCTCGATCCGCTCTACCTCGCCAATGAGGGCACTTTGGTGCTGTTCGTTCCCGAGGATGAGGCCGAGGCTGCGCTGGAGGCGATGCAAAGCCTGCCCGAGGGGCGGGCGGCCTGCCGGATCGGGCGGGCTGTGGCCGATCACAGGGGTCAGGTTCGGATGACCACGCTTTTCGGCGGCAGCCGGATCGTCGACATGCTGATCGGGGAACAGCTGCCGCGGATCTGCTAGGTCGTGAAAAAGGCCCCCGGGGTGCGGGGGCCTTCTTGCGGTCCGGTGCGGCGCGTCAGCCGATTTCGGCCAGACGGGCCAGCGCGGCCTTCAGCTTGGCGGCCTCGTCCTCGCGGGCCTCAAGGTTGGCTTTCGCCTCGTCCACCACCTCTTCCGGGGCAGAGGCCGCGAAGGCCGGGTTGTTCAGCCGCCCTTTCAACCCGCCGATTTCCTTGGCGAGCTTGTCCATCGTCTTTTGCAGACGGGCCTTTTCCTCGGCAATGTCGATCAGCCCGGCGAGCGGGATGGCGAAGGCCGCGCCTTCCAGCGCCAGGGTGATGGACCCCTTGGGCGCGGGGCCTTCAGAGAAGCCTTCGATCCGCGCCAGACGGCGGATCAGGCTTTCGTTGCGCTCCCACGCAGCGCGGGCCTCGCCCGACAGGGTGATGGCCACCAGGTCGATCTTGAGGCCGACCGGGACATGGACCTGTGCGCGGGCCGATCGGACCTCGTCGATCAGGGCGGTGACGAAGGCCATCTCGCGGGCGGCCTCGGGGTTCACAAGATCCAGGCCATAGGTCGGCCAGTCGGTGTGGACCAGCAGTTTGGCGCGGGTGCCGGTGGTGGACCAGAGTTCCTCGGTGATGAAGGGCATGATCGGGTGCAAGAGGATCATCGACTGATCCAGCACCCAGGCCATCACGGCGCGAGTCTCGGCCGCCTGTTCGCCATCGAACAGCGGCTTGGCGAATTCGACATACCAGTCGCAGACCTTGCCCCAGACGAACTTGTACAGCGCGTCGGCGGCGGTGTCGAAACGGTAGGTGGCGAGCGCCTCATTCACCTCGGCGAGGGTCTTGGCGGTCTCGCCGATGATCCAGAGGTTGGCGGTCGCGGTGGCCTTGGGCGGCGTCGGGTTGGTCGCATAGCCCTCCCAGACCCCGTTCATCTCGGCAAAGCGGCAGGCATTCCACAGCTTGGTGCCGAAGTTGCGGTAGCCGGCGATACGTTGGGTGTCCATCTTCAGCGTGCCGCCGAGCGAGGCCATCGCCGCATTGGCAAAGCGCAGGGCATCGGCGCCGAATTCGTCGATGATCTCCAGGGGGTCGATGACATTGCCCAGCGACTTGGACATCTTCTTGCCCTTGGCGTCGCGGACGAGGCCGTGCAGGTAGACCGTGTGGAACGGCACCTGATCGACCACGGCCAGCTGCATCATCATCATCCGGGCGACCCAGAAGAAGATGATGTCGGCCCCGGTGATCAGGGTGGAGGTCGGGAAGTACTTCTGCAGTTCCGGCGTCTGGTCGGGCCAGCCGAGGGTGCCGATCGGCCAAAGGCCCGAGGAGAACCAGGTGTCGAGCACGTCAGGGTCACGCCAGACCGGGTAGGTCAGGTGGGTCGGATCCTGGCTGAGGTTGTAGTCGGCCAGCGATTGCGCCAGCAGGGCCACAGCCTCGGCCCGGTCGGCCACTTCGACCACGCGGGCGGCGTTCAGCGGGTGCGGCAGGGGGGCGAGATCGTCGCGGAAATGCTCGGTCACGGTGGCAAGGTCGGCGGCGCAGTGGTGGCGCGCATCCCTTTCGGCATAGCCGCCGTTGCCGAGGAAGGTCAGGATCTCCACCTCGTCGAGCGCGTCGTCGCCTTCGTCATCCTTGAAATCGGGCGCATCGAGGTTCAGGCCGTACCAGACCGGAATCTGGTGGCCCCACCACAGCTGGCGACTGATGCACCAAGGCTCGATATTCTCCAGCCAGTGGAAATAGGTCCGCTCGCCCGACTGCGGCATGATCACGGTGTCGCCGTTGCGCACGGCGTCAAGCGCGGGGCCGACGATCTTGGCGGTATCGACGAACCACTGGTCGGTCAGCATCGGCTCGATCACCACTTTGGAGCGGTCGCCGAAGGGCTGCATGATCGGCTTGTTGTCGACCACGGGTTCCAGCGTCAGGTGTTCCGAGCCGGTTTCCTCGTCATAGGATTTCACCAGCACGGTCACGGCAAGGCCCGCCGCGTTGATATCGGCCACCACAAGCTTGCGGGCTTCGAAGCGGTCGAGGCCACGGTATTTCTCGGGCACGAGGTTCAGACTGTCGACTTCAATCTCGTTGGTGGGCGAACCGGCAGCAATCTCGCGGGCGCGGGCGACGGCCACATCATAGGGCGCACCGTCGGCGCGCATGGCGCCACGGGTGTCCATCAGGCGGTACATCGGCAGGTTGGCGCGCTTGGCCACCTGATAGTCGTTGAAATCATGCGCGCCGGTGATTTTCACGGCACCCGAGCCGAAGGTGGGATCGGGGTATTCGTCGGTGATGATCGGGATCAGGCGGTCGCAAAGTGGCAGCTGGACCATCTTGCCGACGATGGGCGCATAGCGTGCGTCGGAAGGATGCACCGCCACGGCGCCATCGCCCAGCATGGTTTCGGGCCGCGTGGTGGCGATCGAGATATAGTTGCGCTTCTCGCGCAGGGTCACGTTGCCCTCGGCGTCTTTTTCAACGTATTCATAGGTCTCGCCGCCGGCGAGGATGTATTTGAAGTGCCACATATGGCCCTTCACCTCGATATTCTCGACCTCAAGGTCCGAGATGGCGGTCTCGAAATGCGGGTCCCAGTTGACCAGGCGCTTGCCGCGGTAGATCAGGCCCTTGTTGTACATGTCCACGAAGACCTTGATCACGGCATCGTGGAAATTGCCCTCGGCATCCTTGCCCGGCGCACCGGGCGCCCCTGACATGGTGAAAGCCTCACGGTCCCAGTCGCAGGAGGCGCCGAGGCGCTTGAGCTGGTTGATGATCGTGCCGCCGGATTTTTCCTTCCATTCCCAGACCTTGGCGAGGAAAGCCTCGCGCCCCATCTCGCGCCGCGTGGCGTTGGTCTTGTCCTTGGCCAGTTCGCGTTCGACCACCATCTGGGTCGCAATCCCGGCATGGTCGGTGCCGACCTGCCAGAGCGTGTCATCCCCCTGCATCCGGTGCCAGCGGATCAGGATGTCCTGCAGCGTGTTGTTGAAGGCATGGCCCATATGGAGCGAGCCCGTCACATTGGGCGGCGGGATCATGATCGAGAAGGCCTCGGCCCCCGGCTTGGCATTGGCCCCGGCACGACCGACCTTCTGGTCGATCCACAGCTTCGAAATCCGGGCCTCGGCCTCTGCGGCGTTGAAGGTCTTTTCCATCGGCATGCTCTAGCCCTCGTATTGTTCCGCGGCGTGTGTATCCTGTGGGGCGGGCGAGGAAAAGCGGTTTGCGGTCGGGAAAATGGATCGAGCAGTGCGCAAATCGGTTTGGCAGTTGTTCGCAGGGCAAGGCGGGGATGTCGCCGGTTTCCTGTGCGCATGCGCCGTCATCGCCTGTCTCGGGGCGGGCGGTTGGGCATGGCAAGCGCATCGGATTGACACGCGCTGGATCCCCACGACCGGCGTACTTTTGCGCAAGGATGCGGTCTCTGGCACGGGTCGGGGTGGGGAGGTCTATCGGCTGACCTATCGGCTGACCGCGCCCGAGGACGAGGGCTTCGTCTCGACATTGGAGGTGTACCGCGGCGTCTATGACGCGGCCCATGTTGGGGACCTGATCCCCTTGCGGGTCGCCCCGGGCGCGCGCTGGAAGGTGGTGCAGGACAGCCGCGCAACCTGGGAGTTGGTCCCGGTCTTCCTGTTCGACGGTGGCATTCTTGCCCTGTTCGGCACCGCGCTCGGCATCCGGGCGCTGTGCACCGCGCGCCGGATGGCCTGGCTGCGCGACTCGGGCCAAAGGCGCAGCGCCAGAGTCATCGCTGTGGAACGTGTCCGTTGGCTCCGCCGCTACGCCAATTGGCGCGCCACCTGGCAGGATGAGGCTGGTCAGCCTGGCCGGACAAAGCTTCACGGGCAGGACCGGCGGGGAGGTCCGGGCCCGGCTCTTCCGCCGGTTGGTGTCACGATCACCATCTATGCCGACCCTGATGGCAAGCTGCCCTCGGTCTGGGAGGGGGATTGCGGGGCGCGGTGAGGGGAATTTGACGAACGGGGCCGCAATCCTCTACCAGTCTGAGGCAACATGTTGGGAAGGGGCGCCCAATTGGCATGGGGTGGCGGCAGTTACGTCCGGTGGAGCGACCCATTTCGGGCGCTGGGGAATGGCGGATGGGCCGCCGTGCTGGTTTTCTTCGTGGCTTTGACTGTGCTGACGCAGAATCTGCCCCAACTTGCCGCCAGTTGGGAGACGTTCCGCGACGAAGTTTCTGTGCAAGCAAAGGTCGAACGGGTCTGGCAAAGGCCGGCGCACCAGCCTTGCGTTGATGCCTGTACGGTCTATGGGGTCGATTACAGTTTTAGCGCGGGTCAGACCCTCCGGAACTCGGCGACGGTCGAGCCAAACCTTTGGGCGACGCTGAAGCCGGGAAGTGCCTTGGACATCTGGTACAGGCGAGGCAACCCGGAACAGCAGAGACTGCAGCACAGCCCGCAATTCTGGGGTGACCTTGCGGCGGTCGCTTTAGGCCTTGTCTGTTGTATCTTCGGGGCCTTGGGACTGGTGCTGGGAATGATCGGGTTCGGCCGAGCCATCGTCCTGCGCGAAACCGGGACGCGCCGGACGGCGCAGATCACCCGGCTCAGGAGCATGGGCAGGACAGGCTGGTTCGCCTACTGGACGGATGGAACGGGCGAGAAGGGGTACCTTTTCCGGGGTTGGCGCCGGAACCTTCCGCCCCTCGGGGCCACGATCACGATCTACGCCGACCCCGCGAGCAAGTGGCGCTCGGTCTGGGAGGGCGATTGCGGGGCGCGGGAGGGGGGTTTTCCTTGGGCAAGCGCCGCAGCCTCGGCTAGGTTTGCAAAGCAATTTGGGTGAGGTCAGGGGGACGGGCAGGTGAGCTATCCTCAGCGCGGGATAATGGCGTTGGTCCTTGGCAGGGCGGGCTGGCTTTTCGGCGTCTCGGCCCTGCTGGGCTTGGCGTTGGCGGCGGGGGGGCTGACCCAAGTGCGGACCGGCTGGGCGCTTGCCGTGCATGGCGTTGTGGTGACCGGTCAGGTCAGCGACAAGGAGATCACCACGCGGTCCTGCGGCAAGAACCACATGGATACCTGCACGGACTATGTGCTCGGCTTCGATTTCAAGGCGGCGGGTGTGGCGACCCATGGCACCGCCAAGGTCGGGCAAAGCACCTATCATGGGTTGACGCTCAACGGGCCGATCACGGTGCGCTATCTGCCCGAAGATACAGCCGTGACCGAGGTGGAGCAGGGCACGACCCTGATCAGCGGCGGGGCGCTGGCGCTTATTGCGCTGGCCTTTCTAAGCCTCGGAGGCTGGGGGCTGCGATCGGGCTTGCGCAACGCGCGGCGGATGCTCTGGCTGCGCGAAGAGGGGGTGGTGCAGCGGGCAAGGGTGATGTCGCGGTTCGACACCAAGACAAGGATCAACGGGGTGGCGATGTGGCGGATCACCTGGGCCGATGCGGCGGGCATCACGAGCCGGAGCCGGCTGACCAGGCTGGCCAACCTGCCGGAGGTCGGGTCCGAGATCACCATCTACGCCGATCCCGCAGGCCGCCTCCCCTCGGTCTGGGAGGGGGATTGCGGCACGCGTGCGTGGTCGGGGGGCTGAGGTCAGGCGGTGGCGGTCGTGTGTAGGCGGTCGGGCGGCAACCGTCAGGAGGGGCCGACCAGCGCGAAGGCGGCGCCCTCGGGATCGGCGACCTGCAGGGTGAAGACCCCGCCGGGCACCGGATCGGGGCCGCGCAGCACCGATCCCCCGGCGAAGGTCACGCTTTTGGCGGCGGCGGTGATCGAGGGGACGCCGAAATAGGGCCGCCAGAAGGCGCCGGGGCTGGCAGGGGCGAAGGTGCCGCCGATATCCTGCCCCTGTCGCGCGATCAGGTGATAGGTCATGCCCGGCCCCATCGCCATGCTGCGCGGCACGGTCCAGCCGAAGAGCGCCATGTAGAATTCCAGCGCCGCCTCGGGGTCCGGGGTCACCAGATCCTGCCAATGGCCGTGGCCGGGGCGGCTTTGGTCGAAGGCCGAACCTTGGGCGCCAGGCAGCGGCTGCAGGATGTTGAAAGCGGCGCCCTGCGGGTCACGCAGCGCGGCGATGGTTCCGGTGCCCGGGATCTCGGTCGGGCCGAGGCAGACTTCGGCCCCCAGATCCTCGGCCCGGTCAAGGCAGGTCGCACAATTGTCGACCGCGATATAGATCGACCACCCCTCGGGCTGACCGGGGCGCGCCTGCATCATCCCGGCCACGCCAACGCCCTGCAGGCTGGCAATCCGGTAGGGCATGCCCGGCGCGCCGGCTTCGGCCCAGGACCAGCCCAGAAGGCTGGCGTAGAAGGCTTCGACCGACGCGGGCCGCGGGCTTGCCAATTCGTACCAGCAGGGAGATCCGTGAAATTCGCTCATCTGATCCTCCGTGAAGAACATGCGCTTGCAAGGCAGGGCTGCGCCTGACCCGCAGTCTACACCGGTCCGGCCCGATTGTGAGCCATCCCCCGCGCCTGCGGCTGTTTCACGCCACCCGCCCGTGCAGCCCCCCTCACGCTGCCGCCCCTCAGGCGGCCCGGTCGATCCGGGTCGACAGATGGATCAGGCTTTCGGAGGATTTCACCCCTGTCATCGCGCCAATCTGGTCCAGAACCCCGTCCAGCACCGCCGTATTGGGGGCGGCCACCTGCAACAGAAGGTCGAAGCGCCCCGAGGTGGTGAAGACGCGCTCGACCTCGGTGATGGCCTTCAGACGCGACAGGATTGCCGCCTGGCCGCGCGGCTCGATCGACAGAAGGACCGAGGCGCGCAAGCGGCCCTGGCGGGCCTCTTCGCCCAGTTTCAGGGTGTAGCCGGCGATGATGCCGCCGGTCTCCAGCCGCTCCAGCCGGGCCTGGATGGTCGACCTTGCGACCTTCAAGCGGCGGGCCAAAGTGGCCACAGACATCCGCGCATCGGCGCTGAGCAGGGCTATGATGCTTCGATCGAGCTCATCCATACAGTGTGACTTCCTTTTTCGTCATTATGCCGGGCATTTCGTACATTTATATAGTTTTGTTCGGTGAAGTTGTCACCCATATGCAGCATCCTCAGTTGCAGGAAAAGGGCGGCTCATACGCACCTGGCCTGGTTGGAAAAACCGCGCTAGTGCCAAGGCCGTTCCGTCCATTTTTATGGCAACGGGGAGGGACTAGCATCTTGTTGGCAGAAAGGATCACGCCGATGGGACTGTCCAAAACGATCTGGACCAATCCGACCGAATTCCTCCGCAATCAACAGCCGGAGAATCCGGTGCTGTTTTTTGCGCCTCAGGTCGTGCAGGCAACTGCACGTCGTTTTATTGATGGTTTTCCGGGTCTTGTGACCTATGCCGTCAAGTCCAACCCTTCGGAAGAAGTGGTGGAAAACCTGATGGCGGCGGGGGTCAAGGGCTTTGACTGCGCCTCGCCTTTCGAGATCGACCTGATCCGCCGTCTGGATCCGGATGCTGCGATCCATTACCACAACCCGGTCCGCTCGCGTGCCGAGATCGCCCATGCCGTGGCGCGTCATGTGACGTCCTGGTCGGTGGACAGCCGCTCCGAACTCGCCAAACTGGTCGAGATGGTGCCGGCCGAGGGCTGCGAAATTTCGGTGCGCTTCAAGCTGCCGGTCTCGGGCGCTGCCTATAATTTCGGCGCGAAGTTCGGCGCGACCGCCGAACTGGCCGCGGAACTGCTGAAAGTCGTGGCCGATGCGGGCTTCATCCCCTCGATCACCTTCCACCCGGGCACGCAATGCACCGATCCGGAAGCCTGGGCGACCTATATCCGCGAAGCCGCGGTGATTGCCCGCAACGCGGGTGTCAAGATCGCCCGCCTGAACGTCGGCGGCGGTTTCCCGAACAACCGGGCCGAGGGCATGAAGGTCGATCTGGAAGCGATCTTCACCACGATCGACGCGGTTGCGACCGAGGCTTTCGGGGCGGAGCGTCCCGCGCTGGTCTGCGAGCCGGGCCGTGGCCTTTGCGGCGATGCCTATGCCGTTGCCGCCTGCGTCAAGGCCGTGCGCGATGGCACCCATGTCTTCCTGAACGACGGCATCTACGGTTCGATGTTCGAATTCAGCCAGATCGGCATCATCAACCGCATCGACGTGCTGGACCGCAATGGCCACCGCCGGATGGGCGACACCGAAGGCCGCGTGGTTTTCGGCCCGACCTGCGATTCGGTTGACCGTCTGCCGGGCGAAGTGCCGATGGCGGCGGACATCGCCGAGGGCGATTATGTCGTCATCCAGGGCATGGGCGCCTATTCGACCGTGACCAACAGCCGCTTCAACGGCTTTGGCGAGCTGGCCTGTGTGACGGTTCTGTCGCTGAAACTCTAAGCGGGCCGAAAGACTTCGCAATCTTGTGTGACCCTTAACCCCCCGGCTGGACAATCCCAGCCGGGGGGTTACTTTTTGCCCTGACGGCGACTGACCGCATCCGGCACCCAAGGTGTCTTCAACCGGCGAAGGAGTTTGGGCCTGAACCTGTTCACCCGTCTGCGCCAATGGTGGCGTGGTCGCCCGGTGGCGGCCCAGGAAGCCCAGCCCGCCCCAATGCCGGGGCGTCAGCGCGGGCAGGTCGACCATGTGATCCTGTTGGACGGCACCTTTTCCAGTCTCGATGCCGGGCACGAGACCAACATCGGCCTGATCTTCAAGCTTCTCTCCGAACAGGGCCCACGCGCGCATCTGCGGCTGTATTACGAGCCCGGCTCGCAGTGGGAGGGCTGGCGCCACGGCTGGGACATCATCCAGGGCAAGGGGCTCGACAGTCAGATCATCCGCGCCTACGGCTGGCTCGCCAGCCAGTACAGGCCCGGCGACCGGATCTTCCTGTTCGGCTATTCGCGCGGCGCCTATGCGGTGCGCTCGCTGGCCGGGATGATCGACCGGGTGGGATTGCTGCGTCAGGAGCAGGCGACCGAACGCGCCGTGGCCCTGACCTTCCGCCACTACCGCGTTAACCCCGATTCCGAGGTGGCCCATGCCTTCGCCGCCGCCTATTGCCTGCCCGAAGCCCCGATCGAGATGATCGGCGTCTTTGACACGGTCAAATCGATGGGCTTGCATTTCCCCTTCATCTGGAAGCTGTTCAACGACAAATACGCCTTCCACAACCACACGCTCGGCCGCTCGATCCGGCATGGGTTTCAGGCGCTGGCCCTGAACGAGACGCGCCACGCCTTCGCCCCAGTCCTGTGGGAAAGTCCGCCCGACTGGAAAGGCAATGTCGAACAGGTCTGGTTTCGCGGCGCGCATGGCGATGTCGGCGGCCAGATCGGCGGGCACGCGGCGGCGCGGCTTTTGTCCAACATCCCCCTGACCTGGATGCTGGAGCGGGCCGAGACGGTGGGCCTCGCCCTGCCGCTCGACTGGCGGTCGCGTTATCCGGGCGATGTGAATGCGCCGATGGTCGGCACCTGGCGGTCCTGGGGCAAGTATTTCCTGCGCCGCCGCCGCCGCAGGGTCGGGCAGGATGGCTCCGAACAGCTGCACCCCTCGCTCGCCTCGGCCACCCGGCAGGGGTTTTTCCGCTGATCGTGGCTCGGCGGCGAAAAGGACATGTCCGCGCGGCAAATCTTTGCTAGCAGAGGGGCGACGCCCGCTGCCAGAAGGACCCCGAGATGCGCAATCTGACCGTCGCCGCCACCCAGTTCGCCTGCAGCTGGGATCTGCCCGCCAACCTCGACGCTGCCGAGACGCTGGTCCGCCAGGCCGCAGGGCAGGGAGCCGGGCTGATCCTGATCCAGGAGCTTTTCGCAGCGCCCTATTTCTGCATCGAGGAGCGGGGGGAGTATTTCGCCCTGGCCCAGCCCTTTGCCGGCCATCCGCTGATCGCCCGTTTCGCCGATCTCGCCCGCGAATTGGGCGTGGTGCTGCCCTGCCCCTATTTCGAGAAGGCGGGTCAGGCCTTCTTCAACTCCTGCGCGATGATCGACGCCGATGGCCAGATCCTCGGCAACTACCGCAAGACCCATATCCCGCAGGGCCCGGGCTATGAGGAGAAATACTATTTCTCCCCCGGCGACACCGGCTACCGGGTCTGGGAGACGGCGGTGGGCCGGGTCGGCCTTGCGATCTGCTGGGACCAGTGGTTCCCCGAATGCGCCCGCGCCATGGCCCTGATGGGGGCCGAGATCCTGCTTTATCCGACCGCGATCGGGTCGGAACCGATGAGCCCGGGCTATGACAGCCAACCGCATTGGGAGGCCTGCATGAAGGGCCATGCCGGGTCCAACATCATGCCGGTGGTGGCCTCGAACCGGATTGGGCAGGAAGTGGCACCGGGCGGGCGCGATCTGACCTTCTACGGCTCCAGCTTCATCGCCGATCAGGCCGGGCAACTGGTGGCCAAGGCCAGCCGCGACCGGACCGAGGTGATCACCGCCAGCTTCGATCTGGACGCGATTGCCGATATGCGGGCGAGCTGGGGCCTCTTCCGCGACCGCCGTCCGCAGACCTATGGCGCGCTGGCCACGCTGGACGGGTCCAGCCCGCAGCGCTGACCTTGCAGCGCTGACCTTTCGATGGGCAGCGGCAGTCCTGTGCCGCTGCAGCCGCCTCAGGCGCCGCGCTTGGCCAGGACCGCCTCGATCTGGCCGCGGACCTTCTGGATGGTGGGACCGTTGGGGCGCATCTCCTGCGCCACCTTGATCAGCCGCAGCGCCGATTCCGGCTGCTGTTTCATCAGACTGCTCGCCGCCATCCGCAGGTCATCGACGCTCAGCGGCGTCGCGGTGCCGTTGATTCCGCCAAGCGCACGAATGACCGCACGCAGCGCCAACTCCGCCTCGTCCGGGGTCAGATCCTCGGAACCCGCCGCAGGGTAATCGTCGAAATCATCGGGGAACAGGTCCGCGAATTCGGTGACGCCAAGCCGCGCGTTCAGGCGCCGGTTGCCGATGCGGTAGGGGGTGAGGAACGCCTCCGCCTCGGCCGCCGAGGGCAGCATCCGCTGCGGGCTGGACGGCAGGGCCTGCAACAGGGCTGCGGTGATCTTGTCGCTGCCGAGCGTCTCGTTCGCGATATGACCGACCTTGGTCATCACCCGCCCGAGCGAGACATTGACATCCGGCACCCGCACCAGCCCGGTGGCATCGACATCCATCAGGGCCAGAAGATCCGTCACGATGTCGCCGCCGCGCAGCAGATTGCGGTCGAACAGCCGGACCGTCAGGTTCTCGGTGCCGAAGGCCTTTTCCCACATCGCGATCCGGCGGTCATAGTCGAGGTAGAGCCAGTGCTCCGGCGCGGGCTTGGGCAAGGCGCCAAGCCCATGGCCCCAGAGCGCGCTTTCCGGCCGCCGGTTGGGCTTGGCACCCTCCTGGTGGTGCGAGATCGCATGGCGGTCCTGACGGCGCAGATAGACGATGATGCGGACCTCGTCGAACAGTGGCTGGATGATCCGGGCGAGTTCGTCGACCGCGGCCTGTTCAAAGAAGAACGAGAAATTCTCCGACGAGGCAAAGACATGCTCCGCGCCGCTTTGGGTCAGCGCCCGGGCAAGCGCCTCGCCGTCATGGACCTTGAAGCCGGCGGGAAGAAACGACTTCGGTTCGCGGTAGGACAGGAACTGGTGCAGGTTCGGCAGGCTGGAGCCGCGGGCGTAGCCAATGCCCCGCTGCAGGAAAAGCGCCTGATTGTGTTGGAATGTGGCCTGAACGGTTGTGGTGCCGGTCTTGTGAGAGCCGATATGCAGGGTAAGGCGGCTCATTGGGGATAACGCAAGGTCGGGCTGGTCATATGGTACAAATCAGGCCTTTTTGTTACAAGGGAATGGCCAGATCATACCTCTGATCCGGCCATTTTCGCAATCTTCAATTGTGTGCGGCTCCGGCGCTCAGCGTTTGGATGCCTCGACGTAGTCGCGCTTGTCCGGCCCGATATAAAGCTGGCGCGGACGGCCGATCTTGCCATTCTCGGCGATCATCTCTTTCCACTGGCTGATCCAGCCCACGGTGCGCGAGATCGCGAAGATCGGGGTGAACATCGAGACCGGGAAGCCCATCGCATCGAGGATGATGCCCGAGTAGAAATCGACGTTCGGGTAGAGCTTCTTGGAGATGAAGTAATCGTCCGACAGGGCGATCCGCTCCAGCTCCTTGGCGACCTGCAGGGTGGGGTTGTTGTGGATGCCGAGAAGTTCCAGCACCTCGTCCGCCGATTCCTTCATCACCGTCGCGCGCGGGTCGAAGTTCTTGTAGACGCGGTGGCCGAAGCCCATCAGCTTGACGCCCGAGGACTTGTCCTTGAACTTCTTGATGAATTCCGGAATGCGGTCGACGGTGCCGATTTCGCGCAGCTGTTCCAGCGCGGCCTGGTTGGCGCCGCCATGCGCCGGGCCCCAGAGGCAGGCGATGCCCGCCGCAATGCAGGCGAAGGGGTTGGCGCCCGAGGAACCCGCCAGACGCACGGTCGAGGTCGAGGCGTTCTGCTCGTGATCGGCGTGCAGCATCATGATCCGGTCCATGGCTTTTTCCAGGATCGGGTTGACGACATATTCCTCGGCCGGGACCGAGAAGCACATGTTCAGGAAGTTGCCGGCATAAGAGAGCGAGTTCTTCGGGTAGACGAAGGGCTGACCCACCGAGTATTTGTAGGCCATGGCGGCGATCGTCGGCAGCTTGGCGATCATCCGGATCGAGGCGACCTCGCGCTGCCACGGATCGGTGATGTCCAGCGAGTCATGGTAGAAGGCGCTCATCGCGCCGACCACGCCGACCATCGTGGCCATCGGGTGTGCGTCGCGGCGGAAACCGCGGAAGAAGTTGTGCATCTGTTCATGCACCATGGTGTGGCGCGTCACGCGGCCCTTGAAGTCTTCCAGCTGGGCCGTGGTCGGCAGCTCACCGTACAGCAGAAGGAAGCACACCTCGAGATGCGAGCTTTCGGCGGCCAGCTGTTCGATCGGGTAGCCGCGGTACAGAAGCTCGCCCTTGTCGCCGTCGATGTAGGTGATCGTGCTTTTGCACGAAGCGGTCGAGGTGAAGCCGGGGTCAAAGGTAAAGACATCCGCCTCATCGTAAAGCTTGCGGATATCCAGCACATCCGGGCCCAGAACGGGCGACATGATGGGAAGGTCGTAGGACTGGCCATTCAGGCTCAGCTTGGCGGATTTATCAGGCGCACTCATCTCACGTCCCCCGTTGGGAGCCCCGGCCCGTGGCAGCGGACGGGGGCGGATTCGTCCTTGAACGGATGCGCCTTGGCACATCCTAGGCCGAAGAGGCGTCAGCCAACCGCCTCATTCAGCCGCGCAATCGTCTCGTCGCGCCCGATGACCAACATCATGTCATAGACGCTCGGCGTCGCCGTCCGACCGGCAAGCGCTGCCCTTAGGGGCGAGGCCAGCTTGCCGAATCCGATCCCGGCTTCTTGTGCCGCAGCGGTGAGGATATGCTCGAGTTCCGCTTTTTCCCAGTTACTATTTTGCAGCTGCAGCGTCAACTTCTTTAGTATACCACGGGATACCGTATCCAGAAAACCAGCCGCGGCGGCATCGGGAACCACGGGGCGCGACAGCAAGGCAAACTCTGCCTTATCAATCAGTTCCGGGAAGGTCTTCGCGCGGTCCTTCAGGCAGTACATGCCCTTCAGCATCAGGTCATGCTGCTGCGGCGTCAGGGCGGGCTTGCCCGCGACCTCGAGGTAAGCCTCGATTTCACGCAGCAGTGCAGCATCGTCGGCCCGCGCGATGTGCTGGCCGCAGATATGTTCCAGCTTCTTGAAATCGAGCCGGGCCGGGGCGCGGCCGATGCCTTCCAGGGTGAACATCTGCATGGCTTCGGCGCTGGTGAAGATCTCGGCATCGCCATGCGCCCAGCCCAGACGGGTCAGGTAATTGCGCATGCCGGCGGCCGGGTAGCCCATGGCCTGATATTCCTCGACCCCCAACGCGCCGTGGCGTTTCGACAGCTTCTTGCCATCCGGACCATGGATCAGCGGGATATGGGCCCAGACCGGCACCGCCCAATCCATCGCGTGATAGACCATGGTCTGGCGCGCCGCATTGGCCAGGTGATCGTCGCCCCGGATGACATGGGTGACGCCCATGTCATGGTCATCGACCACCACGGCCAGCATATAGGTCGGCACCCCGTCCGAACGCAGGACGATCATGTCGTCGAGCTGGTCATTGCGGAAGGTGACGCTCCCCTGCACCTTGTCGTCGATCACCGTCTCGCCCTCGCGCGGGGCGCGCATCCTTACAACGTAAGGCAGGTCGGGATAGGTCGCAGGATCGGCGTCGCGCCACGGGCTGCGGAAGATCGGATAGCGCCCGGCGGCCTCTTCGGCGGCGCGGAAGGCCTCGATTTCCTCCTTGGTGGAAAAGCACTTGTAGGCGGTGCCGCGCGCCAGCATCTCATGCGCGACTTCGGCATGACGGTCCTTGCGTTCGAACTGGCTGACGACCTCACCATCCCAGTCGAGGCCAAGCCAGGTCAGCCCGCGCAGGATGGCCTCCGTCGCCGCCGGGGTGGAGCGTTCGCGGTCGGTATCCTCGATCCGCAAGAGGAACTTGCCGCCGTGACCGCGGGCGAAAAGCCAGTTGAACAGCGCCGTGCGACCGCCGCCGATATGCAGGTAACCGGTGGGCGAGGGGGCAAAACGGGTGACGATCTGGGTCACGGCAGGGGACTCCGACTTGTGCGCGTTAACTTTCTGGAAACCAGATTGAGCCTAGGCTGGGCGGAGGCTCGTGGCAGCTTTAGGCAAATGCGGAGGGCAAGACAAGGTGGCGGGACGGTTGGCCTCTGCGCTGATGGCGGGCCTGCGCGGGTTGTCGGGGTCGCCTGTCGATCTGTTTCTGTTCGTCCCGGTGTTTCTGGCGCTGGGGATCGGGCTGTGGTTCTCCCTGGCCTGGGAGCCGGGGCTTCTGTTCTATGCCACGGTTTCGGCGGCGGTTCTGGCCCTGATGGGGCTGGCCCGTTTCGGTCCCTGGCTGGCACGGCCCTTTGTGCTGGCGCTGGCCTGCATGGGGATCGGCGCGCTGGCTTGTGGCGCCCGGGTCTGGCTGGTCGCGGCGCCGATGCTGGAGGTGCCCTACTACGGCCCGGTACAGGGGCGGATCGTGGACATCGACCGATCGCAATCGGATGCGATCCGCCTGACTCTGGACCGGGTTATCCTGTCCGAGGTCGCGCCTGCGGTCACGCCCCTGACGGTGCGCATCTCCTTGCACGGGCCGCCGCCACAGCACCCCTACGAGCCCGGCACCACGGTGCAGATGACCGCCCGCCTTGCCGCCCCCGAAAGCGCGTCCGAGCCGGGGGGCTTCGACTTTCGCCGGATGGCCTGGTTTCAGCAGCTGGGCGCGGTGGGGTACACCGCCAATCCGGTGATGACCTGGACCCCGCCGGGCCGCTGGGATGCCGCGGTCAACCGGCTACGCAACCGGCTGTCGGCCGGGATCATGGCGGCGGTGCCGGGCGATTCCGGCGCCTTTGCCTCGGGCGCGCTGACTGGCGACCGGTCCGAGATTTCGGCGGCGGTGGTCAGCGACCTGCGCATCTCCTCGCTGGCGCATCTGCTGGCGATTTCGGGGATGAACATGGCCTTTCTGACCGGCTTTGTCTTCGCGCTGGTCCGCTATGGTCTGGCGCTGATCCCGCCGCTGTCCTTGCGGGTCAATTCCAAGAAGGTCGCGGCCTGCCTCGCCTTCGGGGTGGCGCTGTTTTATCTGGTGCTGTCGGGGGCCAATGTGGCGACGACGCGGGCCTTCCTCATGGTCTCGATCATGCTCGGCGCGGTGCTCTTTGACCGGCAGGCGCTGACCCTGCGCGCGGTGGCGCTGGCGGCGGTGATCCTGCTGATCTGCGCGCCCGAAAGCCTGATGTCGCCGGGGTTCCAGCTGTCCTTTGCCGCCACGATCGGGCTGATCGCGGGCTTTGGTCCGGCGGAGCGTTTGCTGATCGCCAAGGGCCTGCCGCGCTGGATGCTGCCGGTGGCGATGCTTGCGGTGACCTCGCTGCTGGCGGGGCTGGCCACGGCGCCCTATTCGGCGGCGACCTTCAACCGGCTGACGGCTTACGGGCTGATCGCCAACCTGCTGACCGTGCCGGTGATGAGCCTGCTGATGGGCGCCGGGGCGGTGGCGGCTTTGGCTGCGCCCTTTGGCCTTGCCGGGCCGGCACTCCTGGTGATGGGCTGGTCGGCGGAGTGGATCCTGTTCATCGCGCATTGGATCGCCGGTCTGAATGGCGCGATCACCCCGGTGCCGCAACCGGGGCCCTGGGTGGTGCCCCTGATCACGCTCGGCGCGCTTTGGGCGCTGATCTGGCAGGGCAGGGCGCGGCTGGCCGGGCTGATGCCCGTCGCGCTCGGCTTTGCGCTCTGGGTCGCGGGGGAGCGGCCCCCTTTGCTGATCTCGTCGGATGGCGTGCTGGCGGGGGTGATGGGGCCGGAGGGGCGGGCCTTGTCCGCGCCACGCGGGGCGGGTTTTGCCGCCGCATCCTGGCTTGCCGATGATGGCGATCTGGCCGATCCGAAGCAGGCGGCTCTGCGCCCGGGGTTCGCGGGCGAGAAGACGGCGCGCCGCTTCGCCCTCGACGGCTTTCGTGGCGTGATCCTGTCGGGCAAGGCTGTGGAATCGGCGCTCGGCGCGGCGGTGGCGGAGGCTTGCGCTACCGCCGATCTGGTTGTGCTGCCGGCGCGCTTTGGCCCCGCGCCGGGGCATCCTCCCGGCTGTGTGGTGATCGACGCCGCGGTTCTGGCGCAAAGCGGCGCCTTGGCCGGGCATCTGTCAGAGGGGGATTTGATCCTGAGCCCGGTCAAGACCGGCGTGCGGCTTTGGACCGGCACCCAGGCCGCGGCGCGCCCGCTGGTGCTGCGGCCCAACCCGGCGCGGTTGGCGCAGGGCGGCTAGGCCTCAGTAGCTGCGGATCAGGCCGACCAGCTTGCCCTGCACCTTGACCATATGGTCGGGGAAGACGCGGGTTTCATAGGCCGGGTTGGCGGCCTCCAGCGCGATCATGGCGCCGCGGCGGCGGAAGCGCTTCAGCGTCGCTTCGGCATCCTCGACCAGAGCCACGACGATATCGCCGTTCTCGGCGTCCTGCTGTTCGCGGATGATGACGATATCGCCATCGTTGATCCCGGCCTCGATCATCGAATCGCCTTTGACTTCAAGCGCGTAATGCGCGCCGCGCCCGGACATCAGGGCGTTGGGCACGGTCACATGGTGGCTGACATGGGCGATGGCTTCGATCGGCACACCGGCGGCGATGCGGCCCATCATCGGAATTTCCAGCGCCTGGGCTTCGGCCACGGGAGCAATGTCCAAGGCTGCAGCCGGACGGGGCGGCGGGGCGGCGGGTTTGGAGCCTTGCACGACGCGCGGGGTGAAGCCCGCCTTCTCCATCGCCTCGGGCAGTTTGACGATTTCCAGGGCGCGGGCGCGGTGGGCGAGGCGGCGGATGAAGCCACGCTCCTCCAAAGCGGTGATCAGGCGGTGGATGCCGGATTTCGACTTCAGGTCCAGCGCATCCTTCATTTCGTCGAAGGAGGGCGGCACGCCGTCGGTTTCCACCCGGATACGGATGAAATCCAGAAGTTCCAATTGCTTGCGCGTCAGCATTGCCGTGACCCTACCCTTGCCCGGTGGCGGAGTGGCCTGGCCTTCCGCCGCTTCAATCAGCCTGGGCCCGACCTTGCAAGCCCAAGTGTTAATTGAATGTTCTGCCCGTGTTCCCGGTTTGTGTCAAGCATTTTAGCCATTTACAACGGCAGGTAGAGTGCCTCTGTGCCCTTTTCGCGCGCCTCGTCGCCCAAGGGGCGGATCAACAGGGCATTGGCCTCGGTCAGGATGCGGATCAGGGCGCTGTCCTGGCGGTCGAAGGGGGTGATGACGCCCTCGGCGAGGCGTGCCCGCATGTAATGGGTGCGCGGGCCGGTCGCCTCGACATCGGCGCCAAGCACGGCCTTTCGTGCCACCGGGGCAAGGTCGGGGCGGCCTTGCAGGGCGCACACCATGGGCAGCAGGAACAGATGCGCGCAGACGATTGAGGAGACCGGATTGCCCGGCAGGCCCAGCATCGGCACGCCCAGAAGCCGCCCGGCCATCAGGGGCTTGCCCGGCCGCATCGCGATTTTCCAGAAGGCGCGCTCCAGCCCGAGGCTTGCCGCCACCGGTCCCACCAGATCATGGTCGCCGACCGAGGCGCCGCCGATGGTGACGATGAGGTCGGCATCCTTGGCCAGCGCGAAGACGGCGCGCAGTTCGGCCTCGGTGTCGCGGGCGATCGGCAGCATCCGGGCGATGCCGCCTTCCGCCTCGATCAAGGCCGCCAGCGCGAAGGCGTTGGAGCAGATGATCTGGTCGGGGCCGGGGGTTTCGCCGGGCATCACCAGCTCGTCGCCGGTGGCGATTATGGCGACCACGGGGCGGCGGTGGACGCTGACCTCGGGGATGTTCATCGCGGCCAAGAGGGCGAGGTCATGCGGCGAAATGCGGCGCGGCGCCAGTTCCTCGCCCGATTTGAAATCCTGGCCCTGGGGGCGGATGTGGCGGGCGATGTCGGCCTTGGGACGCAGGATGATCGTGGCACCTGTGGCCTCGACATCCTCCTGGATCACGACGCGGGTCGCACCCTGCGGCACGGGCGCGCCGGTGAAGATGCGGATGGCTTCGCCCGCGTTGACCGTGCCGGCATAGCCCAGACCGGCTTGCGCTGTGCCCACCACGGTGAAACGGTCGCCCGGCGCCGGATCGCCCTGCACGGCATAGCCGTCCATCGCCGAGGCGGCAAAGGGCGGCTGATCGCGCCGGGCCGTGGCGGGGGCGGACATCATCCGGCCGACCGACTGGCGCAGGGCCACGGTTTCGGCGGGCAGGGGCGACACGAGGCCCAGACACAAGGCCAGCGCCTCTTCGACCGAGAGCATGGGCTGCTTGGGGGTCACTTGTCCGCCTCGTAAAGCCCCGACTTGCCGCCGTCTTTCAGGAGAAGCCTTATCCCCTCGATCCGCATGGATTTCTCCACCGCTTTGAGCATGTCATAGACGGTGAGACACGCGACCGAGACGGCGGTCAGCGCCTCCATCTCCACACCGGTGACGCCGGCGGTCTTGACGGTGGCGGTGACGCGGACGCCGGGCAAAGCGGCATCGGGCACCAGATCGACCGCGACCTTGGTGATCGGCAGGGGATGGCAGAGCGGGATCAGGTCCGAGGTCTTCTTGGCCGCCATGATGCCGGCGAGACGGGCCACCCCCAGCACGTCGCCCTTCTTGGCGCGGCCTTCGGTGATGTAGGCCAGCGTCTCGGGCGTCATCAGCACCAGGCCCTCGGCGGTGGCGATCCGCGCTGTCACTTCCTTGGCGCCGACATCGACCATATGGGCATGGCCCTGGTCGTCGAAATGGCTCAACCCACCGCTCATGCGCCGCCCTGCGATTGCAGCGGGCGGGCCAGAAGCGCCTTGGTCGCCGCCGTCACATCGGCCTGCCGCATCAGGCTTTCGCCGATCAGGAAGCAGCGCGCCCCGAAGCGGGCGAGTTCGGCCAGATCCTCGGGCGTGTAAAGCCCGCTTTCGGACACGATGATCCGCCCCTCGGGCACATAGCGGGCAAGCTGGCGGGTGGTGTCCAGCGTCACCTCGAACGAGTGCAGGTTGCGGTTGTTGATCCCGATCAGCGGCGATTTGAGGAGCGCGGCGCGGTCCAGCTCGGCCCGGTCATGCACCTCGATCAGCACATCCATGCCATGAGCGACGGCGGCCGCTTCAAGCTCGGCCGCCTGGGCATCGGAGACCGAGGCCATGATGATCAGGATGCAATCGGCATGAAGCGCGCGGGCCTCGGTCACCTGATAGGTGTCATAGAGGAAATCCTTGCGCAGGCAGGGCAGTTTCACCGCCTGATGCGCCGCCACAAGGAAACTGTCGGCGCCCTGGAACGAGGGCCCGTCGGTCAGCACCGACAGACAGGTGGCGCCACCCGCCTCATAGGCCTTTGCCAGTGCGGGCGGGTCGAAATCGGCGCGGATCAGGCCCTTGGAGGGCGAGGCCTTCTTGATCTCGGCGATCAGGCCATAGCCCGAGGCGGCAGCCTCCGACAGGGCACGGGCAAAGCCGCGCGGCGCGGGGGCGGAGAGGGCGGCCTCTTCAACCAGCCGCAGGGGACGCGCGGCCTTGCGGGCGGCGACCTCTTCCAGCTTGTAGGCCTTGATGGAGTCGAGAATTGTTGCGGTCATGCCTTGGACTTAGCGCGGCAGGGGTGAAAAGGGAAGGTGCGGCGCAAGTTTGCCCGGGGGGAAATCATTCGCGACGCGACCCCCGAGATTCGCGTTCCGCGGGTGCCGGCGGGTGGGGGCCCCAAATTTTCTGCGAAAATTTTCGCCAATTCCGCAGGAAATATTTCGGGGCAGGCGTCGGCGAATTGAACCGGTTTACACCATCGCGAAATGTTCCGGGGTCAGTTTGACACAAAAAGCCCCCCGATCTGACCCCTTGTCCGCGAATCCCGCAATCTGTTCACATTTCGCCCCCGCCCTTGCAGCCCCCGGTGCGCGCCACTAAGACTCTGGCAATGCTCAGGCGATAATCCTTCAAGTCACAACAGGCAGGTTTGACATGCGCGATCCGATCGACACTTACATGAATACGCTGGTCCCCATGGTCGTCGAACAGACGAGCCGGGGTGAGCGGGCCTATGACATCTACTCGCGCCTTCTGAAGGAGCGGATCATCTTCCTCGCGGGCCCGGTACATGACGGCATGTCCAGCCTGATCTGCGCCCAGCTGCTGTTCCTCGAGGCCGAGAATCCCTCCAAGGAAATCTCGATGTATATCAACAGCCCGGGCGGCGTTGTGACCTCGGGCCTGTCGATCTACGACACGATGCAATATATCCGGCCCAAGGTTTCGACCATGGTCATGGGGCAGGCGGCCTCGATGGGCTCGCTTCTCTTGCAGGCGGGCGAAAAGGGCATGCGCTACTCGCTCCCGAACAGCCGCGTCATGGTTCACCAGCCCTCGGGCGGCTATCAGGGCCAGGCGACCGACATCATGATCCACGCGCGCGAGACCGAAAAGCTCAAGCGCCGGCTGAATGAAATCTACGTCAAGCATACCGGCAATTCCTACGAGGTGGTTGAAGCAGCCCTTGAGCGTGACAATTTCATGTCGGCCGAGGATGCCAAGGCCTGGGGCCTGATCGACGAGATCATGGAAGGCCGCGGCAAGATGGACGACACGTCGAAATGACCGGAGCCGTGGCCCGCGCCTTCCGCGGCCAACTCTTCGGCATGTGATCATTTCCGGGCGGGCGCAAACCCCGCCCGGGGCAATTTCGGATTGTGGAGGCGCGGGCCTTGGCCTAGACTTCCCTCAAGTCGCTCCCTCTTGGGGCGCCGGGCAGAGGACGATAATGGCGAACAATTCGGGCAGCGACAGCAAGAACACCCTCTATTGCTCGTTCTGTGGCAAGAGCCAGCATGAGGTCCGCAAGCTGATCGCGGGGCCGACGGTCTTCATCTGTGATGAATGCGTCGAGCTGTGCATGGACATCATCCGGGAAGAGACCAAGACCACGGGTCTCAAGGCCACCGATGGCGTGCCGACGCCGCGCGACATCTGCAAGGTGCTGGATGATTATGTCATCGGCCAGATCCATGCCAAGCGCGTGCTCTCGGTCGCGGTGCACAACCACTACAAACGGCTGAACCATTCGACCAAGACGGACATCGAACTGTCGAAGTCGAACATCCTGCTGATCGGCCCGACCGGCTGCGGCAAGACGCTTCTGGCCCAGACTCTGGCGCGCATCCTCGATGTGCCCTTCACCATGGCCGATGCGACGACGCTGACCGAAGCCGGTTACGTCGGCGAGGATGTGGAAAACATCATCCTGAAGCTGTTGCAGGCTTCGGAATACAACGTCGAACGCGCGCAGCGCGGCATCGTCTATATCGACGAGGTCGACAAGATCACCCGCAAGTCGGACAACCCCTCGATCACCCGCGACGTTTCGGGCGAGGGCGTGCAACAGGCTTTGCTGAAGATCATGGAAGGCACCGTGGCTTCCGTCCCGCCGCAAGGCGGCCGCAAGCATCCGCAGCAGGAATTCCTGCAGGTGGACACGACCAACATCCTCTTCATCTGCGGCGGCGCTTTTGCGGGCCTCGAGAAGATCATCGCGCAGCGCAACAAGGGTTCGGCCATGGGCTTCGGCGCCGAGGTCAAGGATCCCGACTCGCGCGGCGCTGGCGAGCTTTTCATGGAGCTGGAGCCGGAGGACCTTTTGAAATTCGGTCTGATCCCGGAATTCGTCGGCCGTCTGCCGGTGATCGCCACCCTGACCGATCTGGACGAGGCCGCTCTGGTCACCATCCTGACCGACCCGAAGAACGCGCTGGTCAAGCAATACCAGCGCCTGTTCGAGATCGAGGGCGTCAAGCTGACCTTCACCACCGATGCGCTCTCCGCCATCGCCAAGCGCGCGATCAAGCGCAAGACCGGTGCGCGCGGGTTGCGTTCGATCATGGAGGATATCCTCCTCGACACGATGTTCGAAATGCCGGGCATGACCGATGTCTCGGAAGTCGTGGTCAATGAAGAGGCTGTCGGCCAGAAGGGCAAACCTCTGCTGGTCCATGCCGAGGTCAAGGAAAAGAAGCCCGCCGCTTCGGCAGGCTGATCTTCACAGGCTGAATTAGAAAACGCCCGCATCCCATTGGAATGGGGGCGTTTTTCGTTACAGGCGCCCGAGCCTGTCGGTCAGCAGGGCAAAGAAGCCATCGGCATCGACATCGCCGATGAACAGCGCATTGGCCTTGCGATCCGTGACGCCCCACCAGTCGGCGACCGTCATGCCAAGGGTCAGTTCCGACTGGATCTCGATCTCCACATTGATGTGGCGGCCTTGGAAGAGGCCGGGCTGCAGGAGATAGGCGATCACGCAGGGGTCATGTAGCGGCGCGCCCTCGCTGCCGTATTTCGCCATGTCGAAACGCTCGAAGAAATCCGCCCATTCGGCGGCGACGCGGCCAACATTGGTGCCAAGGGCGCGGAAGGCCTCGACCCGGGCGCGGTTGGTGACGACCTTGTGGGTCACGTCCAGCGGCATCACAACCAAAGGCACGCCGGATTTGAACACGATATCCGCGGCTTCCGGGTCGACGTAGATGTTGAACTCTGCCGTGGGGGTGATGTTGCCGACTTCGAAATAGGCGCCACCCATGAGGACGATTTCCTGCACCCGGCCCACGATATCGGGCGCTTTCAGGAAGGCCTGCGCGATATTGGTCAAGGGCCCCAGCGGGCAAAGGGTGACCGAGCCGGAGGCCTCGCGCCGCAGCGTCTCGATGATGAAATCGACGGCGTGCTCGCTTTCGAGCGGCATTGTCGGCTCTGGCATCGCCGGCCCGTCCAGCCCGGTCTTGCCGTGGACATGTTCGGCGGTGACCAGCTTGCGCTTCAGGGGCGCCTCGCAGCCGGCATAGACCCGCATCTCGCGCCGGTCGGCCAGTTCGCAGATGATGCGGGCGTTGCGGGTGGTCCAGGGCAGCGGCACATTGCCGGCCACGGCGCAGATGCCAAGGATATCAAGCTCTTCGGGGCTGGCCTGCGCCAGAAGGATCGCAAAGGCATCGTCCTGACCGGGGTCGGTGTCGATGATGATCTTGCGGGGATGTCGCGTCATGGGAGGCTCCTGTTTGGCGCCATCCAATAGAAGTCACGGAGCTTTGTCCATCCGGTCAGGAATGGGAAAGGCCCCCCGCCAGACGGCGAGGGGCCAGCAGGTCAGCCGTCGAAATTCACCTCTTCGATCAGCTTGACCGCATCGCCGCGCGCCTTGGCGATATCGGCGAGGCCAAGCGTATCGGGCGTGAACTTGCCCCAGCTTTGCTCCAGCGCCGACAGGGGCACGCCGGGTTTGACCGGGAATTCGTTGTTGGTCTCGGCATAGATCTGCTGGGCTTCGTCCGAGGCGAGCCATTCCATCAGCTTCAGCGCCGCGGCCTTGTCGGGCGCCGCCTTGGTCATCGCGATGCCCGAGATGTTCATATGGCTGCCGCCGCCGGCGAAGACCGGAAAGTCGACGCGGACGGCGTCGGCATAGTCCTTCTGCGCCGGATCGGCGAGCATCTGGCCGATGTAATAGGTGTTGCCGAGCGCGATATCGCATTCGCCCGACCAGATCGACTTGACCTGATCGCGGTCATTGCCCTGCGGCTTGTGGGCGAGGTTGGCCTTCAGCGCCTCCAGCCAGGTCTTGGTGTCTTCCGGGGTGTGGTGCAGCAGATAGGCGGCGGTCAGGGCGACGTTGTAATCGGCCAGACCCGAGCGCATGCAGATCTTGCCCTTCCACTTCGGATCGGCGAGGTCCTCATAGGTGGTGATATCGCCGGCCTTGACGCGCTCCTTGCTGGCATAGACCACGCGCGAACGGGTGGTCAGGCCGAACCACAGATTGCCCGGGTCGCGGTATTCGGCCGGGATATTGGTCTTCAGCACTTCGTCATCGACCGGTTGCAGCACGTCGGCATTGACCAGTTCCATCAGGCGGCCAATGTCCACCGTCAGCACCAGATCGGCGGGCGAGCGGCTGCCCTCGGCCTTCAGCCGCTCGGCCATGCCCTTGTCGACAAAGGCCAAATTCACCTCGATCCCGGTTTCCTCGGTGAACTTGTCCAGGAGCGGCTGGATCAGTTCGGGCTGGCGGTGCGAGTAGATATTGACCTCCTCCGCAAAGGCGGGGGAGAGGCCAGCGGTGGCTGCGGCGAGGGCAAGAAGGGCGACGCGTTGCATGGTTGAGTCCTTTTGTCAGGTATTGCCCGTCTTAGACCGGGAAATCCCGCCGCGGTCAATAGGTGACAAAAACACTTTCTTCGCACCATCGCAAATCGGCGGAACATCGCAGGAGGAGCGGAAATCTTCGCAGAAGATTTGGGTCTCAGCCCTTCTTCAGCTTGTCTTCGGCGCGGGCGCGGTTCCACAAGGCGTCCATCTCCTCCAGATCGGACTGGTCCGGGGTTTTGCCCGCCTCAGCCAGCCAATCTTCGATCTTTTCAAAGCGTCGGGTGAACTTGGCATTGGCGCCGCGCAGCGCCGCTTCGGGATCGATGCCCATGTGGCGGGCAAGATTGGCCATGACGAACAGAAGGTCGCCCATTTCTTCGGCCACCTCGACTTCCGTCAGGCTGTCGCGCGCCTCGACCAGCTCCACCACTTCCTCGCGTAGCTTGTCCAGTACCTCGTCGGTCGAGGGCCAGTCAAACCCGACCCGTGCCGCGCGTTTTTGCAGCTTGACCGCCCGGGTCAGCGCCGGCAGCCCCAGCGCCACGCCGTCCAGCACCCGCGCCGGCCCGCGTTCGGCCGCCTTGATCTTCTCCCAGTCGAGGGTCTGCTGCTCGGAGGATTTGTCGCGGCTTTCTTCGCCAAAGACATGCGGATGGCGCGCCAGCATCTTGTCGGAAATCGCGCGGGCCACGTCGTCAAAGCCGAACATGCCAGCTTCCTCGGCCATCTGGGCATGGAAGACCACCTGCAGCAGCAGATCGCCCAGCTCGCCCGGCAGCTCCTCCCAGGCCTCGCGGGTGATCGCATCGGCCACCTCATGCGCCTCTTCGATCGTATAGGGCAGGATGGTGGCAAAGGTCTGCTCGATATCCCAGGGGCAGCCGGTGGTCTTGTCGCGCAGGCGCCGCATGATCTCGCGCAGGCGGTCGATACCGCCATCGGGATCACGAACGAGCGCATCAGAGGGAAGGGCCATTGCCGTTGCCTTCATTTTAAGATTTGATCAAAGGGCAAAAAAGGAGTCTGCCATGCCCGTCCTCAACCGTATCGCCGCTTATGCCGAGGAAATGAAGGGCTGGCGGCACCATCTGCACATGCACCCGGAACTTTCCTTCGACTGTGTGAACACCGCCGCTTTCATCGCCGAACGCCTGGCCGAGATCGGCGTGGATGAAATCCACCCGGGCATCGCCAAGACCGGCATCGTCGCCATCATCAACGGCCAGGGTCCGGGGCCGACCATCGGCTTGCGCGCCGACATGGACGCCTTGCCGATCACCGAGATCACCGGGGCGGAATATGCCTCGACCATCCCGGGGCGGATGCATGCCTGCGGCCATGACGGCCATGTCACCATGCTGCTGGGGGCCGCAAAATATCTGGCCGAGACCCGGCGCTTTGCCGGCCGTGTCGCACTGATCTTCCAGCCGGCGGAAGAGGATGGCGCCGGCGGT
The DNA here is from genome assembly GCF_056403335.1 of Rhodobacter sp. P2_H5. NCBI lineage: Bacteria > Pseudomonadati > Pseudomonadota > Alphaproteobacteria > Rhodobacterales > Rhodobacter > Rhodobacter sp. P2_H5. Next base: position 28,285 of record NZ_JBFUFS010000003.1, on the reverse strand, counting down.
CAGGCCATGGTGCAGGAAGGCATCATGGACCGCTTCGACATTGGCCAGGTCTACGGCATCCACAACTCCCCCAACCAGGAGTTCGGCAATTTCTACACGACGCCCGGCCCGCATATGGCCTCGGTCGATACGGCCTATGTCTATATCACCGGCAAGGGCGGTCATGCTGCCACGCCGCATGAATGCGTCGATCCGGTGGTGGCCGTCGTCGGCATGGTGCAGGCGATCCAGACCATCATCCCGCGCAATGTCTATGCGCTGGACGAGGCGGTGATTTCTGTGACGCAGATCCACACCGGCACCGCCTCGAACATCATCCCGGAAGAGGCGATGTTCTGCGCCACGATCCGCTCGTTCAAACCCGAGGTGCGCGAGCTTCTGAAGAAGCGCTTCTATGAGATCGTCGAGGGCCATGCTACCGCCTATAACGTCTCGGCCCGCATCGACTACGACTGGGGCTACCCCGCCACCGTCAACACGCCGGATGAGGCCGCCTTCGCCACCGAGGTCGCCGCCGATATCTCGGGCGCCGAGGCCGCGCATGGCCATGCCAGCCGCGAGATGGGGTCGGAGGATTTCTCCTACATGCTCGAAGCACGTCCCGGCGCCTATCTTTTCATGGGCACCGGTCCCGGTGCCGGCCTGCACCACGCGGCCTTCGACTTCAACGACGAGGCTGCCCCGATCGGCGCCAGTTTCTTCGCCCGTCTGGTCGAGAAGGCGCAACCTCTGGCTTGATGCCAAGGGCAAAGGCGGCAAGACTGGCCTCATTGGAATGAGGTTTGTCATGCGCCGATTTGCCCTTGCCGCTTTGCTTTCGCTTCTGTCCTCTGCCGCCATCGCCGGGCCGGCGGAGGGTCTTTACAGCAACACCAAAGGGGCGGTGCTTGCCGTGCAGGCGGTCCAAGACGATGGCTTTGACTTCGGTCTGACCTCCGGCGCGCCAACGGGCGCCCGGACCTGCCCCGAGGGCGAAGTGGCCTGCCTGCATGTCGAGGGTCACGCCGCGCTTCAGGGCAGGTTCTTCACCTACATCGACCCCGAGGATGACACGAGCCGGATCTTCTTTGCCCTGACCGATCAGGGGGTGAAGATCCTTTCGACCACCGGTCCCTTGGGCAGCGGTACGGGCAACCGGGCGGCGATGCTGGGCCTGCCGGGGCTTTATCTGCCGGAGGCCGGACAGGGTGACACCGCTCCGGCGGACCAAGGAGAGGATCAGACGGCAGGGGAGACCTTGCATGCCTTCCGCTCGCCCACAGGCAACATCGCCTGCCTTTTTGTGGTGGAGCAGGGCACCGAGGTACGCTGCGATCTGATGGAATTGAACCGCAGCTTCACCACACCGCCCGCCGATTGCGATCTGGATTGGGGCGATAGCTTTTCCGTTGCCGAAAGTTCAAAACGCGGCGCTTTGGTCTGTCACGGCGACACGGTGGCCGACCCCGAGGCCGAGGTGCTGGACTATGGCAGCACCCTGACCTATGGCGGCATCACCTGCACATCGGACAAGACGGGGATGACCTGCGAGACCAGATCGGGCCATGGCTTCACCCTATCCCGCAAGCGGCAGCAGCTGTTCTAAAGCAGGAAATCCTCAACCGTCAGGGCCAAAAGCCCGTCGAGCGCAATCAGCGCATCGGCCAGCCCGTTGCCATCGACATCCAGCGCCACCCAGGTCCTGCCATCGCCCTGAGTGACCTGCAATTGGCCTGCGACATGGCCAAAGGCCGCGGCACCGATGAAGGTGAAGGCGTCATCGGCATGGCCATTGCCCCGGATGGCATCGAGCGCGGAAAGGTCGATCCGGTCCTCGCCCAGGGTGAAATCGGTGATCAGGTCGGCGCTGTCGGTGCTGGCGCCCGTCTGCGACAGGGCGGTGAAGATGAAGATATCGGCATCCTCGCCCCCGGTCATCACATCGCGCCCGGCGCCGCCGCGCAGAACATCGGCGCCGTCGCCGCCGAACAGCTGATCGGCGCCCTGACCGCCGCGCAGGTCATCCGCGCCGCTATTGCCAAAGAGCCGGTCCTGTCCGCCGCCGCCGCTCAACAGGTTGGCGCCCTCGGTGCCGATGATCACATTGGCCAGACCGTTGCCATAACCCGCCAGATCGCCCGGCCCCATCAGGGTCAAAGCCTCCAGCCCGCCATCGAGCTGGAACGACGACCAGGCCAGCACCAGATCCTTGCCCGGCCCGGTGTCGAAAATCCGGGTCACCGGGCTGTCGACGTAATAGGTGTCGCTGCCTCCGGCATCGCTGATCACGCCCGCCACCGCCCCGCCGCGCGCATCCACCGTGTCATTGCCGAGCCCCATGTCGAGGTTGCCCGCCAGATGCCCGCCGCCGAAGCGGTCATTGCCGCGGCCAAGCGCCACATCGCCGCTGATCGTGCCGCTGTTGACGATCTGATCGGCCGAGGCCCCGGTGGAGGTGATGGCCCCGGTGATCGTGCCGGAATTGTTCAGGTGAAAGCTGATGTCGCTGGCCACGTCGATCGCGGTCAGAAGGCCGGTGATGCTGCCCGCATTGGTGACACTGGCGCTGTCGCCCGTCACAAGCGCCGCAGACCCGGCCGAGGCGGCTAGGCTGCCAAGGTTGGTCAGCGTCAGGCCGAAATCCTCCAGATGCACGGCATGGTTGGTGCCAAGGATGGTGCCGCTGTTGGTCAGGCTGTCGAAATTGCTGGCCAGAAAGACACCGACATCCGCCGTGATCAGACCGGAGTTGACCACCACATTCTTGGCGCCCCAGGTCTGGACGCCGATGCCATGGCTCACGCTGATGGCGCCCGCCGTATCGAGATGCGCCGATCCGGTCGCGACACTGGCAGTGCCGCCGATCTGGAACGCGGCACCTTCGGTATCGCTCTGGAACTGGGCCGAGCTGGTCAGGCCGATGGTCACATCCTTGTCCACCGTCACCTGGTCCAGATAGACATAGCCCGCAAAGCTGATTGCCGTTGGCCCGCCGGCGCCCGTGACGCTCAGGTCAAACCCGGGCATCACCAGCCCGCCGCCCGGCGCCACCACCAGACGATCACCGGCATGCAGCGTCGTGAACCCGACCCAGGTCACATAATTGGTAATCAGATAGGTGGTCATGGCAGCTCCCTAAAATCCGATCCCGGAAATTAAGGGGATTTTAACCCAGACGAGCCCTCACACAAGGCAAGGTTGAACTCGTGCTTAATGGGTTAAAATTTGCCGCAAATGCGGGGCAGGGCTCAGACCCGGCCCGGCGGGCCCATCATCGGCTCCGGCGCAGGCTGCATGACCGGCGGCTCCGGGGCCACGACCGGCACCGGATCAACCTTGGGCGCGGGCTTTTTCGCCGGCTTCTTGGCGGGCGGCGGCACCGAAAGCTTGGTGGGGAAGCTGCCATCCTCGTTCAACACCACGACATGGGTGCCGTCGGGGATCCGCTCATAAAGGTCCATCACGTCCTGGTTGATCATCCGGATACAGCCCGAAGAGGCGTTGTGCCCGATGCTCTCCCACTCCGGCGTGCCGTGGATCCGGTAGCCGTAGTCGATGCCATTGGTCTTGAGATACAGGGCCCGCGCGCCCAGCGGGTTGGTCAGGCCGCCGGGCTGGCCGCCACGGTATTTCTCCAGCTCGGGCCGGCGCGAGATCATCTCGGGCGGCGGGGTCCAGGTCGGCCAATGGGTGCGGCTGGTAACCTCGGCCTCGCCCGACCAGCCAAAACCGGCCTTGCCGACCGAAATGCCATAGCGCAGCGCGCGGCCCTTCTGGGTGATCAGGTACAGATGCTTGGTCGAGGGGTCGATGATCACGGTGCCCGGCGCCTGGGTGCTGGGATAGTCGACCTCCTGGCGCATCATCGCGGGGTCAAGCTTTTCCACGGGGACAGCGGGGACGGTGAAGTTCGTGTCGGGCTGGGCGGCGTAATGGGTGTCGGGCGCAGACAACTGGACCGGCGCGGTGTTCGACATGCTCACGCCTGCTACATCCTCGCATCCCGCCAGCGGCAGGATCAGTGCCGCGGCAAGCCAAGCGCCCTTGTGCCAGTTCTTCATCACCATCGCGCGTCCCATCCTTCTGTGGCATCCAGCGATGCCTTAACCGAAAACGCTAGCGCAGCCAGAGCAGAAGGTCAAAGCAGTCTGTATTAAAACAACCGAAAGGATGATCCGGTTCCCGAAGAAAAGCGGAAATTGCCGTTAAAGATCAAGGGCCATGGCGCGATTCATCGGGCGGTCGTCCGGCCCTTGCGCCGGGTCGAGGCCGGGCAGGTCGGTCAGCTCGGGGGCGAGGCGCCAGCCATGACGCGTAAAAAACCCCTGCGCGTAACGGCTGGCCAGCACCGTCAGGCGCGGCAGGTGCAGCGCCCGCGCTTCGGCGAGAATCCCTGCGTAAAGCGCATCCGCCACGCCCTTGCCCATCGCCTCGGGGCGCACGAAGGCCATGTTGAGGTAGCCCGAACGCTCCAGCATCATGAAGCCCGCAATCGCGCCCTCCTCGGCCACAAGGGTGATGTGACGGTCCAGCCAGGGGCCCCAGTCGGGCGGCATGGCAGGGTCGGGCATCCACTCCGCCAGTTCCTCAGCACTGTAGCGCCCCGCCGCACCGATCTGCACGGCGGCCACAAACACATCCCGCGTGGCCTGCGCGTCCGAGGGCCGAAAGTGCCGGATCATGTCACCCGCGCCCGCGCCTTGAATTCGGGCCGGTCCCAGGAGCCGCTCTGCATGATCTCGGCCAGAATCGCCACCGCGCAGTCGATCTCTGCCGCGCCGATATAAAGCGGGGTGACGCCAAAGCGCAGGATGTCGGGGGCGCGGAAATCGCCGATGACGCCTTGGGCGATCAGCGCCTGCATGATTGCATAGCCCTCCGGGTGGCGGAACGAGACCTGCGAGCCGCGCCGTGCATGCTCGCGCGGGGTGACCAGTTCCAGCATGGGGCAGGTGGCCTCGACCCCGGCGATGAAGCGGTCGGTCAGGGCAAGCGAGGCCGCGCGAAGGTCCTCCAGATCGACCGCGTCCCAGACATCCAGCGCCGCCTCCAAAGCCGCCAGTTGCAGGATCGGCGGCGTGCCGACCCGCATCCGCTCGATCCCCGGGCCGGGGCGGTAGCCGGGTTCAAAGGCAAAGGGCGCGTCATGGCCGAGCCAGCCCGACAGCGCCGGTTGCACGGTTTCAGCATGGCGGGGTGCCACATAGATGAAGGCCGGGCCGCCGGGGCCGGAGTTGAGGTATTTATAGCTGCAGCCCACCGCAAAATCCGCGCCGCCCGCAGCCACGCCGACCGGGAAGGCCCCCGCCGAATGCGCCAGATCCCAGATGATCAGCGCGCCCTTTTCATGCGCCCGCGCCGACAGCGCCGCCATGTCATGCCGCCGCCCGCTGCGGTAATCGACCTCGGTCACCATGACCACGGCGACGGTCTCATCAATCGCCGCCAGCACCGCTTCTGGCGCCACGGTTTCCAACCGGTATTCTCCGCCCAAGGTCGCGCAAAGCCCCTGCGCCATGTAAAGGTCCGAGGGGAAGTTGCCGCTGTCCGACAGGATCACCCGCCGCCCCGGGCGCATCTGCAAGGCCGAAGCCAGGGCCTGATAGACCTTGATCGACAGGGTATCCCCCATCACCACATGCCCGGCCTCCGCCCCGATCAACCCGGCAATCCGGTCGCCGACCCGTTTTGGCATCTCCATCCAGCCGGCGCTGTTCCAGCCCCGGATCAGCATCTCGCCCCATTCCGCCGTCATGGTCTCCGCCACCCGCGCCGCCGCCTTGACCGGCAAAGGCCCCAGCGAGTTGCCGTCGAGATAGATCACCCCCTCGGGCAAATGAAACTGCGTCCTTGTGGCTGCGAAATCGGTGGTCATGGTCACTCCCTTTTCAGTCAGCCTAACGCAACTTTCCAGCCCGCGAAACCGCCCCTGCCTTTGCCCTCTGTCCAAATACTCTGCGGGGGTCCGGGGGTGCAAAACCCCCGGCGGCCGGCCCGGTGCGGTGCGATCTGTCATCTGAAACCGACACTCCGCCACCCAAATGCGAAATATTCTCAACCGGCACGGCATCCGGGCAGGTTAAGGTTGCATCCGGTTTTTGTCATGATATGCCAAAAATCAGGAAACGGCCCATTGGTCCTGGGTCGATCGGATAGGGGGAGCGCGCGTGAAGATCGGAGCATTGGCAGAGGTATTTCCGGGGGAAAATCGCGTTGCGATGACACCGGATTCGGCAGGACAGTTGCAGAAACTGGGTCATGTCTGCTGCATTCAGTCGGGAGCAGGGGTCAAGGCCGGCTTTTCGGACGCGCTTTATACCGCCGCCGGGGTCGAGGTTCTGCCGGATGCCGCTGCCGTCGAGGCGGCCTCTGACGTGCTGGTCAAGGTGCGTGGCCCGGAAGTCGCCGAGGCCGAGGCTTTGCGGAGCGGTCAGACGCTGATTTCCTTCTTCTGGCCCGCCCAGAACCCCGAACTCCTCGAGATTGCCAAAGCGCGCGGCGCCACCGTGGTCGCAATGGACATGGTGCCGCGCATTTCGCGCGCCCAGAAGATGGACGCCTTGTCCTCGATGGCCAATATCGCGGGCTACCGCGCGGTGATCGAGGCGGGCTCGAACTTCGGCCGCTTCTTCACCGGTCAGGTGACGGCGGCGGGCAAGGTGCCGCCGGCCAAGGTGCTGATCGTCGGCGCCGGGGTGGCGGGTCTTGCCGCCATCGGCACCAGCGTGTCGCTCGGTGCCATCGTCCATGCCTTTGACGTGCGTCCCGAAGTGGCCGAGCAGATTGAATCGATGGGCGCGTCTTTCGTCTATCTGGAGTTTGACGCCTCCGAACTGCCGGACGGGGCTGCGACCGGCGGCTATGCCGCGCCATCGACTCCGGCGTTTCAGGCCAAGCAGCTCGCGAAATTCCGCGAGCTTGCGCCCGAGATGGACATCGTCATCACCACCGCCCTGATCCCGGGCCGCCCTGCGCCCAAGCTCTGGACGGCGGATATGGTTGCCATGATGAAGCCCGGCTCGGTCGTGGTCGACCTTGCCGCCGAGCGTGGCGGCAACTGCGATCTGACGGTGCCGGACCAGAAGATCGTCAGCCCCAATGGCGTGACGATTGTCGGCTACACCGATTTTCCGAGCCGGATGGCCGCCCAGGCCTCGACGCTTTATTCGACCAATATCAGGCACATGCTGACCGATCTTACACCGAAGAAAGACGGTGTGATCGCCCACAACATGGAAGATGACGTGATCCGCGGCGCCACGGTGGCCAAGGGGGGCGAGATCACCTGGCCGCCACCGCCGCCGAAGATCGCCGCGATTGCCGTCCAAAAGCCCAAGGAAAAGGTCAAGGAGCTGACGGCGGAAGAAAAGCGCGCCGTTGAGACCGCCGCCTTCAAGGCCCAGACCCGCAACCAGGTCGGCCTTCTGGTCATCGGCGGTGCCCTGATGCTGCTGGCCGGGCTTTACGCGCCGGCGGCCTTCATGTCGCACTTTATCGTTTTCGTGCTGTCGGTCTTCATCGGCTTCTCGGTGATCTGGAACGTCAGCCACTCGCTGCACACGCCGCTGATGGCGGTGACCAATGCGATTTCCTCGATCATCATCCTCGGCGCGCTGACGCAGGTCGGCTCGGGCTCCTGGCTGGTGGTTGTTCTGGCCGCCCTGTCGGTCTTCATGGCCGGGATCAACATATTCGGCGGTTTCATGGTGACGCGGCGCATGCTCGCCATGTTCCAGAAGTCGTAAGGGGAGGAAAAGCAAATGGGTTTCACGACATCGGCTTACGTCGTCGCGGCGGTGCTTTTCATCCTGTCGCTGGGCGGACTTTCGGGCCAGGAAAGCGCCAAGCGCGCGGTCTGGTATGGCATTGCGGGCATGGCCCTGGCGGTGGTTGCCACGCTGATCGGCCAAAGCGCCAGCGGGACTTTCTTCACGGTTCTGTCGGTCGTCATGCTGGCCGGCGGCGCGGTTCTGGGGGCGATTGCGGCCAAACGCGTCCAGATGACCGAGATGCCGCAGCTTGTGGCGGCCATGCACTCGCTGGTGGGCCTCGCGGCGGTCTTCATCGGCTTTAACGCCGATATCGAGGCCGCGCGGGTTCTGAGCCTGGACCAGACCGCCAAGGATGCCCTGACCGGCTTTGCCGCGATCCTGGCGCACAAGGACTCGGTCGAACTGACCATCCTGCGGGTGGAAACCTTCCTTGGTGTCTTCATCGGGGCGGTCACCTTCACCGGCTCGGTCATCGCTTACGGCAAGCTCGCGGGCAAGGTCGACGGCAAGGCCAAGAAGCTGCCGGGCGGCCATCTGCTGAACGCAGGTGCTGCGCTGATTTCGCTGGTCTTGCTGGTGGTCTATATCCAGACCGGGTCGACCTTTGCCCTGCTGGGCATGACGTTGGCGGCCCTCTTCATCGGCTATCACCTGATCATGGGGATCGGCGGGGCGGATATGCCGGTCGTGGTGTCGATGCTGAACAGCTATTCGGGCTGGGCGGCGGCGGCGATCGGCTTCTCGCTCTCCAACGACCTGCTCATCGTGGTCGGTGCGCTGGTCGGCTCCTCGGGTGCGATCCTGAGCTATATCATGTGCAAGGCGATGAACCGCAGCTTCATCTCGGTCATCCTCGGCGGTTTCGGCGGCACCACCGGTCCTGCGATGGAGATCACCGGCGAGCAGGTGGCGATTGACACCGAGGGCGTGGCCGCGGCGCTGAACGATGCCGACAGCATCATCATCATCCCGGGCTATGGCATGGCCGTGGCGCAGGCGCAGCAGTCGGTCTCGGAACTGACCCGCAAGCTGCGCGCCAAGGGCAAGAACGTGCGCTTCGCGATCCACCCGGTGGCGGGCCGTCTGCCCGGCCATATGAACGTGCTTCTGGCCGAGGCCAAGGTGCCCTATGACATCGTGATGGAGATGGACGAGATCAACGACGACTTCCCCACTACGGACGTCGCCATCGTCATCGGCTCGAACGACATCGTGAACCCGGCGGCGCAGGAAGACCCGAACTCCCCCATCGCCGGCATGCCGGTGCTGGAGTGCTGGAAGGCCAAGCTGGTGATCGTCTCCAAACGCGGCCAGGGCACCGGCTATTCGGGCATCGAGAACCCCTTGTTCTACAAGGAAAACACCCGGATGTTCTACGGCGACGCCAAGAAGAGCCTCGACGCGCTTCTGCCGCTGATCAACTGATCCGGCCTTGCGCTGACCTACAAAACCCCGCCCCGTCAAAGGGCGGGGTTTTGCTTTGGCTCAGCTGCCGTGGCGTTGCGCGAGATCGTCCAGCACCACGCCTTGCCCCTGCACCATCAGCCCATCCAGCGCCGTACGCAGCCCGTCCAGTGCGGCGGATACTTTGGCGCGGTCGAAGGGGCGGGCGCGGATCGCCGCCGCAGCCTCCGCCCGGGCCACCTGCACCGCATGCAGGGAGGGTTGCAATTCGGCCTGATGGGCGACCAGGGCCCATCCCAGAGCCCGGCGTTCCGCCGTCGGCAGCGTCACCGCAGCACCGCCGCCCAGCAGGTCTTGCCGCAGGTGGTGAAGCTTCAGCCCCGCGCCAAGGGCCAGGGCATTGCCCAAGAGGGACAGGGCCAGAACCGCGCCGAGGGCCACCGACTTCCAAGAGGTCATTGCAGCATCTCCCAGCCTGAAAAGTCCCCCAGGGTCAACGCCAGCAGGGGCGCGCCGAGGGCGCTGCCCGCGCCTTGCCAGCCCAGAAACGCCATGCCGAGCCACAGCGCGGCATAGGCGCCAAGCGCCAATCTTGGCGACAGAATGCCGGACAGAAGCGCTGGCTTTTCCTGCGCCAGACGGGACAGAACGGCACGGGCCAGGGCGCTTTCGTCCGGGTCCGCCACCAGCGCCTGATGCAGGATGCCTTCGTCGCCCGCGGCCAGCGTCCCGCGAAAGGGGGCGGGCCAGTCGGCCGGATCGGGGCCGAACCTTGCTTCCAGTTCTGCGCGTGTCTCTGTCATCTTCCCCTCATTCCCTCAGATCCAGCCCGGTCCTCGCGCGCAAGGCGGTGCGGGCCCGGACCAGTAATTGTTCGATGGCACCGGTACCGGTGCCCATCACCTCGGCAATCGCCGTGGTGTCCATCTCGGCCACCACGCGCAAGAGCAAGGCCTGACGTTGGCGTTCGGGCAGGGCCTGAACCGCCCGCCGCACCCCGGCCAGATCCTGCCGCGCGGCAATCTGGCGCAGCGCGTCGGGGGCCTCGTCCGCGGGCTCCGCGACCGGACCGCCAAGGCCGAAGAACTGGCGCAGACGGGCGCGGCGGTTGCGGTCGATGCAATGGCGCAGCGCGATCCGGTAGGCCCAGGTTGCCACCGATGCCTTGGCCGGGTCGAAGTGCTGCGCGAAGGACCAGAGTTTCAGGAAGACCTCCTGTGCGGCATCCTCGGCCTCGGCCCCGTGGTGCAGGGCGCGGGCGCAGTAGCTGCGGATCCCGCGCCCGTAGAGGGCGATCAGCCCCGCCAGCGCCTGCCGGTCCCCCGAAGCCATCCGCGCCATAAGCGCCTCGGCCTCCACCGCATGGGCGGGACGGGGCTTCGGGGCAAGGGCGGGGGGCGGGGCCATCAGCTGAAGCTATGCAATCCGCCGGCTCAGCGCGAGGCCTTGATGGTGCGGCCAAAGACCTTGCCACTGGCCCTTGTGCCCGAGAGGGTCGAGGTGATCTGGCCATTGCCCGCCGTGGTGCTGCGCGCCCTGGTGCTGACCTTGCCGTTCGGCCCGGTCAGTGTGGTGGTGCTGGCGCAAGAGGCCGCGCCTGCGCTTTTCTGGCACGAGCCCTGGCTGACCAGGCTGCCGCCATTGGAGCCGGTCACGGTGACATTCTCGGCCAGGGCCGGGGTGGCGAGGGCAAGGATCAAGGCGGCAAAGAGTTGGGTTTTCATCGCAGTCTCCTGAAGGGGTTTCTGCCCGGATCTACGCAGGGTGGGGCCGCGCCCTACGGTCCCAGATGAAACTTTTTTGCCAGTCTACCGAAGTATACTGACAAGCCTTTGTTTCCATGACACTTTCATCTTTACGATTTCGCCGGTTTGCCTATCTTCGGCCCTCAGCTTCCGCCAGCCCCGAGAGACGCGATGACCCCTTCCGACCATCCCCTGCGCTATGCCCTGGTCAACGAGCTTCATGCCCGGCCCTTCCCGGTGCTCTCGGCGCCCTCGACCGCGGTCTTTGCCGCGCTGATGGCGGAGGAGGGCGCCAACCGCGACCGCGAGGCGGACCGCGCGCATCTGCTGGCGCTGCTGGACCGCCACGGCTCTGCCCATCCGCAGCCCGAGGCCAACCATTTTTCCGGGCCTATCGGGCGCTCGACCCTGAAATGGGAAAGCCATACCGAGTTCGTCACCTACTCCGCCTTCACCCCCGGCGTCTCGGACCGGCCGTTCGACCCCGCCGATGCCGAGGTTTTCCCGGCCGACTGGCGCGAGGCGGCGGCGACGCGCTGTGCGACCTCGGTCATGGTGCGGATCGAAGCCCTGCCCGAAACCGAAGCCGAACTGCGCGCCAAGCTCGAGGAGTGGTTCGTCGCCGAAAGCATCGCGGTGTCGCGGGTGGTCGAAGGGGCTGCGGTGATCGCGGGGGATTTCCGCATCGACCCGGCTGGCCACATGCGCTTTGCGGTCTTCGTGGCGCCGGGCACCGGCAGCCGGCGCATCGGCCGCATCGTCCAGCGCCTGTGCGAGATCGAGACCTACCGCGCCATGTCGATGCTGGGGCTGATCAAGGCGCGCGAGGTGACGGCGCGGCTGAACCTGCTCGACCCGCAGCTTTCGGCCCTGGTCCTCGGGCTCGACACCGACAGGCGCCCGGCCGAGGCGGCGCTGCACGAACTCCTTGCCATCGCCTCGGAACTGGAAAGCCTCGCGGTGCAAAGCTCGTTCCGCTTCGGCGCCTCGGCGGCCTATGAGGCCATCGTCACCCAGCGCATCGCGGTCCTGCGCGAGGAACGCACCAGCGGGCGGCAGACCTTCGGCGAATTCATGATGCGCCGCTATGACCCCGCGATGCGGACGGTGAAATCGACCGAGGCGCGGCTCGAGGCGATGGCGGAACGGGCGCAGCGCGCGGCGGAATTGTTGCGCACGCGGGTCGATGTCGAACGGTCGGCGCAGAACCAGGCGCTCCTGGCCTCGATGGACCGCCGCGCCGATCTGGCGCTTCGCCTGCAGCACACGGTCGAGGGCCTGTCGGTGGTGGCGATCAGCTATTATGCCACCAGCCTCGCCGCCCATATCGCCGCCCCGGTCTTCGAGCATTGGCATATCGCGGAACCGCTGGCCCTCGCCCTCCTGACCCCGCTGGTCATCCTTGGCGTCTGGCTCTCGATCCGCCGAATCCGCAAGGCGATGCACTGACCCTTTCATGGGTCTATAAATATCCCACGGGGGGTGTGAACCCCCCCGCTTCCACAGGTCGGGGTAGGGTGCCCCGCGCCTGCCTCAGCGGCCGCGAATCCGCGGGTCCAAGGCGTCGCGCAGGCCGTCGCCGATGTAATTCACCGACAGCACGGTCAGGGAAATCGCGAGCCCGGGGATGATCACCCGGCTGGGGTAGAGCTGCATATAGTCCACCCCGTCGTACAAAAGCCGGCCCCAGGTCGGGAAATCCGGCGGAAAGCCGAGGCCGAGAAAGCTCAGCACGCTTTCGGTGATGATCGCCCCCGCGATGCCCAGTGTCGCGGCCACCATGACCGGAGAGATCACGTTGGGCAGGACATGGCGGAAGATCAGCCGCAGGTTGGGCGTGCCGATCGAGCGGGCGGCGAGGACGAACTCGCGCTCTTTCAGGGCCAGGACCTGGCCGCGCACGATGCGGGCGGCCGACATCCAGCTGGTGACGCCGATGGCAAAGACGATCAGCAGGAAGGTGCCCGACTCCGGCCCCACCGCCTTGCGCACCGCATCGCCGAACAGCATCATCAGGACCAGAAGCAAGGGCAGCAGGGGCAGGGCCAGGAACAGGTCGGTCAGCCGCATCAGCACGCCGTCGAGCCGCTTGAAATAACCCGCCAGCACCCCGATTGCCGTGCCGATCACCACCGAGATCAGCATGGCCACCGCCCCCACCGCCAGCGAGATCCGCCCGCCGTAAAGGACGCGCGCCAGCATGTCGCGGGCCAGCTGGTCGGTGCCCATCGGATGCGCCCAGGTCGGCGGCTTGTTGCGGCCGAGGATCATCTTGGCGGTGTCCGGGTTCACATAGGATGGGTCGATCTGCCACAGGAAGGGCCCGATCAGGATCGCCGTGATCAGCAGGCACAGCACGACAAGGCCTGTCATGGCGCCCTTGTGGGTCTTGAACTGGTCCCAGATGTCGCGGGCCTGGCTGCGCGGCGGGGCGAGCTTCACTTCGGGCTCGGGCTTGGGCAGGGCGGCTTCAATCATAGCGGATCCTCGGGTCCAGGATGCCGTACAGGATATCGGCGATCAGGTTGAAGGCGACGATCAGGATGGCGAAGATGAAGGTCAGGGTCTGAACCATGGGCAGGTCATTGGCATGGATGGCGCCGATCAGGGCAGCGCCGATGCCATTCACCTTGAAGACATTCTCGGTGATGATCGCCCCGCCGAAGATGCCGGGGATGCCAAGCGCGATCACGGTGACCACCGGGATCAGCGAGTTCCTGAGCACATGTTTCAAGACCACCGTGCCCTCGCCCATGCCCTTGGCGCGGGCGGTGCGGACGTAATCCTGGCCGAGGTTCTCCAGCATCGAGGACCGCGTGTAACGGCTGATCTCGGCCGCGTTGAACAGGGCGAGCACAGTGACCGGCAGCACCATCTGACGCATCTGCATCAGAAAACTGCCCCAGTCGGTGACCCTGAGCGAGGTGTTGTAGATCGAGGGGAACCATTTCAGCTTGATCGCGAAGATCACGATCAACAGAACCCCGGTGAAGAAGGTCGGCACCGAATAGCCCAGCATCGCGATGAAGGTGCCAAGCTGGTCGAACCAGGAATATTGCTTGTAGGCCGAATAGATCCCGATCGGGATCGCGATCAGCACGCCGACCAGATAGGCGGTGCCGATCACCGTCAGGGTCTGGGGGATGCGCTCGCCGATCACCGTGAAGACCGGGCCGCGGGTCTGATAGGACAGGATGCGCTGCTGGCCCTCGACGATATGGGAGCCGAACATCAGATCGAACTGGTGCATCGGCTCGACCCAGAAGAACTGGCGCAGCCACAGGATATAGCGGATGAAGACCGGCTGATCGGCGCCCATCGCCGCCATCATCTTCAGCCGTGTCTCGGGGGGCACGGTCAGGGGCACCTCGGACATCGGGCTGCCGGGGGCGAGATCGACCAGAAGGAAGATCACCAGCGAGATCAGCAGCAATGTCGGGATCGCAAGCAGAAGCCTGCGCAGGGCATAGGTCAGCATCGGGGCTTGCCTTTTGCAGGGGATCGCGGGCCGGCCCGGGTAAGGACTGGCCCGCGACCCTTGGGGTCAGGGGATTACTTCGTGCGGGTCCAGTCCTGTGCGTTCCACAGTTCGGAATCCCAGACGTTCAGATCCACCCCGCCCAGCGTGTTGGACGCGGCCGACAGACGGCCGCGGTCGACCAGCGGCACGATCGTCATGCTGTCCTTGGTCAGCATGTCGTTCAACTGCTTGGCGAGCGTGCCACGCTCGGCAATGTCAGAGGTCGCCGACATCTTGGCGGCCAGCGCGTCATAGGCCGGGTCGCAGAAGCGGTTGATGTTCTCGCCCTGCCATTGCGTGGCCGGGGAGGGGATCTTGTCGCACTTGTATTGCGACAGATAGGCTTCCGGATCGGTGCCGTCGAAGTTGTTGGCGTACATTTCGACATCGGCATAGAACTTCTGGAAGGTATCGGGCGAACCCGCATCGCCGCCGAAGAAGACCGAGGCGTCAATCGACTTCAGCTCGACATCGACGCCGAGATCGGTCCACCACGACTTGACCAGCGACTGGAAGTCCTGCCGGACCGGGTTGACCGAGGTCTGGTACAAGAGGTGCAGCTTCTTGCCGTCCTTCTCGCGGACGCCATCGGCGCCGGGTTTCCAGCCGGCGTCATCCAGGAGCTTCTTGGCGCCATCCATGTCCTGCTTGATGCAGCCGGTGTTGTCGGAAGCATAGGCCTCGGGGGCCGGAACCAGATTGCAGGTCGGGCGACCTGCGGTGCCATAGCCCACATCGACCAGCGCCTGACGGTCGATCGCCATCGACAGCGCCTTGCGGACGTTGATGTCGGACAGGATCGGGTGCGGATGCTTGACGGTGGAACGCTCGCCCTCGGCCAGATCCGAGGACGGGTCGGTCAGGTTCATCTCGATCCGCTCGACCAGGGTGCCGAAGCCGTTGACGAAATGGCCCTTGCCGCCGGCGGCCATCTGGGTTTGCAGTTCCGGGTTCACTTGCGTGTTCCAGGCATAGTCGAACTCGCCGGTTTCCATCACGGCGCGGGCGGCTGCTTCGGCATCGCCGCCGCCTTTCAGGGTCATCGTCGCGAAAGCGGGCTTCGCCGGGTCGCGGTAGTTCGGGTTGGCTTCCAGCTCGATCGTGTCATTGGTCTTGAAGGAGGTCACCTTGAACGGGCCGGTGCCGATCGGCATGTTGTTGGCATCGGTGCAGGTCGGTGCTGCCGCGCCGATGCATTTCTCGAACTGCGCCTTCTGCAGGATCGGCGAGGTGGCGCCGACGAAGGCCAGGTAGGGGTTGGGCTTGGGCGCTGTGAAGGTCACGACGATGGTCGCGGCATCCGGGGTTTCGACCGTCTTGATGCCTTCGTATTTCGAGGCCTGGGCGCAGCCGCCCGCCGGGTCCTTGCAATAGTCATAGGAGAACTTCACGTCCGCCGAGGTCACCGGCGAGCCGTCCGACCAGACGAGGCCCGGCTTCAGCTTCCAGGTGATCACGGTCAGATCCTTGGAGAGGCCGCCGTTGTCCACGGTCGGGATATCCACGGCCAGACGCGGAAAAAGGGCGCCCTTGGCGTCAAAACCGGCCAGCGGCTCCAAGACCAGCGAGGCGGATTCCAGTTCCTTGGTGCCACCCGAGAGATAGGGGTTGAGGTTGGAAGGGGCCTGCCAATAAAGGACATTCACATGGCCATCCGAGCCACGCTCGGCGAAGGCGGCGCTTGCCATCGTGAGGCAAGCGGCAGCGCCCAGAAGAGCTGTCTTCAATTTCATGGGGTTACACTCCTTGTTGTTGCAGTTGGACTTGACCGCCCCCGGTTGATCCGATGGGTGCGGCGGGACTTGGGTAAAGGTGGCAGGCAACCTGGCGTCCGGGCTGAACCTCGGTCAGGTCCGGGCGGACTTTGTGGCAAATCTCCATCACCTTCGGGCAGCGCGTGCAAAAGGCGCAGCCCTTGGGGGGATTGGCGGGCGAGGGCACATCGCCCTTCAGGATGATGCGCTGGCGCGAGCCTTCGCGGTCGGGGTCAGGTTCCGGCACGGCGGAGAGGAGCGCCTCGGCGTAAGGATGCAGCGGCTTTTCGTAAAGCGCGTCGCGGGGCGACAATTCGACGATGCGGCCAAGGTACATGACCGCGACCCGGTCGGCGATATGGCGCACCATCGACAGGTCATGGCTGATGAAGAGATAGGTCAGCCCAAGGCGTTCCTGCAGGTCTTCCAACAGGTTGACCACCTGCGCCTGGATCGAGACATCCAAGGCCGCGATCGGCTCGTCGCAGACGATGAACTTGGGGTTCAAGGCCAGAGCCCGGGCGATGCCGATGCGCTGGCGCTGGCCGCCGGAAAACTCATGCGGGTAGCGGTTGGCGAAACGGCGGTTGAGGCCGACCTGATCCATCAGCTCGTAAATCCGCGCCAGCCGATCGGTGCCGGATTTGCCGGAATGTTCGACCAGCGGCTCGCCGATGATCTGCGCCAGGGTCATCCGCGGGTTGAGGCTCGCCTGCGGGTCCTGAAAGACCATCTGCATCTGCGGCCGCTTCTTGCGCAGCGCCTCGGGGCGCAGCGCGAGGATATCGTCGCCGGCAATCTCGACCGAGCCGGCGGTGGGTTCGTAAAGCCGGATCAGCGCCCGGCCGACGGTGGATTTGCCGCAGCCGCTTTCGCCGACAAGACCGAGGGTTTCACCCGCCATGATGTCGAAGCTGACGCCATCGACCGCTTTCACATCGCCGGTATGGCGGCGCAGGACGCCGCTGTGGATCGGGAAATACATCTTGAGGTCGCGGACCCGGACAAGAGGGTTTGCGCCGGGCTTTGATGCGATGTCAAACATGGGCGCGCCCTCCGATGTCCCGAAGATGGGCAGTATTGCCCATCCTACGCCCTAAGGTTGCGCAACGGGAGTCGGTAGGATGGGCAATGCTGCCCATCTTCGGCGGATGGCTGCTACGCATGACCCGCCTCCCAATGGCAGGCCACGTCATGGCCCTGGCCCAGTTGCGCGCCGTCCACCGCGCGGCGCTGCGGGTTTTCCACCCGGCAGCGGGCAAAGACATGGGCACAGCGCGGGGCGAAGGCGCAGGAGGTCGGCGCTTCGGTCATGATCGGCGGCTGGCCCTCGATCACCTGCAGCCGCGCGGCGCGGGCGCCGGTCAGCGAGGGCACGGTTTTCAGCAAGGCCCGCGTGTAGGGGTGCTGCGCATCGGCGAACAGCGTCTTGACCGGCCCGTGTTCGACGATCTGCCCGCCATACATCACCATCACCCGGTCGGCGATGCCGGCGATCACGCCCAGATCATGGGTGATCCAGATGATCGCCATGCCAAGCTTCTGGCGCAGCTCCTTCACAAGCTCCAGAATCTGCGCCTGAATGGTCACGTCCAGCGCCGTGGTCGGCTCGTCGGCGATCAGCACATCGGGGTCGCAGGCCAGCGCTATCGCGATCATCACACGCTGCCGCATGCCGCCCGAGAACTGGTGCGGATAGCTGTCGAGCCGGGCTGCGGCATCGGGGATGCCCACCAGTTCCAGAAGCTCCACCGCGCGGACCCGGGCCTGAGCCTTGGTCAGGCCCATGTGGCGGATCAGGGGTTCCATGATCTGGAAGCCGACCTGAAACACCGGGTTGAGGCTGGTCATCGGGTCCTGGAAGACAAAGCCGACCTTGGCGCCGCGCATGTCGCGCAGGTCCTTGGCCGGGATCTTCAGCAGGTCGCGCCCGCCCATCCAGACCTCGCCGCCGCGCACCTCGGCGGGGGGCATCGGCAACAGCCCGATCAGCGACATCATCGTCACCGACTTGCCCGAGCCGCTTTCGCCCACAACGCCCAAAAGTTCACCGCGCTTGAGGTGAAAGCTGACCTGATTGACGGCATGGACCTCACCACCACGGGTGCGGAAAACCGTCGTCAAGCCCCGAACGTCCAGGACGGCGTCGCCCCCATCGGGCATAGGTTTCTCCCCAGGTCTTTGTTTTTATTCGGCTTACGTCGTCAGGGTCGGCTGGCGTCCAGCGCCATGCTCGCCCTTCCCGGAGCTTTCCCGATTTTGTCCAACCGATCAATCTTTATCTTGACCGATTTGCCCCCTCTTTGCGCGGCGATCTGTCTGGCCCGCCGCACATTCCGCCGGATGTTGACACTGGAAGGGCGCGGGTGGAGGGTCCGCTGCAAAACGAACAGGAGGCCGCGATGGTCGAAATTCTGACGCCGATCGAGATTCTGGCGCGGCTGGTGGCCTTTCCGACGGTCAGCCATGACAGCAACCTGCCGCTGATCGATTGGGTGGAGGATTACCTGGCCAGCCACGGCATCGCCACCGCCCGGCACTGGAACGAGGATGGTCGCAAGGCCGCGCTGATGGCCCATGCCGGGCCGCTGATCGCGGGTGGCGTGGTCCTCTCCGGCCATTCCGATGTCGTGCCGGTCGAGGGGCAGGCCTGGTCCTCGGACCCTTTCACCCTGACCACCCGCGAGGGCCGGATCTATGGCCGCGGCGCCTGCGACATGAAGGGCTATGTCGCGCTGTCGATCTGGGCCCTGGTCGAGGCCGCGCGCCGCGATCTGGCGCGGCCCCTGCAGCTGGCCCTGTCCTATGACGAGGAGATCGGCTGCACCGGGGCCGATCCGATGCTGGGCACCATGGCAACCGCCTTCCCCAAGGCCGAGATCGCGCTGATCGGCGAGCCGTCGCGGATGCAGCCGATCCATGGCCACAAGGGCGGCACCGGCTTTCATGTCCATGTGAAAGGGTTCGAGGTGCACTCCTCCCTGCTGCCTTATGGCGTCTCGGCGATCATGGAAGGCGCGCGGCTGATCACTTGGGTCAACGACCGCAACGAAGCCCTGCAGGCCGAGGCGCCAAGCCTTCTGGCCAGCCGCTTCGATCCGCCCTTCACCACGCTGCACATCGGGATGATCTCGGGCGGAACCGCGCATAACATCACCGCCGCCGATTGCCGTTTCGCGCTGGAGATGCGCGTGGTGCCCGGCGAAGAGGTCGAGGCCCATGCCGCAGCCTTCGAAGCCGCCGCCGCCGACCTGGGCGCAAGGCTTTCCGCCCGCAAGCCCGGCGCCGGGATCTTGCTGCAACGATTCTTCCGCGTCCCCCCCCTCCAGCCCGAGGACGGCCCTGGCGGCGGTGCTGCCGAGGCGCTGGTCCGCCGCCTGACCGGGGCCAATGCCTCGGGCGTCGTGTCTTATGGCACCGAGGCCGGGCACTTTCAGGCCCGCGGCTATTCGGCGGTGGTCTGCGGGCCGGGCGACATAGCCCAGGCCCACCAACCCGATGAATATCTTGAGGAAACCGAGTTTCAGGCCGGGCATGACTTCATGCGCCGCCTGTTGGAGGATCTCGCGTGACGTCGTTTTCTGACACCGGCCCGATCTCGATCGCGACGCCGATCCGCTTTGGCGCCCCGCCGCCCGCCGCCTGTGACGTGGTGGTGATCGGCGGCGGCATCATCGGCGTCATGACGGCCTGGTTTCTGGCCGAGCAGGGCATCCGGGTCGTCCTTTGCGAAAAGGGCCGCATCGCGGGAGAACAATCGAGCCGCAACTGGGGCTGGATCCGCCAGCAGGGCCGCGACTTTGCCGAATTGCCGATCATGATGGAAAGCCTCGCGATCTGGCAGGATCTGCACGAGAGGTTCAGCGCCGGCGGCGGCCGCGGTCTGGGCTTCCGGCAGGAGGGCGTCATGTACCTCGCGCGGACCCAGGCCGAGATGATGGGCTTCGAGATCTGGGCCGATCAGGCGCGCGCCATGGGGCTGGATGTGCGGCTGCAATCCGGCCTGCAGGTCTATGACCGGATCAAGGGCGCGGCGGTGCAATGGGTGGGTGGGCTCTTCACCGCCACGGACGCACGGGCCGAACCTTGGGTCGCGGTGCCGCTGCTGGCCGAGGGCGCTGTCGAGCAGGGCGCTGTTATTGTTGAGGATTGCGCGGTGCGGCGGCTGGACCTTCAGGGCGGCAAGATCGCCGGGGTTTTCACCGAAAAGGGCCGCATCGCCTGTGATCAGGTCGTGGTGGCGGGCGGGTCCTGGTCCTCGCTTCTGCTCAGGGCCGAGGGGGTGAAGATCCCGCAGCTTTCGGTCCTGGCTTCGGTTGCGCAGACCGAGCCGATGCCGGATGTCTTTGCAGGCTGTGCCGCCGACGACCGCTTTGCCTTTCGCAGGCGGGAGGATGGCGGCTATACGATCGCGCCGGGCGCCTCGCATGATTTCTACCTTGGCCCGGATGCCTTCCGCCACGTGGGGAAATTCCTGTCGGTGCTGCGCAAAGACTTCCGCAAGACCAAATTCCGCGCCCGCGCGCCCGTCGGTTTCCCCGATGGCTGGGGCACGGCAAGGGCCTGGACGGGCGAGGAAATCTCGCCCTTCGAGAAGATGCGCGTGTTGAATCCGGCGCCGAACCTGAAGGCACTGTCCAAGGTGCAGGACGATTTTGCCGCGGCTTTTCCGTCCCTTGGGAGGCCCGCCCTGTTGCGGACCTGGGCGGGCATGATCGACACGATCCCCGATGTAGTGCCGGTGGTGGACCGGGTGGCCGCGATCCCGGGGCTGGTGGTGGCCACGGGCATGTGCGGCCACGGCTTCGGCATCGGGCCGGGGATGGGGCGCGTCGTGGCGGATCTGGTTGCGGGGCGGGAGGTCGGGCATGATCTGTCGCGGTTCCGGTTGTCGCGGTTCAGCGATGGCAGCAAATTGGTGCCGGGGCCGTCGCTGTGAGGCGGAAGCGGGGGGCTGCCGCCCCCCGCACCCCCCGCCCGGAGGGGGCTTTCCGCCCCCTCCGGACCGCCCCCGAGGATATTTCTGCCAGTATGAAAGGGGGAAAAGCGGGGGTTGCTGATGGGCTGCGATTGGCGGATCATCGGGCAAAGGAGTCGTCCCATGCCCGTGAAGAACCGATTTGCCGAACTGCTGCCCGAGATCACCGCCTGGCGCCGCGATTTTCACGCCCATCCGGAGCTGATGTTCGACGTGCAGCGCACCGCGGGGAAGGTGGCGGAACTGTGCCGCAGTTTCGGCTGTGACGAGGTGGTCGAGGGCATCGGGCGCACGGGGGTGGTCGCGGTGATCAAGGGGCGCAATTCCGGCTCGGGCCGGGTGATCGGGCTGCGCGCCGATATGGACGCCCTGCCGATCCATGAAAAGACCGGGTTGGCCTATGCCTCCAAAACGCAAGGGAAAATGCACGCTTGCGGCCATGACGGGCATACCGCCATGTTGCTGGGCGCGGCCAAGTATCTGGCCGAGACGCGGAATTTCGACGGCACCGCGGTCCTGATCTTCCAGCCCGCCGAAGAGGGCGGCGGTGGCGGGCGCGAGATGGTGGCCGAGGGCATGATGGAGCGCTTCGGCATTCAGGAGGTCTATGGCATGCACAATATGCCGGGCATTCCGGTCGGCAGCTTTGCCCTGCGCGAGGGCGCGATGATGGCTGCGGCCGACCAGTTCGACATTGTGATCACCGGCAAGGGCGGCCATGCCGCCAACCCGCACAATGGCGTCGATCCGGTCGTCGTCGCCTCGCATGTCATCCTGGCGCTGCAGACCATCGCCAGCCGCAATGTCGACCCTTTGAAGCAGGTCGTCGTCTCGGTCTGCGTGGTGGAGACCGACAGCCCGGCCCATAACGTGATCCCGACGACCGTGAAGCTGAAGGGCACCGTGCGGACCATGGATCATGGGGTGCAGGATCTGGTCGAAAAGCGCATCGGCGAGATTGCCGAAGGCACGGCTCTGGCGCTCGGCGCGCGGGCGGAGGTGCTTTATCAGCGCGGCTATCCGGTGACGCTCAACGCGCCGGAGAACACCCGGTTTGCGGCGCTTGTGGCTGAGGGGATCTCTCCCGCGGTCGCGACCGACATCGCCCCTTTGATGGCGGCGGAGGATTTCAGCTACATGCTCCAGTCCCGCCCCGGCGCCTATATCTTCCTTGGCAATGGCGACACCGCGACGCTGCACCATGCCGCCTATAACTTCGACGACAATGCCATTCCGTTTGGCGCAAGCTGGTACGCCGGGATGATCGAGGCGCGGATGCCGGTGTGAGGGGGCAAGTGCCTGCGAGCGCGGGGGTAATCGGGGTTGGAGTGGGGAGGTGCTTGTCTTTTTGGCGTCTTCTTTCGGTCTTCCTTCCGGCTCTACGCGCGGGGAGGAGAGGGGGCGTTAACTATAAATTGGAGAATCGGTCTTCTAGACAACGCTAGTATTCATGAAAAGCGGCGGTTTGGGGGGTTGATTTAGGGGGGCTGTTGGTTTGTGCCTCCGGCACTTGGGACGGTTTCTGGCTTTGGGTATAATTTTCAGGAAGCGTGCGATAAAGTTCCAAGGCTTTTGAAACGGGATCGCCAGGCTTCAGATGTGGATCATAGAGAGCCTTGAGGAGCTTCCAGTCTCGATTGCCCGGTTTCGCACCGGCAAGGTTGTCATAGGTAAAATAGGGCGTGCCCTGTGAGTCATCCACCAGCCCGAAGGCTTGCGTAAGCTCTTCGTAAATGCATTCGTCGATATCCTCTGCGCTCAACAGACTGTTGATATAGATCTCGGCGATCGCGATTTGCCCGCTCTTTGACTTCATGGAAAAGTAGCAGGGGTTAGAACCATTTGCGAAACCGCGCTGTAAATTGGGCAGGTGATCGTCGAGGACGACCGAAAAGAATGATCCGGTTCTGATGTCGACCAGAAAAATAAAGATATCTGCTGTAATAACTTCTCTTCGTATAAACAGGGTGCCCATGGGGGCGGTTCGTCAAGAAACCGCTTATATTTATTCGGAAAGAGGCGCCGGAATCCAATAACGGAGAGCTCTGCAAATCGGGGATCCAGATGTCTTGATAAGTGCCTATTCCCAAGTGCGTCGTTTCGTTTAAAAAATCGATCGTTGGTCGAAGTGCACGAAGTTCGGTCGGGTTTTCATGAATTACGACGACGCGCGGTGTTCTGGCCCACTTCTTGACTATAGCATCTTTTCCGCCGAAAATTACGGCGGCGTCAGTAATCTCATCTGCCACGGCTGGCATCATTGAAAAAACAAGACAGAAGCAAAATAAGAGATACCTCACATTTCTGCCCTTTCAGCTAAGTCAATCGAAAGAGATTACGTCCAAACCAATCCCTTGATGTAACCAAAATTGACCTGCGGAGGTCAAAAGTCCTCACCCCCCCGTATGGCTCATATGCCGGCTCACTTGCCCGGCCACCTTCGCCCTTGAATAATCAAAGTCATGCCCCTTGGGCTTGCGCAGGATTGCCGCTCGGATGGCGGCCTCCAGCGGGGCATCGTCAGCACTCGCCCGCAGGGGCGCCCGCAGGTCGGCCATGTCTTCCTGGCCAAGGCACATGTACAACTCGCCCGTGCAGGTCAGCCGCACCCGATTGCAGCTTTCGCAGAAGTTGTGGGTCAGCGGGGTGATCAGGCCGATCTTCTGCCCCGTCTCCTCCAGCCGCAGATAGCGCGCCGGGCCGCCGGTCTTCTCTGCCAGCTCGGTCATTGTGTAGCGGCTGGCGAGGCGGGCTTGCAGGTCCTTCAGGCTCCAGTACTGGTCGGCGCGCTCGACCGTTCCCATGTCGCCCATCGGCATGACCTCGATGAAGGTCAGGTCGTGGCCGTCGCGGGCGCACCATTCGGCCATGGAAAACAGCTCGTCCTCGTTGAAGCCTTTCAGCGCCACGGCGTTGATCTTGACCTTGAGCCCCGCCTCTTTCGCCGCAGCGATGCCATCGAGCACCTGAGCCAGGCGGCCCCAGCGGGTGATCTCGGCGAATTTCTTGTCGTCCAGCGTGTCGACCGAGACGTTGATCCGCTTCACCCCGCAATCGGCCAGCGCCTGCGCGTATTTGCGCAGCTGCGAGCCATTGGTGGTGACGGTCAGTTCCTTCAACCCGTGACCGAGTTTCAGCCCCATCGCCTCGAAAAACGACATGATCCCCTTGCGGACCAAGGGCTCCCCCCCGGTGATGCGCAGCTTCTCGACGCCCATCCGGATGAAGGCGGAACAGACCCGCTCCAGTTCCTCAAGGCTCAGAAGCTCGGCCTTGGGCAGGAAGGTCATGTGTTCGGTCATGCAATAGGCGCAGCGGAAATCGCAGCGATCCGTCACAGAGACGCGCAGATAAGAGATGGCGCGGGCGAAGGGGTCGATCAAGGGCACGGTCATGCGGTCAAGATAGGAGGAAACCCCGGCCAGTAAAAGCCCGCCCCTTCATCTAGACAGAAATATCCCACTGGGGGCGGCGGGGGGGCGTGAGCCGCCCCCGCCTCGGGGGGTGCGGGGGGTGGAAACCCCCCGCTGCCACTTCAGAAGCTCCGCGTCGGCCGGTCGAAGACCTTGCGCCCCATCAGCGAACCGACCAGATCCACCATCAGCTTGGCCGTCTTGCCGCGTTCGTCCAGGAACGGGTTCAGCTCGACCAGATCCAGCGAGGTCACCAGACCCGCCTCGTGCAGCAGTTCCATCACCAGATGTGCTTCGCGGAAGGTGGTGCCGCCGGGGACCGTGGTGCCGACCGCGGGGGCGATCGAAGGGTCGAGGAAATCGACATCGAGCGAGACATGCAGCATGCCACCCGCCGCCTTCACCGTCTCGAGAAACTCGCGCAAGGGCGCCACGATGCCGCGCTCGTCCAGGACCCGCATGTCGTTGATCGCGATGTCGTGGGTCAGGAGGGCCGCATGTTCGGCCGGGTCGACCGAGCGGATGCCGTAAAGGCAGATCCGCTCCGCCGGGATCACGCCGGGGAAGGGCGGGAAGGCGTCAAAGCCCTCGCGCCCGGCGATATAGGCGACCGGGGTGCCGTGCAGGTTGCCCGAGGTCGTGGTGAGCGGCGTGTGGAAATCCGAATGGGCATCGAGCCAGAGCAGGAACAGCGGCCGCCCGACCGCCGCCGCATGGGTCGCAGCCCCCGCGACCGAACCCAGTGCCAGCGAATGGTCGCCGCCCATCACGATAGGCAGGGTGCCGCCCTCCAGCGCCGTGACGACGGAGGCTGACAGCACCCTGGTCCAGCCGAGGATCTCGGGCAGGGAATGGACGGCGGGGTTGGGGCAGGTGGCGGGTTCCAGCAGGGGCAGGGCCAGATCGCCCCAATCCTGCACGCCATGCCCCAGTTCGGCGATGGCCTGCGCCAGCCCCGCGACCCGGTAGGCCTGCGGTCCCATCACGCAGCCGGCGCGGCGCTGGCCCGCATCGATCGGGGCCCCGATCAGTGTGGTCCGGATCTGGGTGGTTCTGGCCATGTCATCCTCCATTTTGCCGCACTATCCGGGCAAGTCTCGCCCCGGTCCATGGCAATTCTGTGCGAAATCCGCGCGCCACCCCGGCAAATCGCCGGAAACCCGCATCACATCACGCGGCGCGGTGCCGCAGCGGCGGGCCAGCCCTGCCGCAGCCCATTGGATCGGCGCGCAAACCCGCCTATGATCGCCGCAACAAGAGGAGAGGCCGATGATCGTCGAGCTTGGACATTTTGCCCTGATCCTGGCCTTTGTCGTGGCCTGCATCCAGGCCACGCTGCCGCTGATCGGGGCGCAGCGCCGCGATCCGATGCTGATGGCGCTGGCCGGGCCCGCCGCCACCGCGCAGTTCCTGCTGATCTCGGTCAGCTTCGGCGCGCTGACCTATGCCTTTGTCACCAGCGATTTCAGCTTGAAGCTTGTGGTCGAGAATTCGCATACCCTGAAGCCGATGCTCTACAAGGTGGCGGGGGTCTGGGGCAACCATGAGGGCTCCTTGCTGCTCTGGGTGCTGGCGCTCAGCCTTTACGGCGCCTGTGCGCATTGGTTTGGCGGGCAATTGCCGGTGCGGCTGAAGGCGCGGGTTCTGGCGGTGCAGGGGGCGATCGCGGTGGCCTTCCTGGCCTTCATGCTCTGGACCTCCAACCCCTTCCTGCGGCTGGCTTATCCGCCGATGAACGGGCATGACATGAACCCCTTGCTGCAGGACCCGGGGTTGGCCTTCCACCCGCCGTTCCTGTATCTCGGCTATGTCGGGTTGAGCATGGCCTTCGCCTTCGCCGTCGCCGCCCTGATCGAGGGGCGGGTGGATGCCGCCTGGGGCCGCTGGGTGCGGCCCTGGACGCTCGCCGCCTGGCTGTTCTTGACCATCGGCATCACGATGGGTTCGCTCTGGGCCTATTATGAACTTGGCTGGGGCGGGTTCTGGTTCTGGGACCCGGTGGAGAATGCCAGTTTCATGCCCTGGCTGATCGCCACCGCCCTGCTGCACTCCGCCATCGTGGTCGAAAAGCGCGAGAGTCTGAAGGCCTGGACCATGCTTCTGGCGATCCTTGCCTTCGGCTTCTCGCTGATCGGGACTTTCATCGTCCGCTCGGGCGTCATCACCTCGGTCCATGCCTTTGCCAGCGATCCGACGCGGGGGATGTTCGTGCTGGCCATCCTCGCGGTCTTTGTCGGCGGGGCGCTGACGCTTTTTGCGGCGCGGGCCGGGGCTTTGGAGTCCAAGGGCGTTTTCGCCATGGTCAGCCGGGAAAGCGGCCTGGTCGTGAACAACCTTCTGCTGACGGTGGCCTGTTTCGTGGTCTTCATCGGCACGATCTGGCCCCTGGTGGCGGAAATCCTCTGGGGCCGCGCCCTGTCGGTCGGCGCCCCCTTCTTCAACGCGGCTTTCATGCCCTTTGTGCTGGGTCTGGCGGTGATCCTGCCGGTGGGAGCGGTCCTGCCCTGGAAGCGGGCGGAGCTTGGCCGCGCCTTGCGGCCCTTTGCCGGGGCTTTGGCGCTGGCGGTGGCGATGGCGCTTCTGGCCTTTGCGCTGACCTCGGGGCGCTCGCCCTTGGCGCCTTTGGGCGTGGCGCTGGCGGTCTGGCTGGTGGCGGGGGCGGCGATCGACCTCTGGCAGCGGTCGGGCCGTGGCGCCTTCGGCAACCGCTTTGCAAGGCTGACCCGCCTGCCGCGTGCCGATTGGGGCCGGGCGATCGCCCATGCCGGCTTTGGCGTGGTGATCTTTGGCGTGGTGGCCCTGACCTCTTGGGCGGTCGAGGATATCCGGGTGTTGAAAGTGGGTGAGAGCTATGCGCTTGGCCCCTATCAGGTCCAGCTGAAAGAGGTGCGCGACGTGCCGGGGCCGAACTATACCGCCCGGGTGGCCGAGATGGTGGTGAGCAAGGGCGGCGCAGAGGTCGCCGTGATGCATCCCGCCAAGCGGACCTATCCGGTCGCCGGCATGGCCACGACCGAGGCCGCGATCCGGCCCGGGATATTCGGCGACATCTACCTCGTCGTGGGCGATCCGCAGGACGGCGGCGGCTATGCCGTTCGGTCTTATTTGAAGCCCTTTGCCGACTGGCTCTGGCTTGGCGGGCTGATGATGGCGGCAGGCGGGATCATGAGCCTGACCGACCGGCGCTATCGCCTCGCCGCCGGGGCGCGCCGGCCGGTGGGAGTGCCGGCAGAATGAGGCGGCTCGGACTGGCTCTGGCCTTCGCCCTGCTCGCCGCCCCCGCCTTCGCGGTCCGGCCCGACGAGATGCTGCCCGATCCGGCCGAGGAGGCGCGCGCGCGCGCCCTGAGCCAGGGGCTGCGCTGTCTGGTCTGCCGCAACGAGAGCATCGACGATTCCGATGCAGACCTCGCCCATGACCTGCGGGTCCTTCTGCGCGACCGGATCAAGGCGGGCGATACGGATGATCAGGCGGTGGCCTATATCGTCGCGCGCTATGGCGAGTTCGTGCTGTTGAAACCGACCACTTCGGGCGCCAACCTGATCCTGTGGCTCGCGGGGCCGGCGGCCTTGCTGGCGGGTGCGGTGCTGGCCTTTGTCGTCACCCGCAGGCGGGCCGCGGCGCCCGAAGCGGCGGGCTTGAGCGAGGCCGACAAGGCGCGGTTGGCGGAATTGTTGGAGGAGTGAGGGGGGGGGGGGGGGGGGGGGGGGGGGGGGGGGG